>NZ_JAIZ01000100.1 GCF_000710465.2 Kitasatospora sp. MBT63 | reverse complement strand
GCGCGTACGGGCCGCAGGTGCGGCGGGGCCGGGCGCCGGGATCAGGCGCCGGCCTTCTCCAGGCCGGGCCCGCCCGGCTGTGCCGGTACCTCCACCGCATCGGCGCCGCCCCCACGGTGGCCGTGGCCGCCGCCGGTGCCGTCGTCGGTGCCGTGCCCGCCTGCGCCGTCGTGGCCGGTGTCGACGAGCGTGGTCTCGTCGAACGGCAGGCGTCCGGCGAGCACCTCGCGGAGCCGGTCGTGGTCGAGCTCCTTGGTCCAGTGGCCGATCAGGACGGTGGCGACGGCGTTGCCCGCGAAGTTGGTGAGCGCGCGGGCCTCCGACATGAAGCGGTCGATGCCGACGATCAGCCCGACGCCGTCCACCAGTTCGGGCCGGTGGGACTGCAGCCCGCCGGCCAGGGTGGCGAGGCCCGCGCCGGTGACGCCGGCCGCGCCCTTGCTGGCGATCACCATGAAGAGCAGCAGGGAGAGCTGCTGGCCGAGCGGCATCGGCTTGTCGAGCGCCTCGGAGATGAAGATCGACGCCATCGTGAGGTAGATCGCCGTGCCGTCCAGGTTGAAGCTGTAGCCGGTCGGGACGGTGATGCCGACCACCGGCCGGCTCACGCCGACGTGCTCCATCTTGGCGATCAGGCGCGGCAGTGCGCTCTCCGAGGAGGAGGTGGAGAGGATCAGCAGGAACTCGCGGCCGAGGTAGCGCAGCAGGGCGAACACGTTGACGCCCGCGACCAGCCGCAGCAGCAGTCCGAGCACCACCACCACGAAGATCACGCAGGTGGTGTAGAACCCGATCATGATCATCGCGAGGCTCTTCAGGGCCGCCGTCCCGGTCGCGCCGACCACCGCGGCCATCGCGCCGAAGGCGCCGACCGGGGCCAGCCACATGATCATCGACATGATCCGGAACGCCAGCCGCTGAAGGTGCTCGACCCCGCGCAGCACCGGTGCGCCCGCCGGGCCCATGGCCTGCAGGGCGAACCCGGCCAGCAGGGCGACCAGCAGGGTCTGCAGCACCTTGCCCTCGGTGAGCGCCGAGAACACCGTGGTCGGGATGATCCCGAACAGGAAGTCCGCGGTGCCGGTGGCGGCGCCGGTGGCCGCCTGGGCGTGGCCGGACTTGGCGAGGGCGGCGGTCAGGTGCAGGCCGGATCCCGGGTCGATCAGGTTGCCCACCAGCAGGCCGATGCCGAGCGCCGCGGTCGACATCAGCAGGAAGTAGCCGAGCGCCAGGCCGCCGACCCGGCCGACCTTGGCGGCCTTGGTCACCGAGCCGACACCGAGCACGATGGTGCAGAAGATCACCGGGCTGATCATCATCTTGATCAGGTTGACGAAGCCGGTGCCGACCGGCTTGAGCTCGACCGCCGCGTCGGGCGCGGCCAGCCCGAGCACCACGCCGCCGACCACGGCGGCGATCACCGCGAGGTAGAGGTAGTGGGTGCGGTCGGATCTTCCGGTCCGGACGGCTCGGCCGGGCCCGGCGGTCCGGTCGCTCCGGTCTGTTCCTGAGGTCGTCATCCTGCGGCTCCTTCGCCCTGCGGGTCCTGCGGTTCCTGGCGGCCCGGGTGGAGGGCCGATCCGACTATGGGCGCCGGGGTGACGGCCGTCACGTTTGCGTTCATAGAGTTCACACCGCTGCACCCCTTGCCCGCGGCGGGCGGCAGGGCAGACTGTCCGGCATGACCCCGCACCCCGCCCGCCCGCCGCGCCGCCGTACGCGCAGCCTGGCCGGACGGCTGTTCCTGGTGCAGGTGGTGATCGTGGCGGGGGTGGTGGCCGGGGGCGCGGTGCTGGCCTACCTGTTCACGGCGGACCGGGCCGAACAGGCCGCGCTCGGCCGGGTCCGGGCCGTGGCCGTCAGCGTCGCGGACGCCCCGACGGTCCGCGAGGCCGCCGCCGCCCCCGACCCCTCGGCCGTCCTCCAGCCGTACGCGGAGCAGGTCCGCCGGGAGACCGGGGTGGACTTCGTGACCGTGATGGACACCAGCGGCATCCGCTGGGCGCACCGCGACCCGGCGCAGATCGGCCGCCCGTTCCTCGGCCACATCGACCGGGCGCTGGCGGGGGAGGTCTTCCCGGAGACGTACACCGGCACGCTCGGCCCCTCGGTGCGGGTGGTGGCACCCGTCCTCGACGATCAGCGGCACGTGGTGGCCCTGGTCAGTGCGGGCATCACGGTCGACGCGATCAGTGACCAGCTGCGCGGGCCGGTGCTCGCGCTGGCCGGCGTCGCCCTGGCCGCGCTCGCGCTCGGCGCCGCCGGTACCGCGCTGGTCACCGTCCGGCTGCGCCGCCACACGCACGGGATGGGCGCGGCCGAACTCAGCCACCTGTACGACTACCACCAGGCCACCCTGCACTCGGTCCGCGAGGGGCTGGTCCTGCTGGACACCGCGCACCGGGTGCTGCTCTGCAACGACGCCGCCCGCGAACTGCTCGGCCTCACCGACGGGGTGGCCGGGTCCGCGGTGGACACCCTCGGCCTGCCCGACTCGCTCACCCGCGCCCTGCTGGCCCCGGCCCCGGTCCGCGACGAGGTGCACCTCACCGCCGAACGGGTGGTACTGCTCAACACCTCGGCCGTCGGCCCGGGCCTGGGCACCGTGGTGACCCTCCGGGACCACACCGAACTCCAGGGCCTCACCGGGGAACTGGACTCGGTCCGGGGCTTCGCGGAGGCGCTCGGCGCGCAGGCGCACGAGGCAGCCAACCGGCTGCACGCCGTGGTCTCGCTGATCGAACTCGGCCGCCACCGCGAGGCGGTGGAGTTCGCCACCGCCGAACTCGCCCTCGCCCAGCGGCTCACCGACCGCGTGGTGGCCGCCCTCGGCGAGCCCGTGCTGGCCGCCCTGCTGCTCGGCAAGGCCGCCCAGGCCGCCGAACGTGGCGTGGAACTCACCCTCACCGAGGACAGCCGGATCGACGACGGCGTGCTGCCCGCCGCCCTCGCCCCGCGCGACCTGGTCACCCTGCTCGGCAACCTGATCGACAACGCGGTGGACGCCGCCATCGAGAACGCCGCCCGCCGCGCCGGCCCGCCCGAGGTCACCGTCACCGCCCTCGCCCGCGACGGCGAACTGCTGCTCCGGGTCGCCGACACCGGCGCGGGCATCGACCCGGACGCCGCCGAGGAGGTGTTCCGCCGGGGCTGGACCACCAAGCAGCACGGCCGGGGCCTCGGCCTGGCATTGGTCGCCCAGACCGCCCGCCGCAACGGCGGCACCGTCGAACTCGGCCGCGAACGCGGCGCGGTGCTCACCGTACGACTCCCCTTGAGCCGGGAACCGGTCGGATGATCTCCGTCCTGGTGGTCGAGGACGACCCGGTCGCCGCCGCCGCGCACACCCTCTACGTCGGCCGCACCCCGGGCTTCCGGGTCGCCGACACCGTGCACAGCTGCGCGGACGCGCTGCGCCGGCTCGACCGGGCGCGGACCGAGGGGACGCCGGTCGACCTGATGCTGCTCGACCTCTACCTGCCGGACGGTCACGGCCTGCGGCTGTGCCGGACGCTACGGGCGGCCGGCCACCCCACCGACGTCATCGCGGTCACCTCGGCGCGCGACCTGACGATGGTCCGGCAGGCGGTGTCGGCGGGCGTGGTCCAGTACCTGCTCAAGCCGTTCGGCGCGGCCGCGCTCACCGACCGGCTCGAGAGCTACGCGCGCTACCGCGACAGCCTCGGCCGGGCCGGCGAGGCCACCGGCCAGGACGAGGTCGACCAGGCCTTCGCCCTGCTGCGCACGCCCGAGCGGGCCGCGCTCCCCAAGGGGCTCAGCGCGCCCACCCTGGAGGCCGTCGCCGGGGTGCTGCGGGAGTCCGCCACCGGCCTGTCGGCGGCGGCCGCGGGGGCCGCCGCCGGGGTGTCCCGGATCACCGCGCGGCGCTACCTGGAGCACCTGGTGGAGACCGGGTTCGCGGTCCGGGAGCCGCAGTACGGGCAGGTCGGCCGCCCGGAGCTGTGCTACCGGCAGCGCGGTACGGGCCCGACGGCCGGACGGGCCTAGGTCCAAGCGGCCGGCCGGCCGGGCAGCGGCCGGTGCTCGTTGGCCGGACCGTGACCGGACGGGCCTTGCCGGGGGCGCGGGTCGGCGGGAAGATAGTTAGCTAGCGGAAGCTAACTATCTGGGATGGGGAGAGTCGGATGCGTACCGTGCCGGACGGCGACACGCGCTACAGGTGGATCGCGCTGTCCAACACCACGCTGGGCACGCTGGTGGCGACGATCAACAGCTCGATCGTGCTGATCTCACTCCCGGCGATCTTCAACGGCATCGGCCTCAACCCGCTGGAGCCCGGCAACGTCAGCTACCTGCTCTGGATGCTGATGGGCTACATGCTGGTCACCGCCGTCCTGGTGGTCACCCTCGGCCGGCTCGGCGACATCTACGGCCGGGTCCGGATCTACAACGCCGGCTTCCTGATCTTCACCCTGACCTCGGTCGCCCTGTCGCTCGACCCGATGTCCGGCGGCGGGGGAGCACTCTGGCTGATCGGCTGGCGGGTGGCCCAGGCGGTCGGCGGCTCGATGCTGATGGCCAACAGCGCGGCGATCATCACCGACGCCTTCCCCGCCCACCGGCGCGGTACCGCGCTCGGCGTCAACATCGTGGCGGCCATCGCCGGTTCGTTCATCGGCCTGGTGCTCGGCGGCGTGCTGGCCGAGTGGAACTGGCGCTCCATCTTCTGGGTCAACGTGCCGATCGGCCTGCTCGGCACCCTGTGGGCGTACCGCTCGCTGCGCGACACCGGCGTGCGGCGCCCGGCCCGGATCGACTGGTGGGGGAACCTGACCTTCGCCGTCGGCCTGACCGCCCTGCTCGCCGGGATCACCTACGGCATCCAGCCGTACGGCGGCCACACCATGGGCTGGAGCAACCCGTGGGTGCTGGCCGGACTGATCGGCGGCACGGCCGTGCTGGCGCTGTTCTGCCTGATCGAGCGCCGGGTGGCCGACCCGATGTTCCCGCTGAGGCTGTTCCGCGACGCCGCGTTCAGCAGCGGCAACGCGGCCACCCTGCTGGGATCGATCGCCCGCGGCGGACTCCAGTTCATGCTGATCATCTGGCTGCAGGGCATCTGGCTCCCGCTGCACGGCTACCAGTACGAGTCCACGCCGCTGTGGGCCGGCATCTACATGGTCCCGCTGACGGTCGGGTTCCTGATCGCCGGCCCGGTCGCCGGGCACCTGTCGGACAAGTACGGCGCCCGGCTGTTCGCGGCGGGCGGCCTGGTGGTGATGGCGCTCTCGTTCGCCGGACTGCTGCTCCTGCCGACCGACTTCGGCTACCCCTGGTTCGCCTTCCTGATCCTGCTGAACGGCCTCGGTGGTGGCCTGTTCGCGGCCCCGAACACCTCGCTGATCATGTCCAGCGTGCCGGCCGACGCGCGCGGCGCCGCCTCCGGCATGCGCGCCACCTTCCAGAACGCCGGCATGGTGCTGTCGATCGGCATCTTCTTCTCGCTGATGGTGGCCGGCCTGGCCGGCTCGCTCCCCGAGGGGCTGAACAACGGGCTGACCGCCCAGGGCGTCCCGGCCCCGGCCGCCCACACGATCGCCGGACTCCCGCCGGTGGGCACCCTGTTCGCCGCCTTCCTCGGCTACAACCCGGTCCGCGAACTGCTCGGCCCCGACCTGCTCGGCTCGCTGCCGCCCGGCAACGCGCAGACCCTCACCGGCCGCGAGTTCTTCCCGCAGCTGATCGCCGGCCCCTTCCACGACGGCCTGGTGGTGGTCTTCTGGTTCGCCATCGGGCTGTCGCTGCTCGGCGCGCTCGCCTCGCTGGTCAAGGACCGGCCGGCGGGCCGGGCCGGGGCGGCGGGTACCGTGAAGGCGGCGGACGGCCCGGCCCAGGCGGCGGCGGGCACCACCCGGCGAGACTGAGGAGCCCGCGGCCCATGGCGACCGACCCGAACCTGCCCGCGGCCGACCCGAACCTGTCCGCGGCCGATCTGGCCCGGCTGCGCCTCGCGGTCTCCCGGCTGCACCGGCAGATGGTGCAGGCGTCGAGCCGGCTCGACCTCACCTTCGCCCAGCTCTCCGCGCTCGCCCGGATCGAGGCGCACGCCCCGATCAGGCTGGTCGACCTGGCGGGCCGCGAGCGGGTCGCGGCCCCGTCCATGATCCGCACGCTGGCGCCGCTGCACGCCGACGGCCTGATCGCCAAGGAGCCGGACCCGCAGGACCGCCGCTCCGCGCTGATCACCCTCACCGCGCACGGCCGGGAGACCATCGACCGGATCCGGGAGGAGCGGGCCCAACTGCTCGCCGAACGGGTCCGGGCGCTCGGCCCCGACCGGCGGGAGGCCCTGTTGGCCGCACTGCCGGTCCTGGAGCTGCTGGCCGAGGAACCGGTCGACCCCGCGGGGCCCGAACCGGGCCGGAGCTGACGCCCGTTCATCCCTTCGGGGGAGGGTTTTTCGGCCAACTCGGGATGGTCCGCGAACGGACCTTCGTGTGCGGACCGGATCTGGGCTACGGTGAAATGGTTGCCTTGCGAAACCGATTCACCCCACCGGACCGAGGTGCCGCCATGCAGGTGATCATCGATCAGGACCGCTGCTGCGGATCCGGCCAGTGCGTACTGACCGCCCCCGCCGTCTTCGACCAGGGCGAGGACGACGGGCTCGTCCGGCTGTTGGAGGAACGCCCGGCGGCCACCCTCACCGCCGACGTCCGCCTCGCGGCCGCGCTCTGCCCCGGCAACGCCATCACCGTGCACGGCGACGCCGGCTGACCCGGGCCCGACCCCGATCCCCGGACCGGCCGGACTCCACCCTGTTGGAAGGAGCACAGCCGCATGACCACCGACGCACCCTCCATCACCGAGAGCACCACCGTCACCGCCACCACCGCCTCCACCACCGCCGCTCCCGACGCCCTCGCCGTTCCGGCCGCCCAGGCACGCTGCCCGTTCGACCCGCCGCCCGCCTACCAGGAGGCCCACCTGGTCTCCCCGGTCACCCGGGTCACGCTCTGGGACGACACACCCTGCTGGCTGCTGACGGGCTACCAGCAGTCCCGGGCGGTCCTCGCCGACCGGCGCTTCAGCGCCGACGCCCGCAAGCCCGGCTTCCCGTTCCTCTTCCCCGGCCGGCGCGACCTGGTCATCCGCAGCACCCCCACCTTCCTGCGCCTGGACGACCCCGAGCACGCCCGCCAGCGCCGCATGCTCACCGGCGACTTCATCATCAAGCGGGTGGAGGCGCTGCGCCCGCAGATCCAGCAGATCGTCGACGAGGCGCTCGACCGCATGATCGCCAAGGGTGGGCCCGCCGACCTGGTGGCGGAGTTCGCCCTGCCGGTGCCCTCGCTGGTCATCTGCCTGCTGCTCGGCGTCCCCTACGCCGACCACGAGTTCTTCCAGGCCAACAGCCGGGTCCTGCTGGACACCGGGGCGGACACCGAGCAGGTCGCGGCGGCGCAGGATGCCCTGACGTCGTACCTGGCCGACCTCGCCGACCGCAAGCGGCGCGAGCCCGACGACGGCGTGCTCAGCCGGCTGGTCGCCCGCGACGAGCTGACCCACGCCGAGGCCGCCGCCATGGGCCTGCTGCTGCTCGTCGCCGGACACGAGACCACCGCCAACATGACCGCGCTCGGCACCCTGGCACTCCTGCAGAACCCGCAGCAGTTGGAACTGCTCCGGGCCGAGCCGGAGTTGATGAAGGGCGCGGTCGAGGAACTGCTGCGCTACCTGACCATCGTGCACCTGGGCATCCCCAGGGTGGCGGTGGAGGACGTCGACCTGGACGGCACCCTGATCCGGGCGGGCGAGGGGGTGCTGGCCATGCCGTCCACCGCCAACCGGGACCCGGAGCTGTTCGACGGCGGTGACGAGCTGGACGTCACCCGGGATGCCCGGCGCCACCTCGCGTTCGGCTTCGGGATCCACCAGTGCCTCGGGCAGCCGCTGGCCCGCGCCGAACTCCAGATCGCGCTCGGGACGCTGCTGCGGCGGCTGCCCGGCCTGCGGCTGGCGGTGCCGTTCGAGGAGGTCGAGACCCGGGCCGACTCGGTGGTCCGCGGCCTGCGGACCCTGCCGGTGACCTGGTGACCTGGTGACCTATCCGCCCGGCCCGGGTGGCCGGCCGGCGGGGGTCAGGCCAGCAGGTTGACCCCGGCCCGGAACAGGCCGGGCAGCCGGACCGCGGCCGGGACGATCCGCTGCGCCAGCAGCGGCTGCTGACGGGCCCACAGGAGCGATCCGGTCAGCAGCCGGTAGCTGCGCGAGGCGCGCCGCCAGGCCCGTTCGTAGTCGGCCGGGCGGCCCGCGGCCACGCACCGCACCAGCGCCTGCGCCGATGCCAGGGCGACCGAGACCCCCTCACCGGTGAGCGCGTCCAGGTAGCCGGCCGCGTCGCCGACCAGCAGCACCCGCCCGTGCACCCGGGCCCGGACCCGCTGGCGCAGCGGCCCGGCGCCCCGCACCGGCGTGCAGGCGGCGGCGCCCGCCAGCCGGCCCGCCAGTACCGGGAAGCGCGCCAGCTGCTCCTGGTAGGGCGCCCGGTCGGCGGTGAGCAGCGCGACGCCGACCAGGTCCGGCGCGAGCGGCGTCACGTACGCCTCGGCCTGCGGCGACCAGTGCACCTCGACCAGGTCGCTCCACGGCGCGAGGCGGTAGTGCCGGCGCAGCCCGTACCGGGCCGGCGGTGCGGCGGGGCCGGGCGGGCGGTGCAGGCCGAGGGCGCGGCGGACCGGCGAGTGCAGGCCGTCGGCGGCGACCAGATGGCGGCAGGTCAGCCCGGCCGCGGTGACGGTGAACCGGCCCTGCTGGAACTCCCGGACCTGGACGGGCAGTACGGGTACCGCCAGCTCGGCGGCCCGTTCGGCGAGCGCGGTGTGCAGGGCGGTCCGGCGCACCCCGAGGCCCGGGCCGCCGCGGAACTCGGCGGTGGCGCCGCGCCCGGTCGTGGCGTCCAGGTAGCGGATGCCGCGCAGCGGGTGCCCGGACACCCGGACCCCGAGCTCGTCCAGGGCGCCGACGGCGGACGGCATCAGCCCCTCCCCGCAGGCCTTGTCGACTGGTGCGGGCCGCGGTTCCGCGACCACCGCCCGCAGGCCCGCGCCGGCGGCCCGGATCGCGGTGGCCAGCCCGGCCGGGCCGCCGCCCACCACCAGCAGGTCGATCACGTGGCCACCGCCGGGCGGGCGGTGCTCAGCGCCTGCTCCTCGCAGCGGATCCGGACCCGCAGCAGGGCCAGGTTCAGCACGGTGAAGCCGAACGCGGTCAGCCAGGCGCTGTGCACCAGCGGCAGGGCCAGGCCCTCTGCCACCACCGCCAGGTAGTTGGGGTGACGGAGCCACCGGTACGGGCCGGCGGCCACCAGCGGCAGCCCCGGGACCACGATCACCCGGGTGTTCCAGCGCGGCCCGAGGGTGGCGATGCACCACCAGCGCAGCCCCTGTGCGGCGAGCACCACCGCGAGCATCGGCCACCCCAGCGCGGGCAGGAACGGCCGGTCGGCGAGAGCGGGTTCGAGCAGGCAGCCGAGCAGCAGCGAGGTGTGCAGCAGCACCATCGCCGGGTAGTGGCCGCGGCCGTACTCGGTGCCGCCGATGGCGATGCTCCACAGGGCGTTGCGGCGGGCGACGACCAGTTCGGCCAGCCGCTCGACGGCGACCAGCAGGATCAGGACGGTGTACGCGGACATGCTCATCGGCGGGCCCTACCAGCGCAGGAGGACGAGTTCGGAGGCGAAGCCGGGGCCGAGCGCCAGCATCAGCCCGTACGTGCCCGGCTGCGGGGGACGCAGGGCGAGGGTGTCGCGCAGGATGTGCAGGACCGAGGCGGAGGAGAGGTTGCCGACGGCGGCGAGCGAACGGCGGCTCAACTCCAGTGCGGTGTCCGGCAGGGCGAGGGCGCCGGCGAGGGCGTCCAGCACCTTGGGGCCGCCCGGGTGGCAGATCCAGGCGCCGATGTCACCGGGCTTGAGGTCGTGTGCGGCCAGGAACCCCTCGACCTCCTCGGCGACGTGCAGCCGTACCAGGGCGGGGAGTTCGGCACCGAGTACGATCCGGAAGCCGCTGTCGACGATGTCCCAGCCGAGCTGCTGCTCGGTCCCGGGGTAGAGCCGGCTGCGGGCGGCGACGACGGCCGGGCCCGGGGCGGTGCCGTGTGCGGGGTGCTCGGGGCCGACGGCCAGCAGCGCCCCGGCGCCGTCGCCGAACAGGGCGCCGGCCACCAGGTTCGCCGGCGAACCGTCCGAGCGTTGCAGGGTCAGCGAGCACAGCTCGGTGGAGAGCAGCAGCGCCACGCCGTCCGGGTGCCCGGCCAGGAAGTCGTGCAGCCGTCCCAGCCCGGCCGCGCCGGCCGCGCAGCCGAGGCCGAAGACCGGGAGCCGCCGGACGTCCGGGCGCAGGCCCAACCGCCCGGCCAGCCTGGCCTCCAGCGACGGGGCGGCGATCCCGGTGACGGAGGTGGAGATCACCAGGTCCACCGCGTCGGCCGGGAGGCCTGCCGCCGCCAGCGCGGTGGTCACCGCCTGCTCGCCGAGGTCCAGCGCGGCGGCGAGGTACGCGTCGTTGGCCTGGCCGAAACCGCTCAGGGCGGCGTAGTCGGCGAGCGGGAGCGCCAGATGACGGGTATCCACCCCGGCCGAGGCGTGCACCCGGTCGAGCACCGCGCGGCTACTGTCGGCCGGTAACCGGAGCGCCGCCGCGAACGCCTCCGCCAGCTCCTGCTGCCGGTAACGGTGCGGCGGCACCACGCCCGTCACTGCCACGATTCGGGTCATTGCGCCAGCATAGGGAAGTCACCGACATACCCTCATCAATCGGCGCAACCGGGCGAGTCCCGGGGTACGGAACGCGGGTGCCCGGGCGCGGCGGCCGGACGGTGGTGCAGGGCGGCGTGCCGGGGGCGAGTCCCGGGGTACGGAACGTGGGTGTGGGATGCGGGTGGCGGCGTGGGGGCGGCGGCGCGCCGAGGGGTGGGGG
>NZ_JAIZ01000099.1 GCF_000710465.2 Kitasatospora sp. MBT63 | reverse complement strand
CGGAGGTGGCGGCGGGAGGTGATGCCGAGTTTTTCGTAGACGTGGCCGAGGTGGTATTCGACGGTTTTGGTGCTGAGGTAGAGCTGTTGGGCGATTTCGCGGTTGGTGAGGCCTTTGGCGGCCATGCGGGCGGTGTCGAGTTCGCGTTCGGTGAGGAGGTTGTCGGGGTGGTGGGGGTGGGTGCCGGGTTGGTGGTCGGGGTGGTCGGGGTGGTCGAGGAAGGGTTTGGCGCCGAGGGTGGTGTAGCGCTGTCGGGCGCGGTGGAGGAGGGGGGTGGCGGTGGTGTGGTCGGCGAGGTGGTGGTGGAGGCGGGCGGCGGCCTGTTCGAGGCGGGCGCGGTGCAGTGGGGGGTC
>NZ_JAIZ01000098.1 GCF_000710465.2 Kitasatospora sp. MBT63 | reverse complement strand
GGGCGCCCGCGGCAGCGGATCCTGACCCCGGCGCAGGCCGGAGTGCCGTTCACCACCCAGGAGGTGACGGTCCACCGGCTGGACCGCGAGGTGGCCGCCGCCGGGGCGTACGCCTTCGACCTGGCCACCGAGATCCCGGTCCGCGCCACCCTGCTGTCCAGCGCCGCCGACCGGCACGTGCTGAGCATCGCGCTGCACCACATCGCCGGCGACGAGTGGTCCGAGGGCGTGCTGCTGCGCGACCTGGACCGCGCCTACGCGGCCCGGCTGACCGGCGCCGCCCCGGTGTTCGCGGCGCTCCCGCTGCAGTACGCCGACCACGCGCTGTGGCAGGCCGAACTGCTCGCCGGGACCGGCGGCCCGGCCGCCGACCAGGTCGCGTACTGGACCGGGAAGCTGGCCGGCCTGCCCGCCGAGCTGGCGCTGCCGACCGACCGGCCCCGGCCCGCCGAGGCCACCGGCCGGGGCGGCTCGGTCCGGCTGCGGCTGCCCGCGGAACTGCACACGGCGCTCGGCGAGTACGCCAACCGGACCGGCGTCACCCCGTTCATGGTCACCCAGGCGGCCGCCGCGCTGCTGCTCGGCACGCTCGCCCGGACCACCGAGGTCGCGCTCGGCACCCCGGTGGCCGGGCGGGCCGACGAGGCCGTCGAGGAGGTGGTCGGCTTCTTCGTCAACACGCTGGTGCTGCGGCACGACCTCGCCGGCGAACCGAGCTTCGACGCCCTGGTGGCCCGCTCCCGGGAGACCGTGCTCGGCGCACTCGCCCACCAGGACCTGCCGTTCGACCGGCTGGTGGAGATCGTCAACCCGGAGCGCTCGCTCGGCCGCCACCCGCTGTTCCAGGTGATGGTGCAGCACCGCAAGGAGGCCGGCGGCCTGGACGCCCTGCTCGGCGCCCGCACCGCGCTGCTGCCCGACCCGGTGCACGCGGCCCGCTTCGACCTGGCGTTCACCTTCGTGGAGTCCGCCGACGGCACCCGCACCGACCTGACCGTGATCTACGCCCAGGACCTGTTCGACCGGTCCACCGCGGGGCTGTTCGGCGCCCGCCTGCTGCGGGTGCTGGAACAGGCACTGGCCGCGCCCGAGCGCCCCGCCGCCCGGATCGAGCCGACCTCGGCACAGGAACGCCGCGGCCTCGCGGGGGAGTGGAACGCCACCGAGCGCGAGGTGCGCCCCGGCACCCTGGTGACCCGGATCGCCGAGCGGACCGCCGCCACGCCCGACGCCGTCGCCGTCATCCTCGACGCCGAGCGCCTGACCTACCGCGAACTGGACGCCCGCGCCGACGCGCTGGCCCGCCGGCTGGCCGCGGCCGGCGCCGGCCCGGGCACGATCGTCGCGATCGCCGTGCCGCGCTCCGCCGAACTGATGGTCGCGCTGCTGGCCGTCCTGAAGTCCGGCGCCGCCTACCTGCCGCTGGACACCGAGTACCCGGTGGAGCGGCTGGCCGGCATGGTCGAGGACGCCGCGCCGGTGTGCGTGCTGACCGTCGACGGCCAGGCCGACCGCCTGCCCCGGGTCGAGGGCGTCCCGGTGCTCACGGTCGACGGCGAGGGCCCGCAGGCCGAACCGCAGGAGCCCGGCGAGGACCACCCCGCGTACGTGATCTTCACCTCGGGCTCCACCGGCCGCCCCAAGGGCGTGCTGGTCGGCCACCGGGCGATCGTCAACCGGCTGGACTGGATGCGCGAGGTCTACGGCATCACGCCCGAGGACCGGATCCTGCAGAAGACCCCCGCCAGCTTCGACGTCTCGGTCTGGGAGTTCTTCCTGCCGCTGGTCAGCGGCGCGGCCGTGGTGCTGGCCCGCCCCGGCGGCCACCGCGAGCCCGGGTACCTGGCCGAACTGGCCGCCCGGCACGGCGTCACCACCGCGCACTTCGTGCCGTCCATGCTGACCGCCTTCACCGGCGCCGCCGAGGGCGAGGACGCGATCCGCCGCGGCTTCACCGACGTGCGCCGGGTGTTCTGCTCCGGCGAGGCGCTGCCCGCCGCCGCCGTCGACCGGTTCGCCGCCCTGTGGCCGCACATCGAACTGCACAACCTGTACGGCCCGACCGAGGCCGCCGTCGACGTCACCTACCACCGCGCCTGGGCCGGTGCCGGGGTCGTCCCGATCGGCCGCCCGGTCTGGAACACCAAGCTGCACGTGCTGGACGGGCGGCTACGGCCGGTCCCGGTCGGCGTCCCCGGCGAGCTGTACCTGGCCGGCGTCCAGCTGGCCGACGGCTACCTCGGCCGCCCGGCGCTGACCTCCGGCCGCTTCGTCGCCGACCCGTTCGGTGACGGCGGGCGGATGTACCGCACCGGCGACCTGGTGCGCCGTCGGGTCGACGGCGAGGTCGAGTACCTCGGCCGCACCGACGACCAGGTCAAGGTGCGCGGCTTCCGGATCGAGCTCGGCGAGGTCGAGTCGGCGCTGGCCGCCGTCCCCGGCGTCGGCCAGGCCGCCGTGGTCGCCCGCCCGCTGGTCGACGGCGGCGCCCGCCAGCTCGCCGGGTACGTCGTCCCGCAGGCCGGCACCGCCGTCAGCGGTGACGCCGTCCGCGCCGCGGTCGCCGCCGTACTGCCCGAACACATGGTGCCCGCCGTGGTCACCGTGCTGGACGCGCTGCCGCTCAGCGTCAACGGCAAGCTCGACCGCAAGGCGCTGCCCGCCCCCGGCCGCGCCGCCGCACCCGCCGCCACCACCGGCCACACCCCCGCCAAGGCGATGGCCAAGGTCTTCGCCGAGGTGCTCGGCCTGCCCGAGGTCGGCGAGGAGGAGAACTTCTTCGCCCTCGGCGGCGACTCCATCGTCTCCATCCAACTGGTCGGCCGGGCCCGCAAGGCCGGGCTGGAGATCGCCGCCAAGGACGTGTTCCAGTACCCGACCCCGGCCGCACTGGCCGCCGCCGCCAAGGGACAGCCGCCCGCCGCGCCGACCACCGCCGCCGTGGCGCCGCCCGCCCCGGCCGACGGCGAACTGCCCGCGCTGCCCGTCGTGCACTGGCTGCGCGAACGCGGCGGCCCGATCGACCGGTTCAACCAGTCGGTGCTGCTCACCGTGGAGGCCGGCCTGCGGGCCGAGCCGCTGCGCCGGGCGCTCGCCTCGCTCGCCGGGAACCACCCGGCGCTGCGCCTGCGCCTGGACACCACCGACGGCCTGTGGACCCAGGAGATCCTGCCCGCCGACCAGGCCCCCGCCGTCACCGACCCGGACACCCTGCGGGTGGTCGAGGGCACCGGCACCGAGCTGATCGCCCGGGAGGCCGACGCGGCCGCCGCCGCCCTCGCCCCCGGCGCGGGCCGGGTGCTGCGCGCCGTCCACTTCGACGGCGGCGCCGGGCAGGACGGCCGACTGCTGCTGACCGTCCACCACCTCGCCGTCGACGGCGTCTCCTGGCGCACCCTGCTGCCCGAACTGGCCGCCGCCTACACCGCGTTCGCGGCCGGCGGCCGGCCCGCCCCGGAACCGGAGGCCGACTCCCTGCGGACCTGGTCGGAGCGCCTGCTGGCGCACGCCCAGGAACGCTCCCGGGTCGCCGAGACCGGCTACTGGCGCACCGCCCTGGCCGGCCCCGCCGGACCGCTCGGCACGCTCACCGCCGACCCGGCCCGCGACACCGTCGCCACCGTGCGCACCCTGCGCCGCACCCTGCCCGCGGAGCGCACCGCCCCGCTGCTCGCCGACGTGCCGCAGGCCTTCGGCGCCGGGGTGGACGACGTACTCCTGGCCGGCCTTGCACTCGGCGTCGCCACCGCCCGCCCGGGCGCCGCACCGGCCCTGCAGCTCGACCTGGAGGGTCACGGCCGCGGCGGCGCCGACACCGGCGCCCTCGCCCCCGACCTGGCCCGCACCGTCGGCTGGTTCACCACCGTCCACCCCGTCCGGCTCGACCTGGCCGGCGTCGACCCGGCCGCCGCCCTGACCGGCGGAGCCGAGACCGGACGCGCCCTCAAGCAGGTCAAGGAGCAGCTGCGGGCCGTCCCCGACCGCGGCCTCGGCCACGGACTGCTGCGCCACCTCAACCCGCAGACCGCGCCGCTGCTCGCCGCCGCACCGCGCTCCGAGCTGCTGTTCAACTACCGCGGCCGCACCGACGGCCCGGCCGGCCCGGTGGCCGGCGGCTGGCCGTTCGCCCCGCAGGAGCAGCGCGCCGCGGTCACCGCCGCGGCCGGCCCCGACCCGGCGATGCCGGCCGGCTACCCGCTGGAGATCGACGCGGTGGTCCAGGCCGGCCCGGACGGCCGTCCCGAACTGGCCGTCGAGTGGAGCTGGCCGCAGGCCCTGCTCACCGAGGCCGAGGTGACGGCGCTGGCCGACGCGTGGTTCGCCGCGCTGGACGCCTTCGCCGTGCACACCCGCACCGGCGGCGCCGGGGTCACCCCGTCCGACCTGACGCTGGTCACCCTGAAGCAGTCCCAGATCGACCGGCTGGAATCCCGGCTGCGCAGGCGCCGATGAACCCGTCCGACCACCGCCCCGTGCCCCTCCCCGCCCCGACCTCCAGGACCGAGAACACCGTGACGAACGACCAGAACCCGACCCAGGCCGAGCCGACCGAGGAGCCCGCCACCGAGTCCACCCTGGAAGACGTCTACCCGCTGTCCTCGCTCCAGGAGGGCCTGCTCTTCCACGCCCTCTACGACGCCGAGGCCCGCGACGTCTACGTGGTCCAGTCCCACCTGGACCTGGCCGGTACGGTCGACACCGCGCGGCTCGCCGCGGCCGTCGACGCGCTGCTGCGCCGGCACGCCAACCTGCGGGCCGGCTTCTGGTACGAGGACCCCGAGGCGGTGGTCCAGTTCGTCCAGCGGGCCGTCGACACCCCGCTGCGCGAGCTCGACCTGACCGGCCTGGCCCCGGCCGCCCGGGACGCGGCCGTCCGCGACGCGATGGACCAGGACTGGCGGCACCGCTTCGACCTGGACACCCCGCCGCTGCTGCGCTTCGCCCTGCTGCGGCTGGGCGCCGACCGCTCCCGGCTGGTCATCACCTGCCACCACCTGCTGCTGGACGGCTGGTCGATGCCGATCCTGGTGCGCGAGCTGCTCGCGCTGTACGGAGCCGGCGGCGACCTGGCGGCGTTGCCCGCGGTCCGCCCGTACAAGGACCACCTGGCGCTGCTCGCCACCCGCGACACCGCCGCCGCCGAGAACGCCTGGCGGACCGCGCTGGACGGCTTCGACCAGGCCCGGCCGGTCGCGCCCGGCCTGAACACGCCCGCCGTGGAGGCCGGTTCGGTGCACCTGACGGTGCCCGCCGCGCTCTCCGCCGAGGTCGCCGCCGCCGCGCGGGCCGAGGGGCTGACCCTCGGCAACCTCGCGCACACCCTGTGGGGCGTGCTGCTCGGCTCGCTGACCGGCGCCACCGACGTGGTGTTCGGCACCACCGTCTCCGGCCGCCCGGACGACCTGCCGGGCGCCGAGTCCATGGTCGGCCTGTTCATCAACACCGTGCCGGTCCGGGTCAGGACCCGCGCCGGCGACACCCTCGCGCAGGCCGTCGCCGCCGTCCAGGCCGAACAGGCCGCCCTGATGGCCCACCAGCACCTGGGCCTGGCCGCGATCCAGCGCCAGTCCGCCGTCGAGGGCGCCCTGTTCGACACCCTGCTGGTGGTGGAGAACTACCAGGGCGGCGGCGACGACGTCCAGGCCTCGCTCGGCGGCGCCGAGGGCCTGGCCATCACCGGCCTCGGCGCCCGCGACGCCACCCACTACCCGCTGGGCCTGGCCGTGCTGCCCGGCACCGAGCTGCGGCTCGAACTCGACTACCGCCCCGACGTGTTCGAGCACGCCGAGGCCGAGCGGATCGCCCACCGCTTCCTCGCCCTGCTGACCGCGTTCGCCGCCGACCCGGACACCCCGCTGGCCCGGCTCGACCTGCTCGGCGCCGAGAGCGCGGTCCTCGACGGCGGCGACCACCCGGTGCCGGCCGGCACCGTCACCGACCTGTTCACCGCCCGGGCGGCCCGCACCCCCGACGCCCTCGCCCTGGTCACCCCGACCGACCGGCTCACCTTCGGCGAGCTCGCCGACCGGGTCGACCGCCTCGCCCGGCTGCTGCTCTGCCGCGGCCTCGGCGCCGAGCGGACCGTCGCCCTGGCGCTGCCCCGCTCCACCGGGACCGTGGTCGCCCTGCTCGCCGTCCTCAAGGCCGGCGGCGCCTACCTGCCGCTCGACCTCGACCACCCCGCCGAGCGGATCGCCCAGGTGCTGGACGACGCCCGCCCCGCCCTGACGCTCACCACCCGCGCCCTCGCCGACCGCTTCCCCGGCGGCATCGCACTCGACGACCCCGCCGTCCTGGACGCGCTCGCCGCCCTGCCCGGCGGCCCGCTCACCGACACCGAGCGCGGCGGACCGGTCCACCCCGAGCAGGCCGCGTACGTCATCCACACCTCCGGCTCCACCGGCCGCCCCAAGGGCGTCGTGGTGCCGCACGCGGGCCTCGCCAACCTCGCCCACGACCACCTCGCCACCACCTTCGCCGACGCAGTCCGGGCGAGCGGCCGCGAGCGCCTGCGCGCCCTGCACCTGGCCTCGTTCACCTTCGACTCCTCCTGGGACCAGCTGCTCTGGCTGATCGGCGGCCACGAACTGCACGTGCTCGGCGAGGACGACCGGCGCGACGCCGAGACCGTCGTCGCGTACACCCGCGAGCACCGCATCGACGTGCTCGACAACACCCCGTCCTACGCCCAGCAGCTGATCGACTCCGGCCTGCTGGACGGCGGCCACCGCCCGTGCGTCCTGCTGCTCGGCGGCGAGGCGCTGCCCGAGCCGCTGTGGACCCGGCTGCGCGCCGAACCCGGCACCACCGCGATCAACTACTACGGCCCCACCGAGTACACCGTCGACGCGCTGGTCGCCGACCTCGCCGACAGCGCCACCCCGAGCATCGGCCGCCCGCTGCGCGGCGGCCGCGCCTACGTGCTGGACGCGATGCTGCGCCCGGTCCCGGCCGGCTCGCCCGGCGAGCTGTACCTGGCCGGCCGCCAGCTGGCCCGCGGCTACCTGGACCGCCCGGGCCTGACCGCCGAACGCTTCGTCGCCGACCCGTTCGGCGACGGCGGCCGGATGTACCGCACCGGCGACCTGGTGCGCCGCCGCCCCGACGGCACCCTCGACTACCTGGGCCGGGCCGACGACCAGATCAAGATCCGCGGTTACCGGATCGAGCTGGGCGAGATCGAGGCCGCCCTCGCCGAGCAGCCCGGCGTCGCGCAGTGCGCCGTCCTGGTCCGCGACGGCGCCGTCAAGCGGCTGGTCGGCTACGTCGTCCCCGCCCCCGGCGCCGAACTGGACAGCGCCGCGCTGCACACCGCGCTGGCGGCCCGGCTGCCCGAGTACATGGTCCCGTCCGCCTTCGCGGTGCTGGACGGCTTCCCGCTGACCGTCAGCGGCAAGACCGACCGGGCCGCGCTGCCCGACGACGCCCTCGAGTACGCCGGACTGGGCTCCTCGCGGGCCGCCGAGACCGAAACCGAGCGGCTGCTGTGCGACCTGTTCGCCGAGGTCCTGGCGCTGCCCGGGGCGGGCGCCGAGGACGACTTCTTCCGGCTCGGCGGCGATTCGATCGCCTCCATCCGGCTGATCGGCGTCGCCCGCGCCGAAGGGCTGTCGATCAGCCCGCGCGACGTGTTCGAGTGCCGCACCCCGGCCGCGCTGGCCGCGGTCGCCGACCGGCGCGGCGCGGCCGGGCAGGCCCCCGCCATCCCGGCCCTGCCCGAGCCGACCGAGGCCGAACTCGCCGTCGTCCGGGCAGCGGTGCCCAAGCTGGAGATCGAGGAGGTCTGGCCGGTCTCCCCGCTCCAGGAGGGCCTGCTCTTCGAGGCCGGCTACGACGACCAGGCGCTGGACGTCTACACCTCCCGCGACGTGGTCACCCTCACCACCCGGGTCCCGGTGGACGTGCTGCGCGCCGCCGTCACCGCCGTACTGGAGCGCCACCCCAACCTGCGGGCCGGCTTCCTCCAGGACGGCCTGGACCGGCCGGTCCAGTTCGTGCCGCGCGCCGTCGACGTACCGCTCACCGAGGTCGACCTGAGCGGCCTCGACCCGGCGGCCGCCGAGGCGGAACTCCAGCGGCTCAAGGAGACCGAGGCATTCACCCGCTTCGACCTCACCGCCCCGCCGCTGCTGCGGCTGGTGTCGGTGCTCGCCCCCGGCGGACGCCAGCACCTGCTGATCACCAACCACGCGCTGCTCTGGGACGGCTGGTCCTCCGGCCTGTTCCTGCAGGAACTGCTGACCCGCTGCCACGACGGCCTCACCGGTACCGGCACGGTGCAGGACTCCACCGCGCTGCCCTACCGGGACTTCCTGGCCTGGCTGGGCGCCCAGGACCAGCAGCAGGGCCGCGAGGCCTGGCGGACGGCGCTGGCCGGCCTGGACGAGCCCACCCTGCTCGCCCCGCAGGCCCGCGAGCGGGCCGCACTGCTGCCCGAGAAGGTCGAGCTGCCGATCTCGGCCGAGCTCACCGACCGGATCGCCGCCTACGCCCGCGAGCGCGCTCTGACCCTCAACACCGTGCTCTCCGGGGCCTGGGGCCTGCTGCTGGCCGGTCTGACCGCCCGCCAGGACGTGGTGTTCGGCGCGACCGTCTCCGGCCGCCCCGCCGAACTGCCCGGTATCGAGGGCACCATCGGCATGTTCCTCAACACCGTCCCGGTCCGCGCCCGGCTGCGCGGCGAGGAGAGCGTCGCCGCGTTCCTCGCCCGTCTCCAGAGGGAGCAGACCGAACTGCTGCCGCACCACCAGGTCGGCCTCGGCGAGATCTCCCGCACCACCGGCTTCGGCCGCCTCTTCGATACCCTCCAGGTGCTCCGGAACACCCCCGCCGACGAGGGCGTCCGCGACCGCATCCGGGAGTCCCTCGGTGTCCAGGACGTCATCGACGTCGACGCCACCCACTTCCCGCTGATCTTCATCACCAACCCCGGCCCGGCGCTCTCCTTCGAGTGGACCTACCGCCCCGACGTCTTCGACCGCGACACCGTCGAACAGCACGCCGAGCGCCTGGTCCACCTGCTGGAACAGCTCACCGCCCGGCCCCGCATCCTGGTCCGCGAGCTGGACCTGCTGACGGTGCGTGAGCGTGGGTTGGTGTTGGGGGAGTG
>NZ_JAIZ01000097.1 GCF_000710465.2 Kitasatospora sp. MBT63 | reverse complement strand
ATCACCGGAACCGCCCTCTACCGCAAATTCCGCAACTGACACCCAAGGAGAGCCACCGCATGGCAGTCGGAATCTCTCCAGGGCCTCGCACCCCTGAGCCCCGGACACGGGAGTCCCGGGCCAAGCGGTGGCTCCGTGGGCTCGGACGCCTCGACGCTCCCTCCTCGGAACTCGCGACGTCGGCCTCACCGGTACGCGCGATGCATCCGCGACCTGTCCCCAAGGCCTCGCGTGCGGTATGGCCTGACACCTGCGCGGCGCTGGCGCCAAGTGTGGTGGGCGTGCTGTTGCTGGGCGGCGTGGTGAGCGTGACCTCGGCGCACGCCGCCGATCCCCCCGCACGCCGGGTGTCCCTGCGACTGAACCTCACCTCGGCGACCGCCTGGCAACCGGCCGCATTCATCGTGTCGGTGACGTCCGACCCAGCGCCTTCCCCGTCGCACGTGCCACCGGATCCGCCGAACCCCGACGCCGGATCCGCCTTCCCGGCTCCCGGCGGCACGATCAGCTTCACCGACAACGGCGCTGACGCAGGAACGGCCCGCATCGTCGACGGCATCGCCGTGTCGGCGGGACACCGGCTGACGCTCGGCGCTCATGCTCTCCGTGCCGTCTACAGCGGTGACGGCCGCTACGCCGGTGGCTCCGCCGATGTGTCGGTGACCGTCTCGATGGAGGCGACCGTCACCACGCTGGCATCGGCTCCCGAGGTGTGGAAGGCCGGACAGAAGGTCACCTTCACTGCCACCGTCACCCGCAGCGCCGGCCCGGCGCAACCTGCGTCGCCCGGCCGCCCCGGTGTCGTCATCCTGCCTCCCCCGACACCGCCTCCTCCCACGGGAACCGTCACGTTCAAGGACGGCACGCGGACACTGGGCACGGTGCCCCTCACGGCTGACGGCGAGGCGACCCTGACCTTGGCACGCCCGTACGCGCTCGGCTCTCATCACGTCACCGCCACGTACAGCGGCGATGGTGTCCACGGTTCCAGCGCCTCCGCCGCACTCGTCAAGGAAGTCGAGGGGAACCCGGCTCTGACCGGCAACGGGTTCAGCTCGTTCGTCAAGGTGCTCATAGGTCTGTTCGCCATCTGATCCGCCATCTGATCCGCTATCTGATTCACCATCTGAGACGTCCTCGAGTGGGGCCGTCGGCCTTCCGGCAGCACGGGTGCGCAAGGATTCCCTGCCCTATCAGATAGCCGTGAGGGGAAGGACTCGAGCCGCGGCACCGATCGACACTTGAGGTGTCCCGCGTAACGATCACCCAGTTCGAAGGCACATGATGAGCGCTACCCCGGTCCGCCGACTCTTCGGCCTGGAGAACGAGTACGGCCTCATCTGCACCTCTCCGCCGCTGCAACGCCCCATGCCCGACGAGATCGCCCGCAGGCTGTTCCGGCACCTGGCGTGGCCCGGTCACGGGACGAATCTCTTCCTCCCGAACGGTTCCCGCTTCTACCTCGACATCGGGGCGCATCCGGAGTACGCGACGCCCGAGTGTGACGATCTGCGGGAGCTCGTCACGCATGACAAGGCGGGCGAGCGGATCATCGAAGGCCTGATCGAGAAGACCGAGCAGCAGATGCGCCGGGCGGAGACTCCCGGCAGCATCTACGCGTTC
Organism: Kitasatospora sp. MBT63; assembly: GCF_000710465.2. GTDB lineage: Bacteria > Actinomycetota > Actinomycetes > Streptomycetales > Streptomycetaceae > Kitasatospora. The sequence continues at coordinate 10,436 of NZ_JAIZ01000097.1, read as the reverse complement.
AAGAACAACACCGACTCCGACGGGCACTCGTACGGTTGCCATGAGAACTACCTGATCCGGAGGGAGAGCGACTTCCCCGGTCTGGTGGAGAAGATGCTCCCGTTCCTGGTGACCCGTCAGCTCATCTGCGGTGCCGGCAGGGTGGTCAAGACGGTGCGTGGGGCGCGCTTCAGTGTGAGCCAGCGCGCGGAGTTCATCTGTGAGAGTTCCGGGTCCTCGACCACACGGTCGCGGCCGATCGTCAATACCCGTGACGAGCCGCACGCCGACTCCGGCCGTTACCGTCGGCTGCATGTGATCGTCGGCGACGCCAACATGTCCGAGACCACCACTCTGCTCAAGGTGGGGGCCACGGATCTGATACTCCGCCTGATCGAATCCGGGGCGAAGTTCCGAGGCGTCGGCATGCGGAATCCGGTCCGTGCCATTCACGAGATCAGCTTGGACCCCACCGGCAGACACCTCGTCCCCCTGACCAACGGCCGGCAGGCCAGCGCTCTGGAGATCCAGGAGGAGTACTTCACGCAGGCCATGGACTTCGTCGAGGCGGAGGGCAGCTCGGACCCGTCCGTTCACAAGGTGTTGGATCTCTGGGGGCGCACCCTCGACGCCATCCGCACCGGCGACCTCGGCAGGGTGTCGACCGAAATCGATTGGATCATCAAGCAGCGGCTGATCGAGCGGTACCGCGAGAAGCACGGGCTGGGTCTGGACGACCCCCGGATTGCCCAGATCGATCTCGCTTATCACGACATCCACCGTCGGCGAGGCCTGTTCTACCTCCTGCAGAACAAGGGGCAGGCCGCCCGGGTGACCACCGATATCGAGGTGTTCCGGGCCAAGTCCGTACCGCCCCAGACCACTCGGGCGCGTCTTCGCGGCGACTTCATCCGTGCGGCCCGCGAGCACGACTGCACCTTCAACGTGGACTGGGTCCAGCTCCGTCTCGACATCCCGCCGCATCCGCCGGTGAGCTGCAAGGAGCCTTTCGCCTCCGTGGACGAGCGCGTAGAGCTGCTGATCCAGAAGATCCGCACCGCGGACCTGCGGGCACGGTGACCGGCGTCACCTCTGTCGGTTTCGCCTCTCGTTTGCTTCTTGCGTTCGGAATCCGTACGCTCCAACACAGGTAGACAGACCAGTCTGTCTACCTAATTAACGCAACCCCCCTTGCAGACGGGTCCCCATGACCCGCTGGGCAGCAGCATGTCCAGGGAAAGGCGATCTCATGAAAATCCGTCGCACCGCAGTCATTGCGAGCGTCGCCGCCGCCGGCGTAGGCGTCTCCATCCTCGCCGGCACCGGAGCGTTCGCGGATTCCCCCGCGCCCGCATCCTCGGCCGACAAGCCGACCATCGTCCTGGTGCACGGCGCATTCGCGGATGCGTCGAGCTGGAACGGCGTGGCCAAGAACCTCCAGCACCTGGGTTACCCGGTCGTCGCCCCTGCCAACCCGCTGCGCGGCCTGGACAGCGACTCCGCCTACATCGCCAGCGTGCTGCAGAACATCAAGGGCCCCGTCGTCCTGGTCGGCCACTCCTACGGCGGCGAGGTGATCACCAACGCCGCGGCCGCGGACAAGGAGGTCAAGGCCCTCGTCTACGTCGCCGCGATCGCCCCCGACGAGGGGCAGAGCGCCAACGCCATCCTCGGCGCCTATCCGGGCAGCAAGCTTCCCGAAGCCCTCAACCCGCAGCCGTACACGCTGCCGGACGGGAGCACCGGTTCGGAGCTCTACGTCAAGCCTGACAAGTTCCGCGAGGCGTTCGCCGGTGATGTGTCCGCGTCCACCGCCGCCGTGCTGGCCGCGACGCAGCGACCCGTCGACGCGTCGAGCCTGGCAGCCCCGAGCAAGGCCGCAGCGTGGAAGGACATCCCTTCCTGGTACCTGGTCGCCAAGAACGACAACACCATTCCGCCGGCCGCACAGCGCGACATGGCCAAGCACATCGGTGCTCGCACCACCGAGGTCAACTCCTCCCATGCGGCTGCCGTCTCGCACCCGGCCGAGGTGACGAACGTCATCCTCGACGCGGCACGGTCCACCGCCCGCTGACCCGCAGCGGGGATGTTCTCCGCAGCCGGAACCCGTCCGAAGGTACGGACGCCCCATGTCGTCACACCGGCGACCGGGCGATCGTCCCCGCCAGAGCCGCTCGTGTGACAGACGCCTGCGGTGGGAAGCACAACGGCGGCGTGGACCACCGCGTCCATCGAGGTGCTCGTGGACGGAATCCGGCTGCGGTCGACCGACAGGACGGGCGGTTGGCCGGACTGTATGTGCCTTCAGGCCGTCAGTCCCACGGATCCGGGCGTCGAACGCACGGCTCTGGTGAACTGATTCCAGTGTCAAGGGTCGGGCGAGCGCCGATCAGGTCGGCGACGCGTGTCCATCCGGATCCGACTGCACAGTCGGTGCCTGCGATGGCTGCGATTTCGGTGGGGCGTCGGCAGGTCTCCTGGGGACTGGCGTTCTCGGGAGCCTGTCGGTGTTCGGACGGTCTCGCTGATGTGGCGATCCGGTTGTCGACACAGTGAACGACTCGATGTCACCTGCTCTCTTGCACAGAGGCGTTGGGGCCTTCGGTGTCCGGACCGGGATGGCCGCGGCACCTCGGATGATCACTGGTGAAGGTAGTCGGTGGGTGAGCGCGGGGTTCGGGTCCGACGGTTGCTCCGGGCTCCGCTCCCGGGTGGTGGGAGCTACTGCGCCTGGGCCCCCAGGGTGGTGGGAACTCCTACGACGCGGTCCTTCAGGTGGGACGTCTGTCTCTGCAGCGCGGCTCCTGCTGTGAACTCCTGATGCTGTGAACTCGTGATGCCGGGAACTCCTGCGCCTGGACTTCCGGGTGGTGGGAACTCCTTTGACGCGGCTCCTGGAGGCGGACCTCGGGAGTGGGGCTCTCTGGACGTGGGGCCACGGGTGATGGGGCCGCTGTCAGGGGGTGTACCGCACGGACCCGGGGTGTGGCCGCTGCGAATACGGAGCTTGCGGAAGACGATGGGGGAGCTGATCAGCTGGTCGGACCTGCAGCGGACTGCGATTGCTCGAAGGGAGCACGCCGGTCATCTGGCTCATCGATGGGCTGTCAACGCCGTTGCGGTGGAGCATCGATCGGTCGTCACCGATCTGGTTGGCCGGTGGTAACGGGCTGGGTCACAGATTCAGGTGCTGACCCGGGTAGATCGTGTCGGGGTCGCCGCCGACGGTGGAATGGTTGTGGTCGTAGAGCGCGTGCCAGCCTCCGGCCACGTGATGTGCCGAGGCGATGCTGGAGAGGGTGTCGCCGGTCTGCACCGTGTAGTCGCCGCCCTGGGAGTGGGTGTAAGCGGCCTTGCCGTGGGCCTGGGCCTGCGCGGACTGGTCGGTCGAGTTGTCCTGCCAGGTGCTCTTGTGGTCGGTGGAGGTCGAGGCGGGGGCCTGCTTCTGGGTCGTCGACTGGTCAGTGGTGCTGGACGACGAGTCCGTGTTGGTGACTGCGGGAGAGCCGCCTGCCGTCAGTCCGGCGACCTTGGAGCAGACGGGCCACGCTCCGGGCCCCTGAACGGCCAGCACCTTCTCGGCGATGGCTATCTGTTGGTCCTTCGTGGCGTGGTCGGCTCGATCCGCATACGCTCCGCCGCCGAATTCCTGCCATGTGCTCTGGGTGAACTGGAGACCACCGTAGAATCCGTTACCCGTGTTGATGGACCAGTTTCCGCTGCTTTCGCAGGCGGCCACCTTGTCCCAGGTGCTGACCGAGGCCGCGTGCGCGGACGACATGGCCGACACGGGGATGAGGATGGCGACGAGCGCCATGAAAATCGTGAGCAACCCGGCCCACGTTCGGGACCGCTTGCCGATCGATTGAGTGATCATGATGATCTCCTTCCATACGCCTGCGGGGTGAGCTGCGGGGCTGCCGGCCGGAATCGGCCTGCCCGCGCGAATCGCGGTATGCGCCCCGGCCGCCGGAGAGCGGCCCGTGGCTCTGCTCCCCCGCACTGCCTTGGTGCGAGCAGTCCCCTCCGAGTCGCAGGACCGGTCCGGGCCGACTGGACGTGGGCCGGACGCTGACGGAGGGAAATGTCCGTCTGGACGCGTTGACCATAGGCACACGTCTGACCGCCCCTCAAGCACGTCTGACGAGGGCTTCGACGCCCGAATCACCTCAGCTGCATCCTTTTTCCCGGTCGGGCAGCGCCGTGATTCCGCGGTATTCGGCGCGACGCTGCATCTTCGGTCGGGGCCGGGTGGAGAGAGGGTGCGCGGACAGGGCAGCGCATCTGCGTACCGAGAGGCGGCACGAGCTGCTTCATCAGGCAGGGCGGAGAAGCCGGTTCGATTGCACGGGCAGGCCTCCGCGCCCGGATGAATTCTGGTGGGCCTCGACCGCCGGCAGAACGAGCCACTACGGTGACGTCACGACCGGTCCGGATCCCGCTCAGTGGGGGCGGACGACTCGGTCGAGGCCTTGGGACAGTCGACGCGGGTGGTGCGCGACGATCTCGGGTCCGTCGATGTACTCGAACGCGGAACCTCTCCCCGTCGGCTGTGACCCGATGAAGTGCCACAGCGGGTGTGCTCCCGTCCTGAGCGCTGCTCAGATCGCCGGCTCCGGTGCGGAGATCACGCCGGCTGCGTCCGGCTCGACGCCGCACGCACGCTGTTCGCCCGCCGCCAAACCTCACGGACGGCAGGCGGTTCGGGCACGCCCTCTGCACCACCGGGTGCCCTTTCGGGCAGTGCTGCGCCCGGCGAACCATGGGACTGTTGTGCTGTAGCAACGCACGCGCTTCGAGCCGTGCCCCGGCCGCCGGCCGACGTTGCGCCACCTGGTAGACGGACCTGTCGCTGTTCGGTGTGTTGGGACCACCGGACCGGTAGCAGGCGTCTGACTTCGCAATCGGCAACCGCCGAAAGCCTCTGCTGCGGGCCGACGCCCGGCATCGCAGCAGAACCCTGGCAGCCGCGGGCGGCCAGGATCCCGCACCGACCCGAGAGGGATACCGATGACTCACGTCGTACTCGTACATGGCCTTTGGGTGGACGGCTCCAGCTGGGAGCCGGTGACGATCGGCCTCCAGGAAGCCGGGCACGAGGTCACCGCCGTCCAGCTTCCGCTGAGTTCCCTCGCGGACGACATCGCCACGGTGCGACGGGCGCTGGCACAGATTCAGGGACCGGTCGTCCTGGCGGGCCACTCCTACGGTGGCATGGTCATCACAGGCGCCGCGTCCGGCTCCTCCGACGTGGTCGGCCTGGTGTACGTGGCCGCAGTCGCACCCGACGAAGGGGAGGCCGCGGGCGAGATCCTCGGGCGGTTCGCCCCGTCGGACGGGCTGCAGAACGTCGTGGCCGACGCGGAGGGCTATGCGACCCTCAAGCGCGAGGTCTTCCCGGAGCTCTTCGCCGGTGACGTCCCCCTCACCAAGGCTCGCGCCATGGCCGCCGCCCAGGGCCCGGCTGCGCCGGCCTGTCTCTCCACGCCGAGCGGCCCGCCCGCGTGGAAGTCCCTCCCTTCCACCTACGTCTTCTGCGAGCAGGACCGCACCGTCGCCCCCGAGGCGCAGAAGTGGATGGCGGAGCGGATCGGCGCCGATGTCGTCGTCGCCCAGGCCAGCCACGCGGTGGCCGTCTCCCAGCCGTCGGTGGTCGTCGACGCGATCCTCTCCCGGATCTCCGCCGCCTGACGGCGCCGCTCTCGGACGCCGCGCCGTCCCCGTACCCGTGCCGCCGTGCTCATGACCTGCTCAGGAGCACGGCGGCACCTTCATGCGCGCTCCACAGGTGCGTATCCCTATGCCAACGGCGGCGCCGGATGGTGCTCCCCGCATCGCGAGGACCACCCGCGACGTTCCGTGACCATTCGTGACGGTCCTGGGCAGCGTCGTGTCCCGGAGTGCAGGCGTCCCGCCGTGACGGCCTCCGGTGGGGGCCTCGGTCTCCGCTCGCGGTCCGAAACGGCCGGTCGACACCACCTTTCTGTTCCTGCGACCGGACCGGTCCGGTCGAGTAGGCTTGACGACGCGTTGTGCACGAAAGTCGTTCCAGCGCAAGGCCTCCGTGCGGAGAGGATGATGTGGATGAGGGTCCGGCTCATATGACGGTCAGGTGTCTCGCCCTTACTCAGTGACGGGCCGACCCTGTCCGGGCCCGGCCGCTGTTGAACCCCTCGAAGCGTACGAGGCGCCGGTCGGCCAGGCCTCGAGACTCGGCACACACCATGGCCCGGTTCCCCGCTGCAGGACGCACCGGAGGACCGGCGCCGTCCTCGACGAGGAGGTCAACCTGTGCGGCGGAAACATGTCAGCTTCACTCTCTGCGTGGTCGTGGGTTCGCTCGTAGTGGCCACCGCATGCAGCTCGCCACCGTCCTCGCACAACGGCAGCAGTCAGCCTGCCTCCGCGACATCGGTGTCCGACTTCGGCGGCATGGACGGCCTGGTGGCCGCAGCTCAGAAGGAGGGCAAGCTCAACGTCATCGCCCTGCCCCCCAACTGGGCGAACTATGGCAAGAGCATCGACGAGTTCTCCCAGAAGTACGGCATCAAGGTCGAGTCGAGCCAGCCCGACGCGTCCAGCCAGGAGGAGATCAACGCCGCCAAGCAGCTCAACGGCACCGACCGTGTCCCAGACGTGTTCGACCTCGGACAGAACGTGGTCCTGGCCAACACCGATGTCTTCGCCCCGTACAAGGTGCAGACCTGGAAGGACGTCCCGGACAACCTGAAGGAGTCGTCCGGGCTGTGGACCAGCGACTACGGCGGCTACATGTCGATCGGATACGATGCATCCAAGGTTCCCGCCCCCACATCGATCCAGGACCTGCTCAAGCCCGAGTACAAGGGCAAGGTCGTGCTCAACGGCGACCCGACGCAGGCGGCTTCGGCGTTCTACGGAGTCGTCGCCGCGTCGCTCGGCAGCGGCGGCTCCGCGAACGACATCGCACCCGGCGTGAACTTCTTCTCCGAGCTGAAGAAGCAGGGCAACTTCCTGCCGCTCAACCCGACCCCGGCGACGATCTCCAGCGGCCAGACCCCGGTCGTCTTCGACTGGGACTACCTGCACGCCGCCACCGCGGCCTCGTTGGCGGGCAAGGTCGACTGGAAGGTCGTGGTCCCCGAGGACAGCGTCGTCGGCTCCTACTACGCCCAGGCCATCAACAAGAACGCGGCGCACCCGGCCGCGGCCCGGCTGTGGGAGGAGTTCCTCTACTCCGACCAGGGGCAGAACAACTTCCTCCAGGGTTTCGCGCACCCGGTCCGCGCCGAGGCGATGCAGAAGGCCGGCACCCTCGACCAGGCTGCCTTCGCCAAGCTCCCCCCGGTCAGCGGTAAACCCGTGTTCCTCACCCAGGATCAGGTCACCGCGGCCAAGCAGTACCTGTCGGACAACTGGGCGAGCGCCGTCGGCTGACGATGACAGCCACCACCACACCGGTCCCGGGGCGGGGCCCCCGGGACCGGAGACGCCGGATCCGTGCCCGGCTCCGTTCATCGATGGACTACCTCGGGGTGCTCCCGTTCCTGGCCTACGTCGGTGTCTTCCTGATCTACCCCACCCTGGTGGTCATCGTGGGGGCCTTCCAGGACGACGCCGGACAGCCGTCCACCGCCAACGTCACCGCCCTGACCGAGGGCGTCTACCTGAAAGCGTTCACCCGCAGTCTCGAACTGTCCGCCGCCACCGCCGTGATCGGCATGGTGCTGGGATCACTGCTCGCCTGGGCGGTCTCCAGCGGGCGACCCGACGGCGCGCTGCGCCGGACGGTGACATCGCTCTGCGGGGTGCTGGCCCAGTTCGGAGGGGTCACCCTGGCGTTCGCGTTCATCGCGACCATCGGTCTGACCGGGGTGGTGACCCAGTTCCTCAAAGATCACCTGGGCATCGACCTCTACTCCCACGGCGTGTGGCTGTTCGACCTGCCCGGCCTGATCCTCGTCTACTCGTACTTCCAGATCCCCCTCATGGTGATCGTCTTCCTGCCGGCCCTCGACGGTCTGCGCCCGCAGTGGCGGGAGGCCGTCCAGAGCCTCGGCGGCTCGAGCTGGCAGTACTGGCGGCGGGTGGCGGCGCCGGTGCTGACGCCATCCTTCCTCGGCGCCGGACTCCTGCTGTTCGCCAACGCCTTCTCCGCGTACGCGACCGCGGCCGCGCTGGTGTCGCAGGGCAGTCCGATCGTTCCGCTGGAGATCCGGGGCTTCTTCATCAGCGAAGTGCTGCTGGGGAGGGAGAACATCGGCAAAGCGCTCGGATTCAGCATGATCGTCGTCGTCGCGATCGTCATGGCCCTGTACGCCCTGCTGCTCCGCCGCGCCTCCCGGTGGCTGCGATGACCGGGCCCACCGGGATGGACCCGGCACCGCTGTCCGCCGCGAAACCGCGGGAGCGCACCGCCTCCCGGCCGGGCGCCGGACGGCACACGGCGGCGCTGCGGGTGGCGGTCCTGCTCCCGCTCGGGGTGTTCTTCCTCCTTCCGCTCCTCGCGATGCTGGAGTTCAGCACCCGCGAAGCCGGTGGGCGGCACGGCCTGCAGGCATGGCGGGCGATCGGCCACACCCCGGCGCTGACCTCCGCGATCATCACCTCGCTCACCCTGGCCGGTCTCACGGTGGCGGCGATGCTCCTGCTTCTGGTCCCGACGGTCACCTGGGTCCGGCTCCGGCTGCCCGGGCTGCGCCGGCTGGTGGAGTTCCTGTGCCTGCTTCCCTTGATGATCCCGGCCATCGTCCTGGTCGTCGGGATCGCCCCGGTCTACGCCTGGGTCACCTATCTGCTGGGCGACACTCCCCTGACCCTCACGTTCGTGTACGTGGTGCTCGTCCTGCCGTTCTCCTACCGGGTCATCGACGCGGGCCTGGGCGCCATCGACCTCCCGACACTGACCGAGGCGGCGCGGGGGCTGGGGGCTTCATGGCCGACCGTGATCCTGCGCGTGGTCGTGCCGAACATCCGCGGTGCACTCGCCGGTGCGTCGTTCCTGGCGGTGGCACTGGTCCTGGGCGAGTTCACCCTCGCGTCGCTGCTGAACTTCGACAATCTCCAGGTCGAGATCAATCTGCTCGGCGAGGTGGACGCCGCGCTCGCCATCGCGGTGTCCCTGGCCGCGATCCTCTTCGCCGTCGCCCTGCTGCTGGCGATCTCGTTCATCGGACGCCACCGCCACCGGAACCCCCGCTGAACGGCGCCGGTCCGAGACCAGGAGGACGTTGAGAATGGATCACTTGGAACTGCAGGCGGTCCGCAAGTCGTTCGGCGGCACCCGCGCGTTGGAGGGACTGGACCTGTCCGTCAGGGCGGGCGAGTTCGTGAGCCTGCTGGGCCCGAGCGGCTGCGGCAAGACCACCACCCTGCGCATCATCGCGGGGTTCGAGTCGGCGGACGGCGGACGGGTGGTGGTGAACGGCCGGGACATCACCCATGTGCCGCCGAGCAAGCGGGACATGGGCATGGTCTTCCAGAGCTACAGCCTGTTCCCCAACCTCACCGCCCTCGGCAACGTCGAATTCGGGCTGCGGGTCCACAGACAGCCGCCCGCCACCCGCCGGACGCGCGCCGCCGAGCTGCTCGACCTCGTCGGCCTCTCCGCACAGGGCAGGCGATACCCCCACCAGCTCTCCGGCGGTCAGCAGCAGCGGGTGGCACTCGCCCGCGCACTGGCCGTCGCCCCGAAAGTCCTGTTGCTGGACGAACCACTGTCCGCGCTCGACGCCAACGTCAGGGTGAACCTGCGGGAGGAAATCCGCCGCATCCAGACCGAGTTGGGTACCACCACCCTGTTCGTCACCCACAACCAGGAGGAGGCCCTCGCGATCTCCGACCGGGTCGGGGTGATGTCCGACGGCCGGCTGGAGCAGCTGGACGTGCCCTCCACGATCTACAACAAACCGGCCACCGTCTTCGTCGCCCAGTTCGTGGGCGTGAGCAACCTCCTCCCCGGAACCGCCGACGGCGAAGCCGTGACGGTGTACGGCCGGCGGATCCCGGCTCCTGCCGCGCGCGCACTGCCTCCGGGCAGCAAGGTGAACGTGATCGTCAGGCCGGAGGAGATCCGGCTGGAGGCGTCCGGGCCCGGGGACGACCTGACCGGCGTCGTGGTCACCCGTAGCTTCCTGGGGCCGGTGACCCGGCTGAGCGTGCGGCTGGAACACGGCGACGGGCAGATCCTGCGGGTGGACACGCCGTCCGGACCGTCGGAGTCCTTCCACGCGGGGACCCGGGTCGCCCTGCGGCTGAGGCCGTCCGCGCCACTCATCGTCCGGGCCTGAAGGCAACGGCGCGGTGGTGGCCCGCTTTCGACGCGGGCGGCACCACCGCGGATCCGGCACGGCCCGGAGATCCTCACCCGACCGGCGCCATGAGCGTACGGAGCTGACGGCGGGAGCGGAGATCGAGCTTGGTGTAGACGTGGCCGAGGTGGTACTCGACGGTCTTGGCACTGACGTAGAGCTCCT
>NZ_JAIZ01000096.1 GCF_000710465.2 Kitasatospora sp. MBT63 | reverse complement strand
GCGCTGCCCGCCTCCCCGGACGGGCCGGGTCGGCGGGCAGGGTGGTGGTGGCGGGTCAGGCGGTTCGGGCCGGGTCCTGGGCGGCGATCTGCGCCAGCCACACCGTCAGGGTCGCCCGGTCGACAGCGTCGAGGGCGGCGAGCAGCGCGGCGAGCGACTGCCGGAAGGCGGCGTCGGCGGCGGTCGTGCCGACCGGCGTGACGGTCATCTCCAGGTGGTCGTCCACGATCGCGGGGACGTTCGGCCGGCTGTCGGCGGGGGTGTCGAGCCAGGCCCGCCCGGTCAGGGCTCCCCACGCGGCGCGGCCCAGGCCGGTCTGCATGTGGGAGACCGCGGCGCGGATCTCGGCGACGTAGTCGCGGAGCTGGTCCGGGCTGCTGATCTCCTGGCCCTGCTCGACCCAGGTGTCCTCGGCGGCGGTGTCGGTCACGGTCGGGTTCTCCTCTGGTTGGTGGTCACCGCGTCAGTTCCTCCTGGCCCCGGATCTGCGGGCCCGGCCCGGCCTGCTCGGCCTTGGCCTCCTCGACGGCCTTGCGGGCCTTCGCCGCCGTGGTCTTGCCCAAGCTGCCGAAGATCCGGCCGAGCTGCTGCTCGTGGCGGGTGTGGATCGCCGCCAGCTCCCGCTGGCGGACCCGCTCCTCGTGCGCCCGCACCCGGCAACCGCCCTTGCAGTACTTCGGGGCGGGCCCGCGCTTGTTCGCCGGGACGAACGGCGTGCCGCACCAGACGCAGACGCGCAGCGTGGCGCCCTTCTTCTTCGGCTTCGGCCGGTCCGCCGGCTGCGGGACCTGCCCGCTCGCCTCGGTCACCGCAGGCCCGTGGCGAAGGCGGTGAGCTCCGCGTCGACGCGGGTCGAGGCGGTGGCCCGGATCAGCGCGACCATGTACCAGCCGTACAGCTCCTCCTGGGCCGGGGTCAGCTCGATCCGCTCCTGGCCCGCCCCGGCGCGGACCACGGCCAGCAGGTCGGCCCGGTCCTTGGCGTCCTCGCGCGTGATCTCCGTCTTGAGCACGGGGGCGAGCGCCCGGCGGACCCAGGCCGCGACTGCCTTGGCGTCGGTGCCCTCGCCCTTCCACCACGGGGCGTGCCGGTCGCCGGCCACATCGTCGAGGAACGTCGACAGGTCGTCCTCGGCCTTGGCCAGCTCGTCGCGCAGCCAGCCCAGGTGGATCAGGTCCCGGGCCTCGACCTCGACGTCGAGCAGCTGCACCAGCTCCGTGCGGCCGTCGGCGCCGATCAGCACCGGCACGCCGGGCACCAGGTCGGCCCGCCCGTAGACCACGTCGGCCGTGCCCCGCCCCAGGGCGTCCAAGACCCGCAGGTACGACTGGTAGATCACCTCGCCGTCGACGTGGTCGGGCAGCGGCGACCACGACTCGCCGTCCTCGCCGGGCAGCGGGCGCAGCTGGATCAGCAGCCCCTCCTCGATCGCGTAGAGGTCGGCCAGGACGTCGGGCTCGGCGGGCAGCAGCAGGTTGACCTTGGGCATCGGGGCCCCTCTCGGCACGGTCGGGGAGCACCGCGACGGGGTGTCCCGGGCTCGGCCCCATCCTAAAACCCGTTACGAACGAGTTCTAGAGCGCACGGGGGTTCGCGGGAGCGCGGGCGGTCCTCGCGCGCCCCCTCCCCCGGGCCGTCCGGCGGGGGTGCGCACCGGTTCCGGTGCTGGTCGGACCGGGTGCGCACCCGGGTGCGCACCCGTCTTCCGCGCGGCTACCGGGCCCGATAGCCGTGCGGAACTGCGGCCGTGTCTTCGCCCCGGCTATCGGCCCGGCGCACCGCCACCGGGGGCGGGCGGTCGGTGGCGCAGGTGCGGCGGCTGCTGCCCGGTCGGCGCGGGGCCGGCCTTCTTCGGCACGGCCTTCTTCCCCGGCCTGGCCGTGGTGCTGCCCGCCCTGGCCGCGCGAGCGGTCACCTCGCGGGCGAGCTCGGCCCGCACCTGGTCCTCCAGCTGGAGCCGCTCGGGGGGCAGACCAGCTCGGCGGGCCTGCTCGGCGAGCAGCTGCTCGACACCGCGCCGGGCCTCGGCGACGGCCACCCGGGCGGCCTGGAGCGGCGGCTGATGGTCGATCTGCTGGAGCCGGGCGCCCTGGGCGTCCTGGCCGATCGCGGCCCGCTCCGCCTGCGGCCATCCCTCCTCGAGTTCGGCCAGGGCGTCGGCGTACCGGCCGCGGACGCCCGGGGCGGCCTCAGCCGCGCGTGCCACCGCCCGCCCGGCCAGTTCCTCCAGCCGCTTGGCCTCGGCCTCGGAGCGGGCCGCCAGCTCGGCGGCGGCGGCGGCCATGCCCTCGGCCGACCGCTTCGCCCGGGGCCCCTTCCAGCGCGAGGCGGCGCCGGCCTTCGACTCCTCCTCGACCCGGCGGGCGGCGGCGGCCTGCTGGCGCTGCTGCCCGGCAGCCGTGACGTGCCCGTCCGCCTCAGCCTCGGCCGCAACAGCCGCCTGCAGCCCGGCCCGGCGCCGGTGGAGCTCACCGCGTCGCGGACCCATCCCGACTCCGGAGACCAGGCCGTCCAGGCGCATCGCGGTCGCCGTCTCGGCGGCGAGGGTGCCCTCCCGGGTGTCCAGGGTGGTGCGCAGGGTGCGCAGCGCGGTGACCAGGTCGGGAACCGTTCCGGCCGGGATGGTGCCCAGGGTGCGCACCACCTCGGTGCGCGGGTCTCCGGCGCGCTCGCGGGCGTCGGCGAGCAGCTGCGCGGCCGGGTCCGCCCGGCGCGGCTCGGCGGTGACCGCCGGCGGTTCCAGCACCGGGCCGAGCTTCGCCCACGCGAGGTCCCGGCCGGTCTTGCTGGCGGTCACCCAGACCTGCTCGCCGTCCGGCTTCACCCAGGTCGGCAACGAGAAGCTGTAGCCGTTCATCCTTCCGGTACTGGCCTGGTTCGCCTTGAAGTTGACGCCCGCCTCGGTGAGCAGCCGCTCGAACACCTCGCGGCCCCGGCCGGCGGCGGCGTCGCGGGCGGCGGAGACCTTGGCGCGGATCTGCTCGCGCTCGGGCGGCGCGGCGCCCCGGGCACGGGCTGCGGCAAGCTCGTTGCCCGACCGCACCCCCGGCACCTTCTTGAACCGGTCGGCGGCGCGCACCAGGTCGTGCTTCACCTCCAGGGCGTCGCACACCGCCCGGTTGCGCAGCTTGTCCCGGCCGTTGGTGACCTGCCGCCCGTCCCAGCCCAGCCGGGAGACCGTGATGTGCACGTGGTCGTCCCCGTGCCGCACCGCCACCCACGGGCAGGCCCCGAAGCCCATCCGGGACACGTACTCCTCGGCGATGGCGGCGAACTTGGTGTCGGCGAGCACGCCGTCCTCGTCGGGCAGCGACAGGGACACGCGCCAGATCGGCTCGGTGAGGTGCGGCTTCTGCCCGGTGTGGTGGTCGATCACCCGGCCGACCTGCTGCCAGGTACCCGGCACCGACCCGGCGACGATCCGCGGGTTGACGTGCTCGTCCTTGCGGCCGGGCCCGAAGTCGTACCGCAGGCCGCCGGCGGCCTTCCGGCCCCGGGTGATGTTGCCGATCACCGGCCGCTCTCGTCGGCCTGGTCGACGTCGTCGTGCTCCTGGTGGTGCTCGGCGAGCCCGGCCGGGCCGGTCAGCGGCCTCAGCCCGCGCACCGCGAGCGCCGCGTCGCCCACCGCCTCGATGGCGGCCTCCAGGCGTGCGTGGAGCTCGGCCGGCACCGAGCCGGAGGTGTTCGCCACGAACGCGAGCTGGTTCAGGTTGTTGCCGAGCGCGGCCAGCTGGAGGAACACCGCGTGGTTGACCTCCGGCACCTGGGCGACGTCGCCGTGGATGCCCGGGTGGCCGTTCAGCGCCTCCTCGACCGTGGCCCGGACCCACGCGCCGAGCTCCTTGCGGGCGGTCCGCCGGCGGGCCGTGTGCCACTTCTCCAGCTCCTCCGGAGTCAGCCGCACCGACACCGTGTGTGTGCGCTGGCCCGCCTCGGTCAGCCTCCCCTGCCCGCCCTTCGCCACCCGCCGCACCTCCTCGCTCGCGGGTCGCCGAACGCGCCGCCAAGGCGCGGACCGGCAGGCACGACGCCCCTCGGGCGGCGGGCCAGACCGGCCCCCTCGGGCCGGTCCTCCCCTCGGCGAAGCGTAGCGAGCCGGGGGCCAGGTGCATCAAGCGAAGCGCAGATGCCCACCTGGCTCCCAAGACATCGGCTGGGCTGGGCGGCCAACGCCCTGACCGGTCGGCGGCTTGGGCGGCACTCCCCTGTCGCCCGACTGATCGGCCTCGGCCACCACGCCCGGCCCCCTCGGGGCCGGGCTCCGGCGCTCGCGCCGGAGGGAGCGGCCACCCGGGTCAGCCGGCTGACGGCGCCTGGTCCCCCGGCGTCCGCAGCACGAGCGGGCGGCGGGGCCGCTCGGTCGGCTGGCCGTAGTAGTCCTCGGCCATCACCACCTTCTCCAGGGTCGCGGGTCGGGGCCGGTCGGTCGGGCGGCGGTAGTCCTGACCGAGCATCACCACCGGCCCGTCCTCCCCCGCCACCAAGAACTCCAGCACCGCGTCGATCCGGCTGATGTCCTGCTGGCGCTCCTCCCAGGTCTGCGCGGAGCGGCTCGGGGCCGCCGGCGGTTCCGCGGTGAGCGCGGCCTGCTCGGCGACGGTCCGGCCTCGGCGGCGCGGGGCGGCGACGTCCTGGTGGTCGGGGTTGTAGCCGGGGCCGAGCGGGCGGCGGCGGGTCATCGGGGTCTCCTCGGGTCGGGGGGTGCGCAC
>NZ_JAIZ01000095.1 GCF_000710465.2 Kitasatospora sp. MBT63 | reverse complement strand
TGCGGGATCTCCCGGTCCGGGTGCGGCTTCGCGGCGTGGACGACGTCGGGGAACTTGATGGCGTCCTGGATGAAGAACACCGGGATGTTGTTGCCGACCAGGTCGAACACACCGTCGGTGGTGTAGAACTTCGTCGCGAAGCCCCGGGTGTCGCGCACCGTGTCGGCGGAGCCCCGCGAGCCCAGCACAGTGGAGAACCGCACGAACACCGGCGTCTCGACGCCCTCGGCCAGGAAGGCGGCCTTGCAGACCCCGGCGGCGGTGCCGTAGCCGCGGAAGACGCCGTGGGCGGCCGCGCCGCGGGCGTGCACGACGCGCTCAGGGATCCGCTCGTGATCGAAGTGCATGATCTTCTCGCGCAGGTGGTGGTCCTGCAGCAGCACCGGACCGCGCGGACCCGCCTTCAGGGAGTGGTCGGAGTCCGGCAGCCGAACGCCCTGGGCGGTCGTCAGGTAGCCGCCGTTCTGAGCCGCGGCGTCCGCGGGCGCGCCGGTGTCTCGCCCGGTCGCGGTCAGCGGGGCGGGCGCCCACTGGTCCGGCTTCGGGGGCAGCGGCGCCCTCGGTTCGGTCGGCTCCGCCACCTGCGGGTGCTCGGCTCCGGGTGCGCCGGGCATCGGCGGCCGCTCCGCGGAGGGGATACCCTCCGCCGCCCCCATCACTTTGTCAACGATCTTCTTCACCGGTCCGGGCTCGGTCACGACGTCCTCCTCAGGGCTCCTGCAACTCATGCCAGGTAACCCCGGAGCCCCGCAGCCAAACGGATCGCCGCGCAAACGAGTGGCACCACGAACTATGCCCCCGCCCCGACCGGCCACGGGGGCGAGGCTGTCATCCGTCCGGCGGACCGGCCGTCCGGCCTCGTTGATCACACGCGGGCGGCGTGGCGGGCCGGCCCGATGACGTCCGACGGCCCGAGCATCGCCGTGAGCTGCCAGCCCGAGTCGCGCCACCGCTCTGGAACGGCACGCGTACGGGACCCGTACAAGGGCACGTTCCGATCCGACGGGGGCGGCACGCGAGCCGGTCTTGGCTGCTGAGCGGCTTCGTGCCCGAGCTCCGGGTCGCTGGGGCTCGTCCTGGCGCGTTCAATGTGTCTGTCGTTCTTCTCGTCGACCTCGTCCTTGAGGTGCTTGCTCGCGGTCGAACTCGGTCATGGGCAGTAGAGCCAGGTGCCGGCCAAGCGGTGGGTGCCGACGGCACCGCTGCGATCGACCGCGGCCTCGACGAGTCCGAAGACCGCCCCCTGCAGGGCGCCGGCCGTCAGAACCGCTTTCCAGGTGCGGTCCTAGTCCGTGGCTTGTGGTGCCTCGTCCTCGTGGCCGAGGATCGCCCACAGGCGCTTGAAGACGGCGCCCGCAATGACCCCGCCGAGGCCACCGAAGAGCAGGCCGAGCGGCTTGTAGAGGATCTTGACCATCGCTGCCTCCCGGGTCGGGACCGCCGTAGAGCCGGCGGCTGCTGTGCGCCTGTCCGAAACGGGCGCCGCCAACCCTCCGGCAGCCCGAGCCGGGCTCTGGGCTCAGATGGCGAGAAGGTCGGTCAGGTCGTCCGCGTGCTCTTCCTCCTCTTCGAGGATGGATTCGATGAGGCGCCGGGTGGTGGGGTCGTGGTCGCCGAGCCAGCGGGCAATCTCCTGGTAGGTGGAGATGACGATGCGTTCGGCCAGCAGGTTGTGCTCCAGCATCGCCTTGGTCCTTCTCGTCCGGCGCGGTGTAGTCGGTGTGGGCGCGCTGGACGAGGGTGGCGGGATCGAAGTCGGGTTCGCCGCCCAGCTGGGCGATCCGCTCGGCGGCCCGCAGGGCGTGCTGCATCTCCTCGGCTGCGTGCTCGGTGAACTCCGCCGCCACCTGGGCGCGGTCGATGCCCGTGGCGGAGATCGCGTGCCGGGTGTAGCGCAGCCAGCACACGACCTCGGTGGCGACCACGTCGTTCAGGACGGCGATCACTTTCTCCGTGTCAAGGCCGTAGGTGCTCGTCACCGCGCCTTCCGCCATCTTCTGCCGGGCCTCGTCCCGGATCCGGCTCACATCGATCACGAAATCGTCGCCTGCCACGGTGTGCTCCCAACGGTTGGGGAAGGACGGTCCGCACACGCCTTCCCGACCGGCGGCAGTCTCATGCGCGTTGGTCACAACGCCACCGGTTCGCACCGGGATCGGCAGGCTCCCTGCGCCGTCGCCAGTGGTCGGTGCGGTCGCGTTCAGCCCGCGTGCCTGGAGGTTGCAGGCGTCCGGGGTGGTGCTGCCAAGATCCACGCGCCGACCAGGATCCACGGAGCGGGTAACCCCGGGGGGCCGCCGTGCAGCGCGCCGCGCGGCCGCCCCAGCGGGCACTGAGGGTTCGCATGGGCATCAGGCTGCCTGTTTCCCCCGTGGCGTGGTCCGCACCGAGCCGGACAGCCCATCCGGCGCCGACAGCACAGCGCGCCGCCGGGCAGGCCTGCGGTGGTCAACCGGTCGACGCGTCCAGCTCACGCAGAAAGTCCCCGAATCCGCCGAGGGCCCGCGGATCGCGCCGCGGGGAGGTGGCCACGGCGTTGCGGGTGGTGCGTTTGACGCGGAAGCCCGCGGCTTCCAGAGCAGCGACCAGTGTCCTGTCCTCGCCGACGGGCAGCGCCTGGAATCCACCGGCCGCCCGGTAGACGTCGGCCCGCACCGCCAGATTCGCCCCGTGGACGTGACGGTGCCCGTCCGCGCGCTCCTCCTGCTGGTAGTGCAGCCGGAAGGCCGTGGCGGTGTGGCCCCGGTACCCGCTCCAGTCCGTGACACGCACCGTGCCCACGACGGCTTCCCAGCCGCAGGCCGCGTGGGCGAGCTGGCGTGCGAGCCAGGCGGCCGGGACACGGGAGTCCGCGTCCGTGTGGGCCAGCCACACACCATCGGGGGTCAAGCCGCGGCGGGAGGCGAGCAGGGCGTCCAGAGCGTGGCGGCTACCCGCCGCGCGGGCAGCCCCGACATTTCCGGCAGTCAGCTCCAGCAGGTGCGCGCCGTGATGACGCGCGATGGAGCCGGTCGCGTCACGGCAAGCGTCGGCCACCACGACCATGTGGCACGGCAGGTCCCGCACCTGCGGATGCCGGGTGGCGCGGTGCAACGCCTCCAGGCACTCGGCCAGCAGCTCTTCTTCGTCGCGGGCCGGCACCACCACGGCCAGGGCACGGATCACGTCAGCCCCTCGGCCGCGGCCACCGACAGGCGCCGCGCCGAGGTGCCGGGCAACTCCGGGCGGGTGAACACGTCCAGGAGAAAGTCCGGCTCACTGTGGGTGGCGATCCGCACCAGGGCCGGATGACGGCCGGCCTGCCGGTGGACTGCCTCGGCGCCTCGGGCGTGGTCGGCGACCGGGTGGCGCCAGTGCACGAGTTCCAGAGTCCCGTCCGGCTCCAGGGACCTCGCCGCACGGTCCAGGATGTCGGCGGTGTCGGCGGCGGTGAAGTAGTACAGCAGCTCGGACAGGACGACCAGGTCGAAGCTCTCCTGCGGCCAGTCACCGGGTAGCAGGCGGTGTTCCACGCGCACGTGCGGCAGACGCGCGAGCCGGGCACGGGCCTGGCCGACGGCGCGATCCTCCCGGTCGCAGGAGAGCAGGGCCCGGCAGCGACCGGCGAGCAGCGCGGACAGGACGCCGACCGAGCAGCCGGGCTCGAAGGCGCTGCGATAGGCGGCTCTGGGGAGGGCCGCGAGCGTGAGTGCGTACTTGCGTTGCTCGTACCAGCGATCGGCGAGCCGCCACGGATCGTCGCGGTCGGCGTACATCCGGGTGAAGTAGTCCCCCGGCGTTCCGGCCTCCTGCGACCGGGGCTCCGTCGGGGGGCGGTGCGCGGTCATCGCCAGATCACCTCGAAGTCGCGGCGGAAGTGGGCGAGTTCGGCGGGCGGCAGGATCGCCTCGTCGCCGGGGCCGCTGCCGAGCGGCTCGATCTGGCTGTGGAAGGACTCCAGCGCCGCCCGCTTGCGGGTGTGGGCCGCCGGGGTCAGTGCGATGCGGGCGGCGCGATGCCAGGGCAGCCGTCCATCATCGGGGGAAGCCCAGTGCCACGTCCAGATCGGGTACTCCCACACCGGAACGCCTCGCGCGGCGCCGGCCGCGAGTGCGGCGCGCCCCGCGGCCTCGTGGTCGGGGTGCAGGTCCCGGCGGTACGGCGCGACACACAGGTCGCAGTCCCGGAGCAGCGCGGTGAGGTGGCCGGCCAGCTCCCGCTCGTGCCGGGCGACCTTGCCGTCGGGCACGGCCAGCGCCACCCTCTGCGCGCTGGCGGCACCCAGCCGGCCGAGCGCCTGGTGGAGTTCCCGGTCGCGGACGGCCGCCAGGTGGCGGGCCACCGGCGTGTGGCTGTGCGGATGGGAGGCCTCGCCCGCGGTGATGGACACCACGCGCAGCCGCACCCCGGATGCCGCGAGGAGGGCGGTCGTGCCGCCGAAGCCGAGGACCTCGTCGTCGGGATGGGCCGCCACCACCAGGACCCGCGGGCGGCGGCCCGGCCCGGCTGGCAGCCAGCCGAGCGGGTCGACGACGGGAAGGGCGCGCAGCCCGGGCCAGGCCTCCCAGACCTGCTCGCTGGTGCCGGGTTCCTGAATCGGATCGGCTGCGGCCGGTCGCGGACGGACGGGGGCTGGGCTTGGCGGTTCGTCACGTGTCCGCCCAGTCCGGGCTGCCTGCGCAGGCGACCTTGCCGAGGGCGGCCAGGTCACGCTCGGCGTGGTGCTGGCGCAGGTAGACCGTCAGGTCCGCTACGGCCCGCGCGTGAACGGCGTCGTGGCCCAGTGGGGCGGCGCCCAGTGCTCGGCCGACCCGGACCAGCACGTCGGCGGCGGCGTCCTCCACGGCCGCGCGCACGCGCATCGTGCGAAGACGCGCCCTGCCGTCCTTGTCGAGCGGGTCGGCGTCCACAGCTGCGGCGGCACCGTTCAGCACCGCGTCGACGGCAGACAGACGGGCGTCGACCGCTCCGAGATGAGCAAGCGCGTGCGGGTCCAGCTCCCACTTCCGCGCAGCGGACAGGAGCGTACGGGCGACCGCGCAGGCGCCCCCGTACCAGCATGCGGCCACGCCGATCCCTCCGTGGTGGAACCCGGGACGCTCCAGGTAGGCCCCCGGCTCACCGACGGGAAGCGCCCGGACACCGTCGAGGTTCACGTCCAGCGTGTCGCTGCCCACCATGCCCGGCCCGGTCCAGCTACCGGGCACCGGGTCGACGCCGGGCTGGGCGACCTCGACGGCGAACAGCCTCCGCAGCTCACCGTCGCGAGCGGTGACCAGCGCGTGCGTGCACACCCGGGCGCCCGAGCAGAACGGCTTCACCCCGAACAACCGCCACCCTCCCGGCACCCGGCACGCCCGAAGCGCGTAGCCGGGAGGCTCGGCCGCCCACACCCCCCACCGGACCCGGCCGTCATCCGCCGGCAGCCCGACCGCTGCGGTGGCATCGAGTTCGGCGAGGATCGCAACAGCGTCCGCGTGCCCTTCGGCAAGCCGGGCCAGGGACAGGTCCCGCTGCGCCCATCGCGTCAGTGATCCCCATCGGTCCCGGGTTCGGCCACTGCCGGGCAGCGGCAGATCCAACTCGCCGCGGGCCGCCATGCGCGTGAACACCTCGTCGACACACTGAAGGTCGTGGTCGGCACCGGCTCCGGCCGCTGGGGGCGCGCTCATGGCGTGCCGGCGCGTTCGCCGGAGGCGGCGGCCCGGCCGACGAGAACCTCCTCGCTGACCACCCGGTGCCAGCGGCTCAGCGTGCGTGTCTGCTCAGCGGCCCGCTGGATGAGGCGGTCGAGATCACCGGGGTCCAGGCGCGGATCGTTGTCGGCGATGGCGCGCACTGCCTGCCACAGCGCGGTCTTGCCTTCGACGCCGGCACGCATACCCTCCAGCTCGATCAGGTCGCTCAACGGGGAACGGCGTGTCAGTGTGCCGTTGGGCTTGAGGCGGGCGATCCGCTCACCCACGAGGCCGAGCCAGGTGCGGTAGTGGCGGACGGGCACGGCGAGGCTGTTCATGATCCGCACGAGGTCGTCGCGGTCCTGCTCCACGTCACGGGCCAGGTGGCGCAGCTCGGCCGCGCGGCGGCTGTCCGGGTGGGTGTCGGCCATCCGGCGGGCGAGCGCGGCGCCGCCGAACGCGCCGGTCAGGTGGTCGTTCAGGTAGATGCTCAGGGGCTCCGACATGAGTTGGGGGGTCATTGCATGCCCTTCGAAGGGTGGCCGGGAGTACCGCGTACCGGAGCGGGCGCGCGACCGACGGCCGGGCTCCGGCCGGCGCAGGGGCGTAGCCGCGGGGGCCCGGATCAGTGACCGAGCGCGTCGGCGAGCTGCTTCTTGTTCATCGTCGAGCGGCCGTGGATGTTGCGCTTCTTCGCCTCGTTGTACAGCTGCTCCTTGGTGGGCCCCTGGGAACCGGCGTGGGAGCGCTGCCCGCCGCGCCTGGAGGAGGAGATGTCCTTGACGGAGCTGCGGCTGGCGGTCTTCGACTCGCCGTGCCGGGCACGTCCCTTGTTCACGGTGCGGGCGGCGATCTCCTCGGCGCGCTTGTCGCTCTCACCGCGCTCCATCGCGCTGTCCTTGATGTGCTCGTACTGCCGCTCCCGTTTGGGACTCGATCCGCGAGGCATGGTCGTACCTTCCTCTCCGGTGGTCGCGAGGAGCGTCTACCCAGCGTCGGCGGCCGAATCCGCCGCCACCTGTCCGGCCGTGTGTCGTACCCGCCGACGAGGACACCGGAGGAGAAGGCCTGGGTCGTCTGCTGCTGGATGCTGCGCCGCGAGCTTGGTCGTCGAAGCGGCTGTGCGACCCGAAGTGATCACTGTCCGCGCCGGGGCCGGCGGTTTCAGGGGTACACCCGGGCAGGAGCTCGAGTGCGTCGACACCTGCGTTCGGGAGAACCCCGTTTCCAGTTGAAGGCCGGCGTTCTCACCCGGCGTCCGGCAGGCGTGCTTGGAGGTTGCCGCCGCCGTCCGTGCGGGTGATGAAGACCGGCTGCGGGGCCGTGGCCGGCCCGCCGACGTTCCACCCGTCCGACAGGCGGAAGACACTGCCGTGCCAGGGACAGGTCACACAGCCCTCGGCGACCTTCCCCTCGGAGAGGGGACCCGAGAAGTGGCTGCACCGGTCTGCCAGAACATGGAACATCCCGGCTGCTTCACGCACCACCAGCACCGGTACCTCACCGATCATCCGGCGCTCCGGAGCCCCGACGGCGAATTCTGCTGCGCGCCCCAGCGTGTGCCATCCCGGCCCCACCAGGTGAGGTACCGGCTCCGTCTTGTTCGCGCCGGCGGCCTGCCGGTACGCGAGGTGGCCACCGATCGTCGCCCCGCTCCCGACCGCCACCAGCCCGGCGAACCCCAACACCCGCCCCAGCCCGCTGCAGCCCCGCGCGCGGGCCGCCCACGACGCGCCGTACAGGCCCACCGCGGCGGCCACCGAGGCGGCATGCGCCAACCCGGTGCGCATCTGCTGCTCGTGCTGCTCCGCCCAGTCGACCCACCCCGTCACGGCCGCCGGGACGGCGGTAACAACTCCGACCCCGACGAGCACGTGCGCGGCGCGCCGACAGCCCGGCACGAGGTCGAGGACAGCGACGGACAGCCAGGCACCGACCGGCACCTGGACGAGCGCCGGGTGCAGCGGATGACCCAGAGGGCGGCCGTGCAGCACCCCGCGCAGCCGCCCCAGGGGAAGGGCCTGCACGACCTGCTTCAGCGGCACGGCGACCGTGTCGAGCTCCTCGGCGCCGCCCAGGGCGTCGAGCGCTCTCAGAAGCCGGGCGCCGACGCTCTCACTTGCGTCCGCCCGAACAGCGCCGGTGAGGCGCGCGATGAGGGTTCCCATGCGCCCAACGCTGCCTGCTCCCCGGTATCCGCGCGGATCCGGCTGCGCCGGACGGCGTACCTGCCCGGCATCGGCGGCACCGTCCGGATGTCTGCCGGTGGTCAGCCTTCGACGCCGGTGGAGGTGTGGGCCGAGCCCACCGGCTTCGACTCCGGCGAGCCGCGCTGGCGCAGGTAGACGGAGAGGATGGCCATGGAGGCGACGGCGAGCAGCTCGGACTGCCAGTTCTGCAGGGTCCGGTTCCAGAAGTCTGCGGAGAACACGTAGTCGGACCAGGTGAACGGTGCCTGGAGGTTGCGGAGCCGGTCGGCGTTGAAGGCGGAGGTGCCGGTGATCGACTGGGAGAGCCAGGAGCCGAGGAAGAACAGTGCCATCACGATGCCCAGGGAGCGGGAGTACAGGGCGCGGCGCAGTCCGCCCGTGCGGGCCCAGGCGGGTGAGTCGTCGGTGGCGTGGTGGCCGACCTTCTGTGCGCGGTCGCTTTCGGGGCCGGCCTCGTCCAGGGGCTTGGACTCGGGTGAGCCTCGTTGGAGGAGCCAGACGGTTCCGAAGATGTAGAGGAAGAACTGGAGGTATTCGGACTGCCAGTTCTCTGTGACGTCGACGGCGAAGTCGGATCCGGTGAGGTACTGCGCCACGGAGACGGGCTGGAGGTCGGCCGCGACGAGCTGGTTGTTGACGTCGGCCAGGCCTGAGGCTGCCTGGCCGATGAGGGTGAGCAGGAATGCGGTGCCGAACACCAGGGTGAGGCTGTTGTCGTGCAGGAACCGCGATGCCCGGCTCACCGGTGCATGGCTCCGATCGTGGTGAAGTAGGCCAGGCCGCCGACCACGATGACGACGAGCAGGGTGAACAGGGTGCGCACGGTTCACCCTCCCTTGAGTTCGCACTTGTAGGGCTTGCGAGGGCGGGGCTCGCAGCCTGCGGCGGTGATCTTCCAGCCGTCGGGAAAGGACGACAGGAACAGCGTGTCGGCGTCGAGCACGACCCGGGCCTGCCGACCGTAGACGTCGACCCGCTGGACGCCGGAGGCGTCGGGCACGTCGCTGCCGGAGATGGCCTGTTCGCAGCTGCTCTTGGCGGTGTCCTCGAGTTCTTGCCGTGTCCCCGGGGCGAGTGCGGCGCACAGGGCCGCACTGTCCTGCCGTGCGATGGCGGTCTCGAAGCGTAGGGCGCTCGCGGTCGCGGCGTCCTCCCGGTCCGAGAGGGACGCGCACCCGCTCACCGAGGCAAGGGCCAGGGCGGCGCCCGCCACCGGCGTCCAGCGTCTGGTCCGCTCGTGAAGCATAGGACGAAGCGGAGCACGGCCCGCGCACCGGGTCAACGATGCGCGGCCGCCAGGCCACCGGAAGGGTGACACCGCGACAGCACGCCGAAGAGTGCCTGCCTGGCGCGTGCTGCTGGGATCTCCAGATGGAGCCAGCGCGCGGTCGCGGGCGAGCAGCACGATGCTCGGCGAGGCAGGCAGCGACCTGGGGCCGGCGGGCCTGCAGCATTCACGGCCGATCCGGTCGGCACAGTATCCGCCTGCCGCACCGCGGCACTCGCCCTCGTTGACAGACCCTGATTCAGGCTGAGGGGCGGGCGTGACGGGGACGGCCGGAACGCTCGCTGCGGCTCATTGTGGGCCGCGCCCCGCGATTGCGGTGCCCGGGACCGGGAGCAGTGACGGTCAGAACGGCCGCGAGCACGAGGGGCGCCAGCAGCAACACTGTGGCGGTGGTCATACGCACCTCCGGAAGTCGACCAGAACGTGCCGGTCGACTGCCCCCTCCGGCTGAGAACATGTCAGCAACGCCATCGGTTCACACCACCGGCCCCGCCGCGCACGTCCCCTCGTCTGGTCCGGATGGCACCGTGCGGGTGCGGTGGAGAGGTCTGGTGGCCACCGTGAGGGGATGAACATCGTCGTCGTGCTGGAACCGGACGTTCCGGCGAACGTGCGTGTCCTGGGACCCGACCGCGCGCTGGCAGACCCGCCGGGCCCGGTACGGCGCGCGCACGCCGCCCCCACATCCGCCGCGGGGACCTGCGGTCCCCTCACCCTGTGCGGCCTGGACACCGCTGATATGACTCTCGCGCCGTACCGGACTGCAGGCCCGAACCAGCCCTGGTGGCCGCCGCGATGGCACCCGTGCAGCATCTGCCGAACCACCCGGGACCTGGCCACCACCCCCGCGGAACGACCGACGGACAGCGTCCAGCCAGCAGGAACTGCAGGCTGAGAGCGCGGCCTCGCCCGCAGCACGCCAAGGACGGCAGCGCTGCCCAACGGCTACGGCGCAAGGGAACGAGAGACCATGGTCGACGATCCGGGATCTTGCTCGGCGGGATCGGGGCCGACTACGAAGAGTGCGAGGCCGGGTGAAGGCCGGGCGACACCGCGGCCTGAGCGAGCGACGGGACCGCCTGGGCAATGAGCCCCTCGGCGGTCCGATCGCGTTGGCGGAGGAAAGCATGGGCGCGCTGCGCGGGGGCAGACGCGGGTCGTCATGCTCACCGAGTGAAAGGGTCTCGCCGTGCTTCCGCTGATACTGGTCCTCCTGCTGGCTCTCATCCTGTTCGGAGCGGGCTTCGCTCTCAAGGCCCTGTGGTGGGTGGCCGTCATCGTGCTCGTGGTCTGGCTGCTGGGCTTCGTGGCCCGCAGCACCCACTCCTCCGGCCACCGCAACCGCTGGTACCGCTGGTAGCCCGGCCCATCTGACGGCACGCCATCAGGCGGAGCCTCACGCGGCGGCCGCCTCAGTCGGCCGGGGGCGCGGCGCTGGGGCGGGTCCGGCGGAGAGCTCAGGTCTTGTGCTGGACGCCTACCCCGGTCCTGGCGGGGATCCGGGCCGGTCACCCCCACCTGTCGAAGGTTGCACCGGCTGCCCGTCGGCGCGGCTGGCTGGTGCGAATGTGGTTCAGCCACCGCACGCGAACAGTTCTACCGCGTCGTCCCCTCCGGCGGACAGCCTTCGTGGTCGCCCGGGAGCGTGACGCTCCTCCCGCTACCGGTGCGGTCCGGTCCGTCGTCCGGCCAGGTGTGGGTGTCGCGCGGTCGCACGTACGGCTCCTCGCCTTCGGGCAGGCCGCCGCGGGTGGCGCGTTCGCGGGCGAGTTCGGCGTCGAACTCGAGGCCGAGGAGGACGGCGAGGTTGGAGATCCACAGCCAGACGAGGAAGACGATGACGCCGGCCAGGGCGCCGTAGGTCTTGTTGTAGGACGCGAAGTTGGCGACGTACAGGGCGAAGCCCGCGGACGCGGCCAGCCAGAGCAGGACGGCGAGGAGGCTGCCGGGCGAGATCCACCGGAATCCGCGGCCGCGGACGTTGGGCGCGGCCCAGTAGAGCAGCGAGATCATCAAGGTGACCAGCAGCACCAGCACCGGCCACTTGGCGACCGCCCACACGGCCAGGCCGGTGTCCCCGACGCCCAGTGCCCGGCCCGCACGGTCGGCGACGGGGCCGCTGAAGACCACGATCAGGGCGCTCGCCGCCATGAGCAGCAGGAGCAGCATCGTCAGGCCCAGGCGCAGCGGTGTCGTCTTCCAGACCGGGCGTCCCTCGCGGATGTCGTAGACGGCGTTGGCCGAGCGGATGAACGCGGCGACGTAGCCGGAGGCGGACCACAGGGCGGCGGCCAGGCCGACGATGAGCAGGACGGTGCTGGTGCCGCCGTTGTTCTGGAGCTGACGGACGGCGTCGCGCAGGATGTCGCGGGCAGGTCCGGGTGCGAGGCTCTGCAGGTTGTCCAGCACGGCGTCGGTGGCGGAGCGGCCGACCACGCCCAGGACGGACACCAGCACGAGCAGGGCCGGGAAGATCGCCAGGACCCCGTAGTAGGTCAGCGCGGCGGCCCGGTCGGTGAGCTCGTCCTCGAGGAACTCGCGGCCGGTGCCGCGCAGCACCGCCCACCAGGATCGGCGTGGCAGGTCGGTCGGGCTGTCCGGCGCGTCCTTCTCCACCTGCGGGCCGGGGCCCGGCGGGGAGGCGACGCGATCGCCGTCCGGATGGTCATGGGCAGAGGATGGTTTCATGCTGGGCGTCTGCCCGGCGGCGCGAAGTCAACCACCTGACCGCCGCGTCCGCTCCGGCATGACCTGACCTCTCCTTCGTCGGATCTCCGCCTCACGCCTGCCCCGCCGAGCGTCAACCACGCGCCACCCGGCCATCACGCCCAACGGACCCGACCGTCCGACCTTGGCAGGGCGGCGCCGGGGCTCCCGGGCCCTGGGCGGTCGGCCCGCCACAGTCCGCACCTCGCGACCGAGGCACGTCGCCACCGTGCGGCCAAGCCCCCAGTGGTGCATTACGGCACCGGCGCCGGGTAGGCGCAGTACGGGCGGGGAGAGTAGAGGAGCTGACATCATGACCACCGCCGTTCCCACGGCAAGCACACCGCTTCCACCGGTGCCACGTCTTCCCAAGCGGCCGCCGCACCGGCCAGCCGCGCTCCTGCCCGACCTGCCACCTCCCAAGGGCTGCGAGGCCCCGCCGATCAGAATCACCAGCAGGTAGCGTCCGGCTTGCGCCGACACCGTCGGTGAAGCCCACCGCCCCCGTGTTGAGCGCCGCGCCGAGCCCGAGCTGTGGCCTCAGACCTGTGACCGGGCGTGCTGCGCTGCCATCCGCAAGGGGACGATGATGGTCAACGCCGACTGTTCACACGCAGCTTCCGCGGGAGGGCGGCTCCGCGGCGTCCAGAAGCACTCGTCCGACCCGGTGAAGGACGGAGGCCCTCGGCCCGCTCCGATTGTGTGCGCGTGGTCGGACGTCGGTCCTCCTACAACGCTCGGGGACGGTGCGGCCGTCAACCGGACGGGCCAGCGCAATGCTGCCGCCTTGCCGCGCAGGCAAGCGACAGGGCATTGGCGGCGATGTGGCGGCCCGTCAGGATTGTGGGCCGTGCCAGTCCAGGCACAGCACGGTGGCATCGTCCTTGGGGGGCTGTCCCTGGTAGGCGTCGGTGACCGCGCCGACCAGGGTGCGCACGACCTCGCGGGGGTGCTCGGCGGCGGTCTTGCGCAGGAGGGCCGGCAGGTCGACCGCCTCGGCGTCGCGTTCCTGCATGCCGTCGGTGTGCAGCAGCAGACGGTCCCCGGGGCGCAGGTCGAGGTCCTGGACGAGGTAGGCGCCTTGCTGTTCGATGCCGAAGGGCAGGTTGACGGTCAGGTGGAGTTCGTCGACCGCGCCGTCGCGCAGGCGTAGCGGCCAGGGGTGGCCGGCGTTGACGAGCTGGGTGCCGGTGCCGTCGAGGGCGATGCGCAGGAGCTGGCCGGTGGCGATGGTGCGCCGGCCGTGGTCGAGGAGGGCCTGGTGGGTTTGGTGGGCCTGTTCGGCGAGGTCGGTTCCGGCGCGGCGGGCGCCGCGGGAGGCGTTGACCATGAGGGTGGCCATGAGGGAGGCGTTGACGTCGTGGCCCATGGCGTCGGTGATGGACAGGTGCAGGGTGTGCTGGTCGAGGCTGTAGTCGTAGGTGTCGCCGGCGATGTCGGCGGCCGGGACCAGCGCTCCGGCGAGGGTGAACTGGGGCGCTTCGCAGGTGGCGGCCTGAGGCAGGAGCTGGTGCTGGATCTCCGCGGACAGGCTGACGGTGTCGGTGCGGTTGCCCCAGTGGTAGAGGTCTGTGAAGCGGCGGTCGGTGACGATGATGTACGCGAGTGCGTGCGCGGCGTCCTGCACCTCGTCCAGTACGTTCGCGGTGACGTGGGGCAGGAACAGTTCCAGGACGCCGATGGTGTCGCCGCGGTTGGTGACCGGGGCGAGCACCCGCCGCCCCTGTCCGTGCTCAGGTTCCAGCACCGGCCGCTGCGAGCTCAGGACCTCGTCGTACACGGTGCGGCCGGCGAGCGGGACCTGTGCGGCGCGGTCCTCGTGATAAGCGGTCTCGGTGTCGTGAACGCGCAGCAGGCGCCGGCCGACGACGTCGACGAACAGGAACGACACGTACCGCGCGCCGAACCGGTCCCGAAGGTCGCGCGCGACCACGTCGAGGGAGTCCACCGGCGCGGCGGCCTCCGCCGCCGCCAGCACCTGCGCCAGAGCGATCCGGTCACGCGCCACAACAGCCTCCTTTCGTCAAGGATGGATCACCGACGCGATGGCTGCTGCCCAAGCAGGCCGGACACCGGCGAAAGCCACCGCGGTGCACCTGTTGGTGCAAGCTTGGCCGGTGTCACGCTGAGGTGACGGCCTGCGGGTAGACGCGACACAGGACATCAGTTCCGGGCGAGGCGCGGATGAGGCAGGCATCAGGTGGTGAAGCAGGGCGGGCACAGTCCGGGGAGGTCGTGCCGGTTTCCGGGCTGTTCGGGGAGGGCGAGAGCATCGCCTCTGCCCGCCATTTCGCCCGTAGCTTCCTCGCGGATGTCCAGGCGGTGCACGGACTCGCCGTGCCCAGCCATGTGACCGACACGGTGCAGCTGGTGGTCAGCGAACTGGTGACCAACGCCCGCACCTACGCACCTGGCCGATGCCTGCTGACCCTGACGATCAACGTCGGCATGGTAGAGGTGACCGTATACGACAACAACCCCACGCCACCGTCGATCCCTACCCCCGATCCGACCCGGATCGGCCGGCACGGGCTGGAAATCGTCAGGGCCCTCACCCAGAGCTTCGCGGTCCACCGCGAACCCCTCGGCAAGCACATCACCGCCACCATTGCACTGGCCGACGACCCCAGAGATACTGGGGCCGCTCCTTAGACGAACCCTCGAGTACTCCGACGGGTTCAGCGGACGGGCTGTCCAGGTTCTTCGCCCTCGCGAAAGCTCAGGTGAACACGGACAGACCGAGCGCCGCGACAGGAACGTGCTCACGCCGGAGGCACGGAGCCACGCGGCGCTCGCAATGCGGGCCCCAAAGGGTGGGCTGCGCCCGGACTCCGGCCACCAATCCACCGCCACAGGCATCCGGCAGCACCCCGAACACGGTCCGCACGCGGGGACTGCGAACTCACGGAGCTGCCCGGGGTCAGGGCCGAGCTGCGGTCGCGGAGTTCCTCAGTCCTCCCCCCAGTGCCTGCACCACCCCGCCACCGACTGGTTCGAGATGGGCAAAAGCGAAATTCCCCCCTGCCCCCCGTTCGGAAACCACCAACCGGCGGCAACCTAGTCGGCGCTGGGATGATGCGGGACGCTGAGGCCGGCGGGTTCGACGGGGAAGAGCTGGTCGGTGCCGGTGAGCTGCAGCAGCCTCGCCACGTTCGCGGTGGGGCGCGCCAGATGGACCGCCGCCCCCAGACGCTCGGCCTCGATTCGGCCTCGCAGGAGGACGTTGAGGCCGGCAGAGTCACAGAAAGTGACGGCGCCCAGGTCGATCACCAGTATCGGCGGGACCGGCCGCAGTGCCAGGGCGCGGTGCACCGCGGCGTGCAGGACAGGGGCCTGCTCGAGGTCGAGCTCGCCAGCGCATTCCAGGACGGATCCGGCGACGGCGGTGACGGTGAAGGCGCGTTCTGGTGTGATGATCGGGCAGCTCCCTTGATTCCCCGTGTGGTGGGCGTGCCCAGCCTACGGCGCACCGGTGGCTATGCGCGCCGGTGCGCACACGTGTTCACCGTCGCGCCTGTCGGCCGAGGGCAGCGGGTGCGTCGTGGTCGGCATCGGCGCGCACGGCAATGATCGGCCGGGATAGCCGCTCGGGGTCGCCAGGGCCCACGGGCGGTGCAACCGAGTCGTCGAGACTGTGTGTCGCCATACGCCGGGCCACGCCGCCGGGATGGTCGTTCGTGAAGCCGGGCAGGCTGCGCTCTGCTGGATGGACCCGGACTTCCACCTGCGCGATCTGATCGACCTCGCCCCGGCCGAAACCGCAGGCCGCCCGGCCTGCGTGCCCCGCTGGCCGAACCGGCACATCCCGTTGCCGGATGGGCGCGCCACCCCGGTGCGGCCCGTCCGCCCGATCAGCTCACCCAGGGCGGTCTGCGTACCGCCGCGCTCGCTCGGAGTGGTCACGTCGGCCAACTCCGAGCTGGGGAAGTCGGGGTCATCGCCCCACTTCCCGCTCGGTCGTGCCATGGCCGCGGTGAAGGACATCGCGCGGACGGTCGATCGCCCCGGCCGGCCCCGACGCAGGGAGCCGCGGCTGCGCGCAGGGTAGGTTGGCGTCGCACTGAGAAAGCCGATGACGGCGTCGGGACGGGGAGCACAGTCCGTCCCGGCGCCGCCTGGGCATCCAGCGCGGCTATCGATCCCCGGGGTCGGCGACCCGGGGTCGGCTCGTCGGGGGCGACCAGCATCGGTGGAGAGTCC
This sequence comes from Kitasatospora sp. MBT63, assembly GCF_000710465.2. Taxonomy (GTDB): domain Bacteria; phylum Actinomycetota; class Actinomycetes; order Streptomycetales; family Streptomycetaceae; genus Kitasatospora. Next base: position 107 of record NZ_JAIZ01000095.1, on the reverse strand, counting down.
AGGAGCGGCCCGATTTCTCGAGGCGGAGAGGGTGACGCGGGCGGCCACGGTCTTGAACACGCGATGGACGGTGGAGGTGATGTTGACGTCGATGATCTCGATCTCGT
>NZ_JAIZ01000094.1 GCF_000710465.2 Kitasatospora sp. MBT63 | reverse complement strand
GGCGCCGGGGACCTCGACCGGGGTGACGTCGTTGACGTTGTCGGCGCTCACCGGCTGGCGGCGGGAGATGACCCACATCGAGCCCGCGCCGGTCACCAGCGCCACGCCGACCACGGCCACGCCCCAGGTGCCGCGGCCCGCGACGTACGCGGCGGCGCCCGAGACGAGGGCGGCGGCCGGCAGGGTCAGGCCCCAGGTGTAGACCATGCGGCGGACCAGCGCCCAGCGCAGGAAGCCCTTCGGGCCGCCGAGGCCGGCGCCCATGATGCTGCCGGAGCAGACCTGGGTGGTCGACAGGCCGTAGCCCATGTGGGTGGAGGTGAGGATCGCGGTGGCCGCGGCGGTCTCGGAGGCGAAGCCCTGCGGCGCCTTGATGTCGGCCAGGCCCTTGCCCATCGAGCGGATGATCCGCCAGCCGCCCATGTAGGTGCCCAGCGCGATGGCGCCGCCGGCGCTGATGATCACCCAGGTGGGGGGCAGCGCGCCCTTGGGCAGGTTGCCGACCGAGACCAGGGTCAGCGTGATGATGCCCATGGTCTTCTGCGCGTCGTTGGTGCCGTGCGCCAGCGAGATCAGCGAGGAGGAGAAGATCTGGCCGCGCTTGAAGCCCTTGGTGGTGGTCTCCGAGCCGCCGCGGGTGATCAGGTACGCCAGCTTGGTCGCGCCCCAGGCGGCCACGCCGGCCACCAGCGGGGCGGCCACGGCCGGGATCAGGATCTTGCTGACGACGACGCTGAAGTTGACGCCGCTCACCCCGGCGCCGACCACGGTGGCGCCGATCAGGCCGCCGTAGAGCGCGTGCGAGGAGCTGGAGGGCAGACCCTTGAGCCAGGTCAGCAGATTCCACAGGATCGCGCCGGCCAGGGCCGCGAAGATCACTTCGGGGTGGAGGCCGGCCTTCTCGTTGACGATGCCGCCCGAGATGGTGGTCGCGACCTTGACCGAGAGGAAGGCCCCGGCGAAGTTCAGGGTGGCCGCGATGGCGACCGCGACCTTCGGGCGGAGGGCACCGGTGGCGATGGAGGTGGCCATCGCGTTGGCGGTGTCGTGGAAACCGTTGGTGAAGTCGAAGGCGAGCGCCGTGATGATCACAACGGCCACCAGGAACGTGATGTGTTCCATACCCAAACAATCGTCGTAGTTGTCGTACTGACGCTGGTGTCACGCAGACCGTAGGGAGACTCGGTGAACGGGAGGTTAACTCGGTCGGGAATCAGGGTTCTGATGGTGTCTCGGAGGTTTCCGGGGGGCGTCCGGACGGGGTCAGCAGGGGCCCTGATCAGCACTTTTGCGTGAAATGACCGATCTGATGATGCTTTGATGAGACCTGTCTCACAGTGTCCTGCGGCCAGGATGAGAAGTTCATCAGTACGTACCGGTGCCATCTGCCCCGCAGCCGCCCTCCCATGGCAGGATCAGCGGGTACATCGGCCGGGGGGACGCCCGGCCGGGGGTCGCCAGACGGGGGAGAACAGGCCGATGGGCGCTGCACAGGGGATGGATTCGGCCGGGCTGCGGCCCTGGGTGCGGGCCGCCCTGCGGTGCGGTGCGGTGCTCGCCGCCGCGGCCCTGTCGCTGTCGCTGGCCGGCGGCGCCGCGTACGCCGCGCCCGAGCCGGTGCCCCCGGTGGCCGCCCCGACCGTCGCCCCCGGCTCCGACCCGCTCGCCGACGCCAAGGCCACCCTCGGCCCGCTCCTCGACCAGCTGCACCAGCTCTACCAGCAGGCCGAGGCCGCCACCGAGCAGTACAACGGCTCGGTGGCCAAGCTCGCCGAACTCCAGAACGGCCTCGCCGACCTGCGGACCCAGATCACCCGCCAGCAGGCCGCCGTGGACGCCGGCAGCGACCTGGCCGCCCAGCTGGCCGCCGCCCAGTACCGCAACGGCCACGCCTCCGAGCTCGGCGAACTGCTGATGGCCGACGACCCGTACGAGGCCGTGGTCATCGCCGAGCTGCTGCAGGCCGCCGGCCGCTCGCAGTCGGCCTTCCTGGACCGCCTCAAGGCGGACCGGGCCGGTCTGACCGTGCTCCAGCAGCAGGCCGAACTCTCGCTCGCCCAGCAGCAGGTCGTGACCGCCCAGCAGGAGCAGGCCAAGGGCGAGGTGACCAAGAGGCTCGCCGACGTCGAACAGCTGGTCGGCTCGCTAACCGGCGCCCAGCGCACCGAGCTGGAGCAGCTCGAGAAGCAGCAGGCCGACCAGGCCCAGCTGGCCTTCCTCGCCTCCGGCGCGCTCGGCAAGGGCGAGCGCACGCCGTCCGAGGCCGGCCGCAAGGCGGTCGCCTACGCGCTCGCCCAGCTCGGCAAGGACTACGTGTGGGGCGGCGCCGGCCCGGACGTCTTCGACTGCTCCGGCCTCACCTCGCAGGCCTGGATCCACGCCGGCGTCCCGATCCCGCGCACCAGCCAGGAGCAGTGGGCGCAGCTGCAGCACGTCCCGCTGAACCAGATCCGGGCCGGCGACCTGGTGGTCTACTTCGGCGGCGCCACCCACATCGGGATGTACATCGGCGGCGGGCTGATCGTGCAGGCCCCGCACACCGGTGACGTGGTCAAGGTGTCCCAGATCGGCGCGATGCCGATCCTCGGTGTGGTGCGCCCCGACCCGGACGCCGCGGCCGACGACAAGGGCGGCGCCTGGAAGGTGCCGGACGTCAAGGTCGGCGCGGTGCGGATCGCGCCCGCCAAGCCGTCCACCCTGACGCCGGCGCCGCCCGCGCCGCCGGTCACCGCGCCGACCGCGCCCGCCACCCCCGAGACCGGCCCGTCGCCGTCCACCGGCGGGACCCCGTCCGGCACCCCGTCGGGCTCGGGCACCCCGTCCGGTTCCGGCACCCCGTCCGGCGGCTCCTCGACGGGCCCGTCCACGCCGTCCACCGGCACCGGCACGCCGTCCACCACCGGCACCCCGCCGGCCGGGACGGCCACCCCGGGCGACCCCGCCACCGGCACCGGCACCCCGTCCGGGTCCGGGGCCTCGGCGGCCGACTCCTCCTCCGGGTCGGCGAAGGTCTCGCCCAGCGGCACCGGGCACGCCCAGGACTGACCGGCCCGGGAACACGACGGCCCGGCCCCCCGCGCGGGGGGCCGGGCCGGTCCGCGTTCAGCTGCCGCTGTCCGGCTCGAAGCGGATCACCACGGCCTTCGAGGTCGGGGTGTTGCTGATGTCGGCGGTGGAGTCCAGCGGCACCAGCACGTTGGTCTCCGGGTAGTAGGCGGCCGCGCCGCCCCGCGCGACCGGGTAGTGCACCACCTTGAAGTGCGCGGCGCGCCGCTCGACGCCGTCCTGCCACTCGCTCACCAGGTCGGTGTACGCGCCGTCGGCCAGGCCCAGCTCGGCCGCGTCGGCCGGGTTCACCAGGACCACCCGGCGGCCGCCGGTGATGCCCCGGTAGCGGTCGTCCAGACCGTAGACCGTGGTGTTGTACTGGTCGTGCGAGCGCAGCGTCTGCAGCAGCAGGCGCCCCGCCGGCACCTCGGGCGCGGTGAGCGGGTTGACGGTGAAGTTGGCCTTCCCGGTGGCGGTGGGGAACGCCCGGCGGTCGCGCGGGCCGTGCGGCAGCACGAAGCCGCCGGGCCGGCGGACCTTCTCGTTGAAGTCCTCGAAGCCGGGGACCACCCGGGAGATCCGGTCCCGGACGGTGTCGTAGTCCTCGGCGAACTCCTCCCACGGCACCGGGTTCTGCGGGCCCAGCGCGGCCCGCGCCAGCCGGCAGACGATCGCGACCTCCGACAGCAGCTGCTCGGACGGCGGCCGCAGCCCGCCGCGCGAGGAGTGCACCATGCTCATCGAGTCCTCGACGGTGACGAACTGCTGCCCGGCCGCGGTCCGGTCCCGGTCGGTACGGCCGAGGGTGGGCAGGATCAGTGCCCGGGCGCCGGTGACCACGTGCGAGCGGTTCAGCTTGGTGGACACGTGCACGGTCAGCCGGCAGCTGCGCATCGCCGCCTCGGTGGCGTCCGTGTCGGGGGTGGCCGCGACGAAGTTCCCGCCCATCGCGAAGAACACCTTGACCCGGCCGTCGCGCATGGCCCGGATGGTGTCCACCGAGTCCAGGCCGTGCTCGCGCGGCGGCTCGAAGCCGAACTCCTTGCCCAGCGCGTCCAGGAAGGCGGCGCTCGGCCGCTCGAAGATGCCCATCGTCCGGTCGCCCTGGACGTTGCTGTGCCCGCGCACCGGGCAGACCCCGGCCCCGGGGCGGCCGACGTTGCCGCGCAGCAGCAGGAAGTTGACCACCTCGCGGATGGTCGGCACCGAGTGCTTGTGCTGGGTCAGGCCCATCGCCCAGCAGACGATGATCTTCTCGGAGGCCAGCACCAGAGCGGCCAGCTCCTCGATCTGCTCCCACGGCAGGCCGGTCGCCGCCAGCACCTCGGCCCGCTCGGTGGCGGCCGCCTCGGCGGCGAACTCCTCGAAACCGTGGCAGTGCTCGGCGATGAAGGCGTGGTCGACCCCGCCGTCGGCGGCCAGCACCAGCTGGTTCAGCGCCCGGAACAGCGCCAGGTCACCGCCGAGCCGGATCTGCAGGAACAGGTCGGTCAGCTTGGTGCCCGCGCCGACCAGACCGCGGGCGTTCTGCGGGTTCTTGAACCGCTCCAGCCCCGCCTCCGGCAGCGGGTTGACGCTGACCACCTTGGCGCCGGCCCGCTTGGCCCGCTCCAGGGCGGAGAGCATCCGCGGGTGGTTGGTACCCGGGTTCTGGCCCGCCACGATGATCAGGTCGGCCTGGTAGAGGTCCTTCAGGTGGACGCTGCCCTTGCCGACGCCCAGGGTCTCGGTCAGCGCCGAACCCGAGGACTCGTGGCACATGTTGGAGCAGTCCGGCAGGTTGTTGGTGCCCAGCTGCCGGGCGAACAGCTGGTACGCGAACGCGGCCTCGTTGCTGGTCCGGCCCGAGGTGTAGAAGGCCGCGCCGTCCGGGGTGTCCAGCGCCTTCAGCTCGTCCGCGACGATCGAGAACGCCCGCTCCCAGGAGACCGGGGTGTAGTGGGTGGCGCCCTCCTCCAGCAGCATCGGCGCGGTGAGCCGGCCCTGCTGGCCCAGCCAGTACCCGGACCGCTCCGCCAGCTCCGCCACCGGGTGCGCGGCGAAGAACTCCGCGGTGATCCGCCGCTCGGTCGCCTCCTCGGCGACCGCCTTGGCGCCGTTCTCGCAGAACTCCGCGGTGTGCGTCTTCCCCGGCTCCGGCCACGCGCAGCCGGGGCAGTCGAAGCCGTCCGGCTGGTTGACCTTGCGCAGGGTGGCCAGGGTCCGCCGGGCGCCCATCTGTTCGCCGGCCATCTGCAGGCTCTTGGCGACTGCGGTGAGTCCGGCCGCCGCGTGCTTGGGCGCACCGACCTCGGGCGCGTCCTGCGCCGGGTCGCTCTGGGGGGCCTGCTTGGCCATGGCTGACACCTCCTGCTGGTGGGGTGGCACCGTCGCCGTTCCCCTGCCCGTCCATCCTCGCACTGCCCGGATCCGGTCCCGCAGGGGTGGCACCCGGTCCGGCCCCCGCGCCAGAATTGCGCGTCCGAACCCGCCCGCCGAGGAGTACCGAGCCAGTGAGCCAGCCGATGCCGCCGTCCACCGAGGATCCGCAGGGCCGGTTCGGCCCCGCCGAGGAGCCCGCCGACGCGGTGCCCGCCGTCCGCGAGCTGCTGATCCGGCTGCGCGCCGCCGCAGAGGTGGCCCGGACCCCGCAGGGCGCCGCCGAACTGCTGGAGGCGGTCGCCCGCGAGATGGTCGGCGAACTCGGCCGCTACGACCGGGACACCCTGGCCACCTGGCGCGAGGCGGCCCGCCGGCAGGGCGAGGCGGGCGACCCGGCCGCCGCGATCCACCTGCTGGAACAGGTCATCCTCGACATGGCGCAGGCGCTCGGCGCGGGCGACCCGGAGACCCTCACCGCCCGGCTCGACCTGGCCGCCGAGGTGGGACGCGCGGGCGATGCGGGCGGCGCGCTGCGCCGGCTGCACGACCTGCTGCCCGCGCTGACCGCGGCCGTCGGCGCCGACGACGCCCGGGTGCTGCGGGCCCGGGCGCAGTACGCCGCCCACACCGCCGCCGTCGGCGACCTCGGCGGGAGCGTCCACCAGCTGGTCCAGCTCGTGCCGCAGGTCCAGCAGGCCCTCGGCGAGGAGCATCCGCTGCTCGGCGAGGCCAGGACCGCGCTCGCCCGGGCCGCCCAGCAGCTCGGCCGCGCCCCCGGCGCACCGCCCGGGCTCGGCTGGATCGAGGCCGTCGCGATCGTCCACCGGCTGACGGTGTGGGACTTCGACACCGACCGCGAGGCCCTGGACTGTCTCTCCGAGCTGGAACGCCGCACCGGCCTCAAGGGCCTGGCCGACCGGATCTACGGCGCGCCCGACCACCTGACCGCCGAACAGGTCACCACCCTCGCGCTCGGCCGGCCCACCGGGCCCGCCTGACCTCGCCGGGACCGCCGGCCACCGGCGCCGGTCACGGTACGGCCGGGACCGCCGCCGCGCCCACCAGCGCCCGCAGCAGGGCGCGCGCCGCCGCGTCGTTCTGGCGGAACGCCGGCGCGTCGGTGCGCGGGCGGGCGAACGCGGCCTGCGAGCGGCCGTTGGTGGGCGGGCCGAGCGCGGTGCGGCGCGGGTGCGGGGCGCCGCCGAGCGCCGGGTCGAGGATCCGCCCGTCGGACGCGGCGGTGACGATCAGACCCGAGCGGTAGTGGTGCCCGTCGTCGCGGACCTCCTCCTCGGTGAGCCGGCCGGTCCGGTACAGCCCGGCCAGTACCGGGTCCGTGGTGCGGGCGACCGCGTGCTGCGGCAGGTACCCCTCGATCAGCGCGGTGGCCCGCACCCGCCGGCCGGGGACGGTGGGGCTGGTGGCCACGAAGGTGCCGTCCGACCCGTCGAGGGCGACCTCCACCCCGGCGCCCAGGAACCGCACCACGCCCGCCTCGGACAGCGCCAGCAGCTGCCGCAGCCGGAACCCCGGCGGACCGGAGGCCAGGAAGCTGAAGAAGCCGAACCACCAGCCGTCCAGCTCCCGCGCCACCGACCGCGCCGACAGCCGGCCGGAGGCGAGCAGCCGCGGCAGCTGCCCGTACAGCGACAGCAGCGCCAGGAAGGCCCCGAGGTCGGCGCTGTACCCGGGGTCGGCCCGGCGGTCGGCGTCGGCCGCGATGTAGCCGCGCAGGTGCCGTTGCAGCTGCTCGCCGTCGGCGAGCCGGACCCCGTCGAGCGGCCGGTCCAGCCGCTCGAAGTCCAGCCGGTCGGCCGGGTCCGGGACGGCCCCTGCGACCAGCGCGGCCAGCTCCGGGTCGTACCAGCCGAGCCGGTCGTAGCCGGCCAGGAACCGCGCCCAGGGCAGCGCGGTGCGCTCCGGATGGGCGTGGAACAGCTCGTGGTAGTAGCCGAAGCCGATCTCCTTGGCCATCAACGGCCAGGCGTCGCGCCGCAGTTCCAGCGGACCGGGCCGCGCGGTCAGGGCGTCCACGGCCGCCGCGTCGAAGTACCGCGGCAGCGGCGCGGGCGGGCCCTGCAGCCGGTAGCCGGTCTTGGAGTGGTACGGCACACCGCGCCGCGAGCCCACATGCAGCACCGGCTCGCGGCCCGAGGGCCGGTACACCGGGCCGTCGGGGCCCTCCTCGAACCGGCCGCCCCGGCCCTCGGTGAGCAGCGCCATCAGGTCGACGAAGGCCAGCCCGAAGCCGCGCAGCAGGACGTGCTCACCCGGGGCGAGGGCGGACAGGTCGGCGTCGGAGGAGAACGCCGGCGGCAGGTGGAAGCGGCCGTGCCGGGCGGCGAAGCGGGCCGCCTCGCGGTGCCGCGGGTCCGCCGCCGGCTCCAGGTGGCCGAGGGTCAGCACCACCTGGTCGGCGACCAGCACCCGGTCGGAGAGCTCCACCAGCTGCGGGCCGTCCGGCGGGCCGGTCAGCGACCGGGCGGTGTCCCGGTGCACGGTCAGCGTCACGTGCGCGGGCAGGTCGGCCGCGGCCCGGCGGAACACCCAGTCCAGGTAGGCGCTCTGGGCCTGCCGGGTGGCGAAGTCGGTCGGCCGCAGGGCCGCCAGTTCGGCCCGGATCCGCGGATCGGCCACCGGCCGGTACGGCGGGTACCGCTCGGGCTCGCGGGCCCACTCGGCGAGCGACGGCCCGGGGCGCACCGGCCCCTCGGCGGTCGAGGTCGCGTCGGTGAACATGGTCACGTCCTCGGCCATCGAGTTCATCCGCAGCAGCGGCGACTGCTCCTCCCGCCAGATCCGGCCGCCGCCCGGCGGGTACGGGTCCACCAGGTGGATCTCCAACGGCGCCCCGGGCGGCAGCAGTTCGGCGGCGTTGGCGGCCAGCCGCTCCAGCAGGCCGGTGCCGCGCGGACCGGCGCCCACGATCACCAGGGTGCTCACCGCGCCGCCCCCGCCACCCCGGCGGCCGGCCCGCGCCACAGCGCCCGCACCCGCTGCAGCGGGGTCGGCGGCAGCCCGTCCCGGGTGGCTCCGCGGGCGTAGTACCGCTCCAGGTAGTACTGGCCGACCGACAGCACACTGGTCACCCCGACGTACCAGAGCGTGGCCACCATCAGCAGCGGGATCACCTGGTACGTCTGGTTGTAGATCAGCTGCGTCGAGTACAGCAGGTCCTGCACCGCCAGCACGCTGACGATGGAGGTGCCCTTGAGCGTGCCGATCAGCATGTTCCCGGCCGTCGGCACGATCGAGCGCATCGCTTGCGGGACGACGATCCGCCGCAGCACCCGGCGCCGCGACAGCCCCAGCGAGGCGGCCGCCTCCAGCTGCCCCTGGTCGACCGAGAGGATCCCGCTGCGCACCACCTCGGCGGCGAACGCGGCCTCGTGCAGGGTGAGCCCGATCACCGCCGTGAGGACCGGCCCGAGCAGGTTGACGGTCCGCACGCTCAGGAACTCCGGGCCGAACGGGACCCCCAACCCCAGGTGCGGGTAGAGCGCGCCGATGTTGAACCAGAACAGCAGCTGGACCAGGAGCGGGGTCGCCCGGAACACCCAGACGAACCCCCAGCCGAAGGCCTGCAGCACCGGGTTGCCGGACAGCCTGGCCAGCGCCAGCAGGGTGCCCAGGGCGAAGCCGAGCACCATCACCAGCGCGGTCAGCCACAGCGTCAGCAGCAGGCCGCGGGTGATCGCGGTGGTGGTCAGGTACTGGCCCACCACCTCCCACTGGAAGGCCCGGTTGCGGACCAGGGAGTTGAGCGCCATCGCGAGCAGCAGCAGCGCCACGGCGGCCGCGGCCAGCCGGCCGGGGCGGCGGCGCGGCACGATCGGCAGCTCGGCGGTGTCCGGGGGCGCAGCCGGGTGCGCCGGGCTCGGGCGTTCGGGTGGTGGGGAGGAGGCGGCGAGGGGCAGGACGTCGGGCGACGTGGCCATGGCGGGGCTCCAGATGCGAGCGGGCAGGCGGGGGCCGACTGTCCGTCACGCGCGCGCCGGGTCCCTCAACCCGGCCTGGATCCGGGACGGTTGGCCCGGGCCCGGATACGCACTCACTCCGCGGCCGATCGTACGCGGGCGCCGCCCCGCCGTGTCAAGGTCCGCCGCCGGGGTCGGGAAGGCGGTGCGGCGGCCCGTTTCCGGACGGTGGTTGACGAACGCGGAGGTTCGCTGGTCAACTGGCGACATGAATGCCGAGCAGCGTCTGGTCACGCGCGGCCACATCGACTTCGGTCGGGTGTGGTCCGCGGCGTGTTGCGGCTGACCCGGCAGCGGGCCGCCTGACCGGCCCCATCTCCCCTCGGAGACCTCCCTCGGTCCGCCCCGTCGCGGGGCCGGGAAGCCGTCGTACCCGACGGAACGACAGGCGTGCGCTGCCGCCAGAACTCCCTCTCTTTATAGCTGACCTCCCGTCACACTCCGCTGCCTGACGGCCGGTTCACCCGTCCACGCCCACGCCCTCGCCGGCGCGCCCCGCCGCGCCCTCGCCCGGCACGCCCCGCACCGCCCGCTCCGCCCGTACCTCCCGCGCCGGGCCGCCCCTCGGCGTGCCCGCACCCGCAAGGAAAGGCCAGCACCCATGCCCGTCGAGTTCCTCGGTATCGCCGCCACCAGTGACGTTTCGGAGACCACGCCCCGCACCACCGCCGCCTTCGACCGCGACTACACCCTGCGCCTGGCCCGTGCCCACGAGGACCACGGCTGGGACCGGGTCCTGTTCGCGTACGGCGCCGGCGCCCCCGACCCCGCGCCGTCCGCGGCCTACCTGGCCGCCAAGGTGGACAGGCTCCAGATCCTGCTGGCCCACCGTCCCAACGTCTCCTACCCGACGTTCGCCGCCAAGACCTTCGCCACCCTGGACCGGATCAGCGACGGCCGGCTCACCGTGCACTTCATCACCGGCGGCAGCGACCACGAGCAGCAGCGCGAGGGCGACTTCCTCACCAAGGACCAGCGCTACGCCCGCACCCGCGAGTACATCGGCATCGTCAAGAAGGCCTGGACCAGCCGCGAGCCCTTCGACCACGAGGGCGAGCACTACCGGTTCAACGACTTCGTCTCGGACGTCTTCCCCGTCCAGGAGCCCCGGCCGAACGTCTCCTTCGGCGGCTCCTCGCCCGCCGCCTACGCGGCCGGCGGCGCCGAGGCCGACATCTACTGCCTCTGGGGCGAGCCGCTGGCCGCCACCGCCGAGCAGATCGAACGGGTCAAGGAGGCCGCCCGCGCCGCCGGCCGCACCGACACCCCGCGGATCCAGGTCGCCTTCCGGCCGATCATCGCGCCCACCGAGGAACTCGCCTGGGAGAAGGCCCACCGCACGGTCGCCGCGATCAAGGCCCGGCGGGAGTCCGGCGGGGACCTGGTCCGCCGCGGCGTCGGCGGCGCGCCGCAGAACACCGGCTCCCAGCGGCTGATCGAGATCGCCGAGCAGGGCGAGCGCTACGACCGCGCGCTGTGGACCCCGACCGCCGCCGCCACCGGCGGCGCCGGAAACTCCAACGCGCTGGTCGGCACCCCGGAGACGGTGGCCGCCGCCCTGCTCGACTACTACGACCTGGGCGCCGACATCCTCTCCGCCCGCGGCTACGACCTGGTCGGCGACGCCATCGACTTCGGCCGGCACGTCATCCCGATCGTCCGCGAGGAGGTCGCCCGGCGGGACGCGGCCAAGGCCGCCGAGCGGGCCGCCGCCGAGGCCGCCGCCAAGGAGCGCGACCGGCACCAGCTGATCGCGGTGCAGGCGTGAGCACGCCGCTGTTCGAGGTCCAGCGGGTCCGGCTCGGCGACCCGCTGACCGAACCGCTGGTGCGCGAACTCACCCACGAGTACGTCACCCGGTACGGGCCCGGCGGGCACGCCGAGATGGCCCGCTACCCGGCCGAGGAGTTCGCCCCGCCGCAGGGCCTGCTGCTGCTCCTGCTGGCCGACGGCGAGCCGGTGGCCGGCGGCGCGTACCGCCGCTACGACGACACCACCGCCGAGATCAAGCGGATGTGGACGCACTCCGCGCACCGCCGCCGGGGCCTGGCCCGCCGGGTGCTGGCCGAACTGGAGCGGGCCGCCGCGGCGGGCGGCTACCGGCGGATCCACCTCACCACCGGGCCGCGCCAGCCCGAGGCCAAGCAGCTCTACCTGGCGGCCGGCTACACCCCGCTGTTCGACCCGGACCTCGACCCGCCGGAGTTCCGCCCGCTCCCCTTCGAGAAGCACCTCACCGACCGGCACCCCGCCGGCCCGTCGAAAGGCTCCGCACCGTGAGACGCGTACTTCCGGCCGTGCTCGCCGCCGCCACCGCCCTGGTGCTGGCCGGCTGCAGTTCGGCCCCGGCGGCCGGGCCGCAGGCCGCCGCCGGAGCCCCGGTCGCATCGGCGGCCGGGCAGGACGTGGTGGCGGGCGAGCAGAAGGTCGAGTCGATCGCCGCACTGCTGCCGCCGGAGGTCCGTACGGCGGGCACCCTCAGGCTCGGCGGCGCCGGGGGCACCCCGCCCAGCGCCTTCTTCCCCGACCCCGCGGTCAAGAAGGCGGCCGGGATCGACGTCGACTTCACGGACGCGGTGGCCAAGGTGCTCGGCGTCACCATCCAGCGCGAGGAGGCCGCCTTCGAGACCATCCTCCCGGCGCTGGACAGCGGCAAGTACGACCTGGGCGCCGGGAACTTCGGCGTCACCACCGCCCGCCTGAGGACCATCGACTTCGTCACCTACATCGACGACGGCCAGGGCTTCGCGGTGAAGCAGGACAACACCGCCCTCCAGCCGGTCACCGACCTGGTGCAGCTCTGCGGCCTGACCATCGGCACCGGCGTCGGCACCACCTTCGAGACCACGCTGAACGCGAAGAAGAGCGTGTGCACCGACGCCGGCAAGAAGCCGTACGAGGTCCGGGCGTTCGCCGACAGCGGCGCCACCTTGACCAGCCTCCAGCAGGGCCGGGTCGACGTGGTGATGTCCACCATCAACGGGCTGCGCTACCAGGCGAGCCGGCCGGCCTCCGGGACCCGCTTCCTGGGGGAGTTCCACCGGCTGGACGTCGGCTTCGCGTTCAAGAAGGGCTCGCCGCTCACCCCGGCGTTCCAGGCCGCCGTCAACCAGCTGATCAAGGACGGCACCTACGGCCGGATCCTGCAGAAGTGGGGCACCACCGACTCGGCCATCCCCGAATCGCTGATCAGCCCGCCCGAGCACCCGTGACCCGAGCACCCGTGATCCGCCGCCCGTGATCCCGTGCCAGAAGCCCCCGCCAGTCAGTCGCTGGCCCGAAGCGAGGACCCGGCCGCCATGACCGTCGCCGCCCCCGAGAAGCACCCGCCCGAGAAGCGTCCGCCCGAGAGACACCTGTCCGAGGACCACCCGTCCGCGAGCACCGGCGATCCGGCCTCGCTGCCCGTCGTCCCGGCCCGCCACCCCTGGCGGTGGCTGGCCGGGGCCGCCGCGGTCGTGGTGGTCGCGCAGTTCCTGCACGGCCTGGCCACCAACCCCGGCTGGGACTGGCCCACCTTCCGGGCCTACCTGGCCACCGACAGCATCCTGCGCGCCGTCGGGACCACCCTCCAACTCACCTGCTACGGAACGGTCCTGGGCTTCGCACTGGGCGCGGTGATCGCCGCCCTGCGGCTGTCGCGCAGCCCGATCCTGCAGACCATCGCCTGGACGTACATCTGGGCCTTCCGCTCGATCCCGCTCATCGTCCAGCTGGTCTTCTGGTTCAACCTCTCCTATCTGTACAAGCGGCTCGGCCTCGGCGTCCCGTTCGGGCCGACCGTCTGGGAGTTCGAGACCATGGACGTGCTCGGCGCGCTCGGCGCCGCCGTCCTGGGCCTGGCCCTGCACCAGGCCGCGTACGCCGCCGAGATCATCCGGGCCGGGGTCATCTCGGTGGACGCCGGCCAGCTGGAGGCCGCGGCGGCGCTCGGCATCCCGCGGCTGCGGCAGGCCTGGCGGATCGTCCTGCCGCAGGCCATGCGCGGCATCCTGCCGAACGCCGCCAACGAGGTGATCTCGCTCTTCAAGGGCACCTCGATCGTCTACGTGATGGCGATCGGCGAACTCTTCTACCAGGTCCAGGTGGTCTACGGGCGCACCGGCCGGGTGGTGCCGCTGCTGATGGTGGCCACCGCCTGGTACGTGCTGCTGACCACCCTGCTGTCGGTCGGCCAGTACTACGTCGAGCGGTACTTCGCCCGCGGCGCCGAACGCACCCCGCCGCCGACCCCGCTCCAGCGCGCCCGCGCCCTCGTCCGCCAGATCCAGGAGAGCCGGCTCTCCGCACCCTCGGGAGGCAGCTCGTGACCACGGCCATGGTGGACATCCGCGGGGTCCACAAGAGCTTCGGACGGCTCGAAGTCCTGCGCGGCGTCGACCTGCGGGCCGAGGCCGGCTCCGTGACCGTGATCCTCGGTCCGTCGGGCTCCGGGAAGTCCACCCTGCTGCGCGCCGTCAACCACCTGGAGAAGCTCGACCGCGGCTACGTCGCGATCGACGGCGAGCTGATCGGCTACCGCCGCTCCGGCGGCAAGCTGTACGAGCTCAAGGAGCGGGAGGTGCTGCGCCAGCGCACCCGGCTCGGCTTCGTCTTCCAGAACTTCAACCTCTTCCCCCACCTGACCGTGCTGGAGAACCTGGTGGAGGCTCCGGTCAGCGCACTGGGCGTCCCCAAGACCCAGGCGCGGGCCCGCGCCCTGGAACTGCTCGCCCGGGTCGGCCTGGCCGACAAGGCGGACAGCTACCCGCGCCGGCTCTCCGGCGGCCAGCAGCAGCGGGTGGCCATCGCCCGGGCGCTGGCGCTGGAGCCCAAGGTGCTGCTCTTCGACGAGCCGACCTCGGCCCTCGACCCCGAACTGGTCGGCGAGGTGCTGGACGTGATCAAGGACCTGGCCACCGGCGGCACCACCATGATCGTGGTCACCCACGAGATCGGCTTCGCCCGCGAAGTGGCGGACACCGTGGTCTTCATGGACGGCGGGGTGGTGGTGGAACAGGGCCCGCCCGCCGAGGTCCTCGACCACCCCCAGCACGAACGCACCCGCGCCTTCCTCTCCAAGGTGCTCTAGACCCCTCCTGGCAACACCCCTTCCCCGAAACGGAGTTCCGTCATGCCCCTGCCCCGCCGCGCCCTCGTGCTGGCCGCCGCCGCCTTCTCCGCCACCCTGGCGCTCACCGCCTGCGGTTCGTCCACCGGCGCCTCCGCCGACCTCGGCGCCAAGGGCACGGTGGCCCCGAACGGGATCACCGTGAACCTGACGCCGGACCAGAAGAGGGTGACCACCGCCAAGGTGGACGCGATCGCCGCGCTGGTCCCGGAGGAGATCCGCAAGAGAGGCACCCTCCAAGTCGTCGACTCGCTGGGCACCGTGCCACCCCTGGACTTCCACGCCACCGACGACCGGACCATCATCGGCGCCGAACCCGACCTCGCCCACCTGATCGGCGACGTGCTCGGCCTGAAGGTCGAACTCAACCCGGTCTCCTGGGAGAACGTCTTCGTCGGCCTCGACAGCGGCAAGTACGACGTCGGCCTCACCAACATCACCGTCACCGAGGCCCGCAAGGAGAAGTACGACTTCGCCACCTACCGGCTCGACATCCTCGGCTTCGAGGCCAAGAAGGGCGCCGGCTGGAAGGTCACCGGCCCCCAGGACGTCGCCGGGCACACCATCGCTGTCGCCTCCGGCACCAACCAGGAGAAGCTGCTGATCGCCTGGAACGAGGCCAACGTCAAGGCCGGACTCAAGCCGGTCGACATCAAGTACTTCCAGAACTCCTCCGACTACTACCTGGCGCTCGCCTCCGGCCGGATCGACGCCTACCTCGGCCCCAACCCGACCGCCGCCTTCCACGCGGCCCAGACCGGCGAGACCGAGGTGATCGGCACCTACTCCGGCGCCGGCGACCAGGTCCTCGGCAAGATCGCGGCCACCACCAAGAAGGACAACGGCCTGGTCAAGGCGCTCAACGGCGCCATCAACGAAGTCCTCAAGAACGGCACCTACGCCCAGGTCCTCAAGCGCTGGGGCCTGGACAGCGAGGCCGTCCAGACCTCGGAGATCAACCCGCCCGGCCTGCCGAAGACCGGCTGACCCGCGCCGGTACGCCGTCAGCCGGCGAACGGGATGCGCTCCAGCACCCCGCCCGCGAAGACGTCGTACAGCGGCAGCGTCTCGAGGTGCACATAGCCGATGTGGCAGTCGCACACCGGCAGCGGGCAGGGCCGCGGCCGCAGTTCGGCCCGGTACGAGCCGTCGTACAGGTTCCCCAGCGGCGGGCGGACGAAGTGGCAGCGGCGGACCGTGCCGTCGCCGTCCACCGAGATCACCGACTCACCGGTCCGGCACGGGCGGCCACCGCTGGGGTGCGGGTCGCGGCTGTAGCCGAACAGGGCGTCCAGCGCCGTCCAGTCGGCGGCCTCGCGGTCGGTGTAGCTCCGGCCGTCGGCGGCGTTGACCCACAGGTACACCTCGGGCGGCAGCTCCGCCCGCAGCCGCCGGGCCGCGGCCAGGTGCTCCGGCTCGCCGACCACGCCCACGCTGTACCGGGCGCCCAGCGCCGTCAGCTCCCGGCACTTCGCGAGGAAGCGCTCATGGCCGACCTGACCGGGGTGGTAGGTGATCCAGAACGCCAGGGTGTCCAGGCAGGCGTCGGCCAGCCAGTCGGTGCGGCAGCTGAAGTTGGTCTGGATCGCCACCCGCCGCACGTGCGGCAGCCGGCTCAGCTCCACCAGCGCCCGCCGGTACCAGGACCGGACCAGCCCCTCGCCCCACGGCGTGAACAGCAGCGACAGCGTGTCGCCGCGCTGCGCCGCCGCCCAGGCGGTGAACCGCTCCAGCGCCGCCCGGTCCGCCCGCAGCTGCGCCGGGGAGTCCCGGCGCTTGGCGAACGGACAGTACGGGCAGTCGTAGTCGCAGGAGGCCAGCGGACCCCGGTACAGCACCGTCAGGTCCAGCGGCTCGGGCGCGGGGGCCGCCTGCCCGGGCAGGCCCAGGAAGACCGTCACCTCGCCTCGTAGGCGCTCATCCGCTCCCGCACCTCGGGCGAGAACAGCAGCGGGCCGATCGCGTCCGAGTACGCCAGCCCCTCCGGCGTCAGCACCAGGCGCTCCGGCCGCCCCTCCAGCCAGCCGCGGTCCGTCAGCGCGGCCAGCTCGGCGGGGAAGTCCTCGGCCGGCGAACTGCCGAAGCGCAGCCGGTACCCGGCCGGGTCCAGCCCCTCGGCCTGCAGCAGGGACTGGATCAGGTGGCGGCGGCGGGCCTCGCCGTCGTCCATCCAGCGGCCGTGCTCGGCCCGGGAGAAGTCCTCGGTGGCCACGTAGTCGTCGATGATGCCGCGCACCTGGGTCGCGTTCACCGCGTAGTCGAAGGAGTAGTGCAGCCGGGAGGTGTACGAGCGGGCGCCGCAGCCCAGGCCCACCATGCCGTCGGTCTGGCAGGCGTACTCGCTCTCGCCCGCCGGGGATCCGGCCCGGCGGAACATCCGCATCGACACCTGCTGGTAGCCGCTGCCCAGCAGGTGGTCCCGGCCGGCCCGGTACAGGGCCAGGCGCTGGGCGTCCCAGCCGGCCCCGGTGGCCTCGGCCGGCCGCCGGCCGAGACCGGTCAGCGGCCGCACGTACAGCGGGTACAGGTACAGCTCCTCCGGCCGCCAGGCCAGCGCGGCGTCCAGCGAGCGCAGCCAACTGGCCTCGCTCTGCCCGTCGATGCCGTAGATCAGATCGATGTTGAGCACCGGGAAACCGGCCGCCCGGATCCGGCCGAGCGCGGCCTCGACCGCGGCCCGCTTCTGCGGACGCACCGCCGAGCGGGCCTCCTCGTCCAGGAACGACTGCACGCCGAGGCTCAGCCGGGTGGTGCCGCGTTCGGCCAGGACCGCCAGCCGGTCGGCGGTGCAGGTGTCCGGGGAGGCCTCCACCGACAGCGGGACGGCCCGCAGGTCGACGCCCGTGCACCGCTCGGCGATGTCGCACAGCCGGGTCAGTTCGGCGGCCGTCAGATAGGTCGGGGTGCCGCCGCCGAACGCCGCCAGCGCGAACCGGGCGTCCGTGTCCAGCGCCGCCCGGACCGCCCCGGCCTGCCGCTCCAGCGCGTCCAGGTAGGCCGTGGTCAGGCCCTCCGGGCTGCCGATCCGGGTGAACAGGTTGCAGAAGCCGCAGCGCACCTCGCAGAACGGGATGTGCAGGTACAGCGAGAGCGCGTGCTGCGGCTCGCCCGCCCACAGCGCGCCCAGCTCCGGCCGCTCGGGCAGCGCCCGGTACGCCGTCTTGTGCGGGTATGCGTAGACGTACGACTGGTACGGGCGCGGGGCCTCGACGGCCGCGCCCGGGCCCTCGACGGCCGTGCTCACGGTGCTCATACGGCGGCCTCCTCGGCGGGCCCGGCGGCGGGGACGGTGAAGTGCGCGTACGGGACCGTCCAGACCACCTCGTGGCCGATCCGGTGGCCGGTGTAGCCGTCCTCGCCGTACGCGGTGCCGTGGTCGGAGCAGACGATCGCGAAGCACGGCCGGCGGCGGCTCATCGCGGTGAACAGCCGCCCGATGTGGGCGTCCACGTACTCCAGCGCGGCCGCGTGGCTGGCCCGGGTGTCGCCGTGCTCGCGGGCGGCGCCCGGCAGGTGGAACCAGTTCGGCTGGTGCAGCGCGGAGACGTTCACGAACAGGAACAGCGGCTGCCCGGCCGGCTGCCGCGCGCAGACCTGCTCGGCCCGGGCCACCTGCGCCTCGAACGAGGTCGGCGAGGGCACGCCCATCTCCGGCTCCCAGTGGCTCTCCTGGAACAGCCCCGGCAGCACCGACCCCAGCGGGCCCTGCTTGTTGAAGAACCCGACCCCGCCGATGCAGACCGTCCGGTACCCGGCGGCCGCCAGCGCCGACGGCAGGTCCGGGGTGTCGAACACCCAGGTGCGGGACTCGGTGGACTCGGAACCCGCGAACCGGGCCGCGAACAGCCGCGGGTGCGGCCCGTCCGGGCGCGCCGGGGTGGGCAGGAAGCCCGCCAGGATCGCCTGGTGCGAGGCGTAGGTGAAGCTGCCGGGGGAGTGCCGGCGCTCCCACCGCCCGCCCGGCAGGAACGCCGCCAGGTGCGGGATCCGGCCCGCCGCCGCCAACTCCTCGGCGACGTCGAAGCGCAGCGTGTCCAGGGTCACCAGCAGCAGGTCGTGGCTGCCGACCACCTGCCGCATGTCGGGTATCTGATCGCTCATCGGGCGGCTCCGGTCGGTGGTGCGGGGTCGAGGTGGGGCAGCAGGGCGGCGAGCTGGGCGCCGTAGGTGTCCAGCCCCTCGGCGGGGCCGCCGGGCAGCCCGGTCAGGCCGGGCAGCAGGTCGCCGAAGGCGTTCACCTCGCCCACCAGCCCCCGCCGCCAGGCCGCGGTCGGCAGCACGTCCACCCCGGCCATCGGCGAGCGCGGGAAGCAGGCCGCGGCCCGCTCGGCGGTCTCCAGCAGCCGGGGCCAGGCCGGGCCGGCCGCCTCCCGGGCCGGCCCGGTCTCCCCGCGGGCGCCGCCCAGGTGCAGATTGGTCATCGGGTAGCCGCTGGTGCGCACCACCACGTGGGTGGCCCGGCCCGCGACCACCACCACCCGCAGGTCGGCGGCCCGGCCGTGCTGCGCCGCCTTCGGCACCCACTGCTCGACGTGCAGGCCGTCCGGCGCCAGCCGGTCGACCACCGCCGCGATCTCGCGCTCGTCCCGGTAGCCGCGCACCCGCAGCGAGTTGTGCAGCCCGTCGTCGGCCGCCTCGACCGAGGTGGTGGCCAGCAGTTGCCCGCGCGGCCCGAACTGCAGCGCCACCACCCCGGAGGCCGAGGAGCCGTGCGCGGGCTTCAGGAACACCCGGCGCAGCCCGGCGGCGGCCAGCCGCTCCTTCAGCTCCGCCCAGCCGCCCGGGGCCGGGCCGTCCAGGGCGCGCGGCACCGGGACCCCGGCGTCCGCCAGCCGCCGGTGCGCCCGGCGCTTGTCGAACATCACCGCGATCTCGTCCGGGTCCCCCAGCAGCCGGGCGCCGGGGGCCCGTCCGACCGCCCGGGCCACGCCGGCCAGCGCGGCGGTCAGCCCCGTGTACCAGGCGGCGCCGCCCTCCACCCGGGTCGGCGCGTAGTGCGCGCCGAGGGCGGGGCCGCGCAGCAGACGGTCGACCTCCTCGTCCTCGCCGGGCGACTCGATCCGCAGCACGGTGCCGGGGGCGATCCGGTACGTGCCGCGCAGCACGTCCGCCCAGGGCAGGACGGCGGGTTCGGGCAGCCCGGCGGCCCGGGCGGCGGCGGCGAACAGGGTGACCCGCCGGTGGCCCGGGTTGCCGAGGACGGTGAGGGAGGGGGACGTCACGACGGTGGCGCTACTCGGCCACGGCCACGTAGCGGTCCTCCTCGTCCTCCTCGTCCTCGGCGTCGGAGAGGTCGACCTTCACCCCCGCCAAGGCCTCGGTCAGACGCTGCTGCATCGGCTCGGTGAGGTAGTGGTGGTGCAGGTCCAGCGAGGTGAGGTGGGTGAGCGGCTGTCCCTCCAGCAGGGCGCCGGCGCCCTCGTCGGTCAGCACGCCCATCGCCAGGCTCAGGTGGTCCAGGCGGGCCACCACCGGGGCGTGCGCGACGGCCGCCGCGATCTCGTCCTGGTACTCGGAGTTCTCCAGGCCGAGGTGGCGCAGGGCGGGGAAGCGCACCCCGGTCAGGAACGGCGCCAGGTCCTCCACCGAGTGGTCGCCGCCGTACTCGTCGACCCCGAGCCACAGCTCCAGGCGCTCCAGCGCGGGGAAGTCGCCCGCGCCGACCGCACGGACCACCTCGGCGGGCAGGCCGCCGGCCTCCAGCCGCAGGGCGCGCAGCGCCTCGTGCCGCACCGGCCGCAGCACCAGGCCGCTGCCGCCGCGTACCACCAGCTCGTGGAGGGCGGGGAACGCGGTCAGCGCGCCGGTCACGTCGCACATCTCCAGCCAGGAGATCTCGCACTCGTCGTAGGTGACGTCGCCGACGAACAGCGCGCGCAGCCCCGGCAGTCGGCCGGCGGCGCCGGTGACCGCCGCCAGCGCCGCGGTCAGCGGCTCGTAGCCGTCGGCCCACCACGCGCCGATCACCAGGGCCCGGACCCGGTCGGTGTCCACCGCGTCGAGGAACGCGCCCAGCGTCTCCTGGAAACCGGTGGGGGAGTCGTACTCGACGGCTATCCGCCAGGCCACGGCGTCGGCCGCGGGCAGGGCGGCCGGCGCGTCGCCGTCCGGGGCGGCGGAGAACTCGAACACGGGCAGTCCGTGGAACCGCTCGATGTGCCTGTTGACCGTCATGGCTGCTCCTAGGGGCGGGGCGGGACCGGTTGGGGTGATCGCCGGGACCTGTCTACCAGGCCCCGGCGACGCCCGGTGGGCCGGGCGTCGGCTACCGGCCGGTCACTCCGCGACGGCCACGTACCGCCAGCGCTCGTCCGGCGCACCGGCCTCGGAGAGGTCGACCTCCACCCCCGGCAGGGCCTCGGTCAGACGCTGCTGCATCGGCTTCGTGAGGAAGTGGTGGTGCAGGTCCAGCGAGGTGAGGTGGGTGAGCGGCTGTCCCTCCAGCAGGGCGCCGGCGCCCTCGTCGGTCAGCACGCCCATCGCCAGGCCCAGGTGGTCCAGGCGGGCCACCACCGGGGCGTGCGCGACCGCCGCCGCGATCTCGTCCTGCGCCAGGCTGTCGAGCAGGCCGAGCCGGCGCAGGGCGGGCAGCCGCAGCCCGCCGAGGATCGGCTCCAGGTCGGCCATGGTCGCGTCGCCGCCGTACTGGTCGACCCCGAGCCACAGCTCCAGCGACTCCAGCGCCGGGAAGTCGCACGCGCCGACCGCGCGGACCACCTCGCCGGGCAGCCCGCCGCTCTCGAACCGCAGCGTGCGCAGCGCCTCGTGCCGGACGGGCTGCAGCACCAGGCCCGGCTCGCCGTCCCAGCCGCCGCTCGCACCGCGCACCACCAGCTCCGCC
Source organism: Kitasatospora sp. MBT63 (assembly GCF_000710465.2). Lineage (GTDB taxonomy): Bacteria > Actinomycetota > Actinomycetes > Streptomycetales > Streptomycetaceae > Kitasatospora. The sequence continues at coordinate 1,161 of NZ_JAIZ01000094.1, read as the reverse complement.
AGCCGCGGGAAGGCGGTCAGGAACGGTGTCACGTCGGACTGCTGGATCCAGGAGATCTCGCACTGCTCGTAGGTGACCTCGCCGAAGAACAGCGCCCGCAGCGCGGGCAGCCGCCCGGCGCTGCCGGCGACCAGGCGGACCGTCTCCGCGGCCGGCTCCTGCTCGTCCTGCCACCAGGCGCCGATCACCACGGCGGTCACCCGCTCGGTGTCCACGGCCGCCAGGAACTGCTCCCAGCGCTGCTCGAAGGTCTCCTCGGAGTCGTAGTCCAGGCCGATCTTCCAGGCCACGGCCGCCGCGTCGGGCAGCTCGGCGCCCTCGTCCAGCGCGGGGACGAGGTCGAAGACCGGCAGGCCGTGGAACTGGTCGAGGTTCTCGCTGAGGGCCATGTGCTGCTCCTGGTAGGACGGCGGGACGACCTGTCTACCAGGCCGCTCCGACAACTGTGCGACCGGCGTGCTGCCCGGCCCGCGCGGCCCGACCGGTTGTCAGACCCCGGCCCTAGCTTCTGGATCGGACGTCCGGCAACCCGTCGGGCCGACACCGCAGGAGGCCTGATGTACCGCCAGGGTGACGTGCTGATCGTGCCGGTCGAGGAGAGCGCCGTACCGGGCGTGGTCGGCGCGCTGCCGCCCCAGCCGCGCGACCCCCGCGGCCGCATGGTGCTGGCGCTCGGCGAGGTGACCGGCCACGCCCACGCGGTGGTCGGCCCCGGCGAGCTGCGCCGCGAGGCCGGGCCGTTCGCCGCCGCCTGGCTCCGGCTGCCGGAGGGCGGGCGGGTGGTGCACGAGGAGCACGCGGTGATCGCGCTGCCCAAGGGCTGGTACCGGGTGGTGCGCCAGCGCGAGTACACCCCGGGCGCGGTCCGGGTGGTGGCGGACTGAGCCGGCGGGCCGCGAGGGCGACGGGTGCTCGGACGGTAGTGCGGGCGGGCGACAGATGACCGGCGAGAAGGAACGGAGCATTCCGATGATGGTTCAGCAGCAGTCCGCGCCCCGCGAGGCGGTGGCCCGCTGGCGGGAGGTGGCGGCAGGCACCGGCCCGGCCGACCGGCCGGCCGTCGAACGGGCCGTGCGCGCGGCCTACCGGGCGGCCGGTCTGGCCGAGCCCGCGGCCGTGGTGTGGTTCGGCTCGCCGCAGGCGGCGGCGCTCGGCGCGCTC
>NZ_JAIZ01000093.1 GCF_000710465.2 Kitasatospora sp. MBT63 | reverse complement strand
GACGGCGACGCCCTTGGGGCGGCCGGTGGAGCCGGAGGTGTACACCACGTAGGCGAGGTCGCCGGGGGCCGGGGAGCCGGCCGGACGGCGGGGTGCGGCGGGGGCGCCGGCGGTGCGGGCGGCGGTGACGGCGGCGGCGTCGAGCACCTCGGCCACCGCGGCGTCCGCGAGCATCAGTTCCCGGCGCTCGGCCGGGTAGGCCGGGTCGACCGGCAGGTAGCAGGCGCCCGCCCGCAGCACCGCGAGCGCGGCGACGACGTACTCGATCGAGCGTTCGCAGACCACCGCGACGGTGGCGCCCGCGCTCACGCCGGCTCCGGTCAGCCGCGCGGCCAGCGCGTCGGCCCAGTCGAGCAGGGCGCCGTAGGTCAGTTCCCGGTCGCCCTGCAGCAGGGCGGTGCGGTCCGGGTCGGCGGCCGCGCGGGCCGCCACGAGCTCGGGCACAGTGGGCACGCGCACGTCCTTCTCCCGGCTGCGGGCACGACGGCGCGCAGCCTCCCCCCACCGACCCCAACGGCGGTGGCCGTCACAGCGGCCGGTGCCCCTCGGTGAGTGCGCCGGCCCGGTCGAACAGGCACCGATAATCCCCGGCGACCCGAACCAAGTCAATGAACTCCGTTGCCGGTCACGGCAGGTGACTGGGTGCCAGAACCGGGCCGGTGGCGGTGGCGGGGCGGGCGGATTTCCCGGCCTGAACCACATCGGTGTTTTCAGCTGATCCGATCCATTTCTCTATTCACCCGAGCTGACGCCCCTTTCCGGCGGCACCCCCTCCGCCCCGCCCGTCCCGGCCCCACCGACCGGCCGCACACCCCCCGACCTGCGATGTCCTCGCCACGCGGCGCCACCGGGGAAGCGGCTCCCGGAAATCCCCGGCGGCTGTTTCGCGCACGGAACGTCACCGGCCGGGCCAGGGGATCACCGCACACCGGACCGATTACCGCCGGTACCGGCACCGGCCCGCCGTGGACCGCCGCGGGGCGCGGCCCGCCGCCACGCGCCGTCACCCCCCGTACACCGCCGCACCCGGCGCACCCCCACCGCCCGGCCTGCTAACCGGCGGTCAGTTGCGACCCGTGCACGGCCCCGCACGCCATCCCCAGGAAAGCGGGAGGCCCCGGGCGTACGCTGAGGAGGTCCAGTCCCGTCAGTACCTCCGTCACAGGATCAGGGGTTGGGAACGATGCAGGGTCCCCCCGGACACCACACTCCGCCTCCGCCCGCCGCACCGTCGGTGGTCAGCTCCCGGGCCGGCGAGAAGGGCCTGAAGACCGGCGCCCTCGGCCTGGTCTCCTCGGTGGCGATCGGCCTGGCCTCCACCGCGCCCGCGTACAGCCTGGCCGCCACGCTCGGCATCATCGTGATCGGCGTGGGGCTGCAGGCCCCGATCATCACCATCCTGGCGTTCATCCCGATGCTGCTGATCGCCTACGCCTACAAGGAGCTGAACGCCTCCGACCCGGACTGCGGCACCACCTTCACCTGGGGCGCCCGCGCCTTCGGGCCGCGCACCGGCTGGATGGGCGGCTGGGGCATCGTGGCGGCCGACATCATCGTGATGGCCAACCTCGCCCAGATCGCCGGCGTGTACGGCTTCCGGCTGTTCGGCTTCGACGGTCTGGCCGAGAACACCACCTGGACCACGATCGCCGGGGTCATCTGGATCATCGTGATGACCGCGATCTGCTACGTCGGCATCGAGATCTCCGCCGCCCTGCAGCGCTGGCTGCTGTGCATCGAGGTCGTGATGCTGGTGCTGCTGTCGGTGACCGCCCTGGTCAAGGTCTACGGCTCGCACCCGCCGGACACCGCGATCCACGTCTCCGCGTCCTGGTTCAACCCCTTCGCGGTCTCCTCCACCACCGCGTTCACCGCCGGCATCCTGGCCGCCGTGTTCATCTACTGGGGCTGGGACACGGCCGTCTCCGTCAACGAGGAGACCGCCGACGCCACCCGCACCCCGGGACGCGCCGCCGTCATCTCCACCGTGCTGCTGCTGATCATCTACGCCCTGGTCTCCACCTCCGCCCAGGCCTTCGCCGGGATCGGCACCGAGGGCATCGGACTCGGCAACGAGGACAACTCCGGGGACGTGCTCTCCTCGCTGGGCGGAGCCGTGTTCGGCAGCGCGGGCCTCGGCTGGTTCCTCACCAAACTGCTCATCTTCATGGTGCTGACCTCCTCCGCGGCCTCCACCCAGACCACCATCCTGCCGACCGCCCGGACCACCTTCTCGATGGCCGCGCACAAGGCCATCCCCCGCGAGTTCGCCCGGGTCCACCCCCGGCACCTCACCCCGACCTGGTCCACCGTCGGCATGGGCCTCGCCTCGATCGCCTTCTACGTCCTGCTCACCGCGATCAGCGGCAACGTCCTCGCCGACTCGATCGCCTCGGTCGGCCTCGCCATCGCCTTCTACTACGGCCTGACCGGCTTCGCCTGCGTCTGGTACTACCGCAAGGTGCTCACCCGCAGCGCGAAGGACTTCATCTTCAAGGGCGTCGCACCGCTGCTCGGCGGCCTGATGCTGCTCTACTTCTTCTGCTACGGCGCCTTCGACGTCTACGCCGACCCCGACTACGGGTCCACCTCCATCGACCTGCCGATCTTCGGGCAGACCGGCGGGGTCACCGTGATCGGCATCGGCGCGCTGATCCTCGGCTTCCTGCTGATGCTCGTCCAGTGGGCCGTCCAGGGTTCCTGGTTCAGGCACCCGGACGTCCCGGTCAGCGCCGCCGACCCCTCCGACGCCCCGTGAGGCCGTGATGAGGATCCTGCTGGTGGGCGCGGGCGGCGTCGGCACCGCCGCCGCCCGGATCGCGGTCCGGCGCCCGTTCTTCGAATGCTTCGTGGTCGCCGACTACGACCCCGCCCGGGCCGAGGCCGCGGTCGCCTCACTGGCCGGCGAGGCCGGCGCCGAGCGGTTCCGGCCGGCCACCGTCGACGCCTCCGACACCGCCGCCGTCACCGCGCTGCTCACCGAGCACCGCTGCGACGTGCTGTTCAACGCGACCGACCCGCGGTTCGTGCTGCCGCTGTTCGAGGCCGCGCTGGCCGGGCGGGCGCACTACCTCGACATGGCGATGTCACTGTCCCAGCCGCACCCCGAACGGCCTTACCAGGAGTGCGGCATCAAACTCGGCGACGGCCAGTTCGCCCGGGCCCGCGCCTGGGAGGACGCCGGGCTGCTGGCGCTGTGCGGCATGGGCGTCGAACCCGGCCTCTCGGACGTCTTCGCCCGCTACGCGGCGGACGAACTCTTCGACACCATCGACGAGATCGGGATCCGCGACGGCGCCGACCTGACCGTCGACGGGTACGACTTCGCGCCCTCGTTCTCCATCTGGACCACCATCGAGGAGTGCCTCAACCCGCCGGTCGTCTTCGAGTCCGGACTCGGCTGGTTCACCACCGAACCCTTCAGCGAGCCCGAGGTGTTCGACTTCCCGGACGGCATCGGGCCGGTCGAGTGCGTCAACGTCGAACACGAGGAGGTCCTGCTGATCCCCCGCTGGATCGACGCCCGCCGGGTCACCTTCAAGTACGGCCTCGGGCAGGACTTCATCGAGGTCCTCAAGACGCTCCACCGGCTCGGCCTGTCCGCCACCGACCCGGTCACCGTGCCCGGCGCGCAAGGGCCCGTCGGGGTCTCCCCCCGCGACGTGGTCGCCGCCTGCCTGCCCGACCCGGCCACCCTCGGCGACCGGATGCACGGCAGGACCTGCGCCGGCACCTGGGTCCGCGGCGCCAAGAACGGGCAGCCGCGCCAGGTGTACCTGCACCACGTGGTCGACAACGCCTGGTCGATGCGCGAGTACGGCTCGCAGGCCGTGGTCTGGCAGACCGCGGTGAACCCGGTCGTCGCCCTCGAACTGCTCGCCACCGGCGCCTGGGCCGGCGCCGGGGTCCTCGGCCCCGAGGCCCTGCCGCCCCGCCCGTTCCTGGACCTGCTCACGGCCTACGGCTCCCCCTGGGCGCTGCGCGAGGAGACCCCCCGCGCCGCCGCGGCCTGACCGGTCCGCGGGCCGGCCCCGGCCGAACCCGCGCCCAATTGGCCACCGACGTTCGCCTGTACGAAAGATCCCCGTGGTCAGTCGCACGCCCCGAGGGGACACAACGTTGGCATGCGAGTCGCCATCGTCACCGAGTCCTTCCCCCCCGAGGTCAACGGCGTCGCCCACAGCGTGCTGAGGACAGCGGAGCACCTGGTCCGCCGCGGCCACGAACCGTTGGTCATCACCCCGGCACCGGCCAGGGGCGCCCACTGCCCGCCGCACTCCTTCGGCCCGGACTCGACGCCGCTGCCGGTGGTCCGGGTGCCGTCGATCCCGCTGCCCGGCTACCCCCAGGTCCGGGTCGCCCTGCCGAGCAGGCGGCTGGCCGAGGCGGTCGCCGACCACCGGCCCGACCTGGTGCACCTGGCCAGCCCGTTCGTGCTGGGCGCCCGCGGGGCGAAGGTGGCCGAACGGCTCGGCCTGCCCAGCGTGGCCGTCTACCAGACCGACCTGGCCGGGTACGCCCAGGCGTACCGGGTCGGCCGGGGCATCGGATCCGCGCTCGCCTGGGCCCGGATCCGGGCGGTGCACGGCGCCGCCACCCGCACCCTGGCACCCTCCACCCCGGCCGCGCAGGACCTCACCGCGCACGGCGTCCCCCGGGTCCGGCTGTGGCCGCGCGGCGTGGACTCGGTCCGCTTCCACCCCGCCCACCGCGACGAGGCGCTGCACCGCACCCTGGCCCCGGGCGGCGAACTGCTGATCGGCTACGTCGGCCGGCTCGCCCCCGAGAAGCGGGTCGACCTGCTGGCCGGCGCCTGCGAGCTGCCGGGCGTACGGGTGGTGGTGATCGGCGACGGCCCGAGCGCCCCGGCGCTGAAGGCCGCCATGCCCAAGGCCCTGTTCCTCGGCCGCCGGACCGGCACCGAACTCGCCCGCTACTTCGCCACCCTGGACCTGTTCGTGCACACCGGTCCGCTGGAGACGTTCTGCCAGACCATCCAGGAGGCGATGGCCAGCGGCGTCCCCGTGGTGGCACCCGCCGTCGGCGGCCCCCTCGACCTGGTCGGCCACCACCGCACCGGCCTGCTGGTCCCGCCCCGCGACACCGCCGCCGTCACCCGCGCCGTAGCCGAACTGGCCGCCGCCGGCCCCGAGGTCCGGACCGGCTACGGCCGGGCCGGCCGGGCCGACGTCACCGCCCGCACCTGGGAGGCAGTCGGCGACCTGCTGCTGCGCCACTACACCGAGGCCATCGCCGAGCACCACGGCGGCCCCGTCCAGGCCCTGCACCCCGCGGCCGGCACCCCCGCCACCGTGCCCACGCCCACCGGCCAGATCCCCGCGCAGGCCTCCGCCGGCACCCAGCTGCCCGAGGAGCTCCCGGCATGACCCCGCCGCACGACGGGCTGCGGATCGTCCGGGTGGCCAACTTCGTCACCCCGGTCTCCGGCGGCCTGCGCACGGCCCTGCGCCACCTCGGCGAGGGCTACCTCGCCGCCGGCCACCACCCGGTCCTCCTCGTCCCCGGCCCGCGCCCCGCCGACGAGTGGACCTCCCAGGGCCGGGTCATCACCCTGCCCGGCCGGCCGATCCCCGGCAGCGGCGGCTACCGGCTGCTCACCGACCGGCGCGCCGTCGCCCGGACCCTGGCCGGCCTGGCCCCCGACCGGCTGGAGGTCTCCGACCGCACCAGCCTGCGCTGGACCGGCGCCTGGGCCCGCGCCCACGGTGTCCGGTCGGTGATGGTCTCGCACGAGAGCGCCACCGGACTGCTCGGCACCTGGGGCCTGCCGCCCGGCCCCGCCCGCACCCTCGCCGACCGGCTCAACACCAGGACCGCCCGGGCGTACGACACCGTGCTGTGCACCACCGCCTGGGCCGCCGCCGAGTTCGAACGGATCGGCGCCGCCAACCTCGTCCAGGCACCGCTCGGCGTCGACCTCCACCAGCTGCACCCCGACCGCCACGACCCCGAGGTCCGGGCCCGCTACGCCGACCCCGGCCAGGTCCTGCTGGTGCTCTGCTCCCGGCTGTCCCCCGAGAAGAAGCCCGAACGGGCCGTCGAGGCGCTCGCCGTCCTGCGCCGCCGCCACCGGATCCCCGCCGTCCTGGCCGTCGCCGGCGCCGGCCCGCTGCGCCGCCGGCTCCAGGCGCGCGCCGCCGAACTGCGGGTCCCCGTCCGGTTCCTCGGACACCTCGGCACCCGCGCCGAGGTCGCCGCGCTGCTCGCCGCCGCCGACGTCGCCATCGCACCCGGGCCGGTGGAGACCTTCGGGCTGGCCGCCCTGGAAGCGCTCGCCTGCGGCACCCCGGTCGCCGTCAGCCGCTCCTCGGCGCTGCCGCCGATCGTCGGACCGGCCGGCCTCGCCGCGGCCGACACCGGCGAGGCGTTCGCCACCGCCGTCCGGGACCTGCTGGAGCGGCCGGCCGCCGAACGCCGCGCCGCGGCCCGCGCCAGGGCCGAACACTTCGGCTGGGACTCCGCGGTCGCCGCCTTCCTCGCCGCCCACCGGGTACCGCTGCCGGCGGACGCCGCGCAGGCCGCGCCATGACCGCGGCGGTCCGGTTCACCGCCCTCGGCGACTCCGTCACCGAGGGCGTGGGCGACCCCGTCGCGGACGGCTGGCGCGGCTGGGCCGCCATGCTCGCCCCCGGCCTCTCCCCCGGCCCGGTCGAGTTCCGCAACCTCGCCAACAGCGGCGCGCTCAGCCACGACCTGACCACCGTTCAGCTGCCCGCCGCACTCGCCCTGCGGCCCACCCACGCCGCCGTCCTGATCGGCGGCAACGACACCCTGCGGGCCGGCTTCGACATCGCCCGCACCGCACGCCACCTCGACACCGCGCTCGCCGCACTGCGCAACCAGGGCGCCGTCCTGCTGACCGCCTGCCTGCCCGACCCCGGGCGGCTGCTGCGGCTCCCGCCACCGCTCGCCCGGCCGCTCGCCCGCCGGATGCGGGCCGTCAACACCGTCGTGCACGCCCTCTCCCTCCGGTACGGCGCCACCCACCTGCACCTCGCCGACCTGCCCTGGCTCACCGAACGCTCACTGCTCAGCGTCGACCGGCTGCATCCCAGCGCGGCGGGGCACCACCGGATCGCGTGCGAGTTCCACGCCCTGCTCACCGCCGGCGGCGAGCGGCTGGGGGACGCCCCGGCGGCGAGCCTGTCCGCGGCGGCACCCGGGTTCGTCGCCGACCTGCGCTGGATGGCCACCCAGGGCACCCGCTGGGTCGCCGCCCGCTGCACCGACCTCCTCCCCGGCCTGCTCCTCCTCGCCACCCGCGAGACCCGCCACCTCCTCCTCGGCACCTCCGCCCGCCTCGACACCGAAGCGGCAGCCGCCACCGCAGCCGCCCTCCGGGCCGGCAACGGCCCTGCAGCCCTCGCGCACTTCCCCACCCCCCTAAAAGCAAACCCCGGCACCCCCTCAGGGGCGCGAGGAACTGCGCGCAGCGGCAGACATCCCGCCTGAACGACGGCAACGGCCCTGCAACCATCCCGCCGTTCCCGACCCCGCGCCCGCTACCTCCCGCCCCCGCGCAGTTCCCCGCGCCCCTCCAGGCACCCCCCCGCGCTCCTGGATGCGGCGCCACGCCGAGGTGGGAATGGTTCGTGCGGGCGTACCGGTGTTGCACTCTGCGGCGCTTGGAGTGCAAGGAGTGAAAGGTCACACCGGTTCGCTGTACAGCCGCACGTGAACGGGCTCTAACCTTCCCTCATGACGGTCTCGCCCGAAGGGCTCTCCCTGGCCGCCGAGTTCCCGGATGCAAGCCGTGAGCAGTGGCAGCGCCTGGTCGAAGGTGTGTTGCGCAAGTCCGGTAAGCAGGACGTGACCGGTACGCAGGCCGAGGACGCCCTCGCCACCAAGCTGGAGGACGGCCTCACCGCCCGTCCGCTGTACACCGCCGAGGACGCGCCCGGTGGGGCCGGGTTCCCTGGCTTCGCGCCGTTCGTCCGCGGTGGCCGGCCTCAGGGTTCGGCCGTCTCGGGGTGGGACGTGCGCCAGCGGCACACGCATCCGGATCCGCGGACCTCGAACGAGGCGGTGCTCGCCGACCTGGAGCACGGGGTGGGTTCGGTCTGGCTGGAGCTGGGCCGGGACGGTCTGCCGGTCGCCGCGCTGCCCGAGGTGCTGGAGGGCGTGTACCTGGACCTGGCGGCCGTGGCGCTGGACGCCGGGGCCGAGTTCCCGGCCGCCGCCGAGCGGCTGCTGGCGCTGTACGCGGAGCGCGGGGTGCCCGCCGAGGCCGCCACCGGCACGCTGGGCGCGGACCCGCTGGGCCTGCTGGCCCGTACCGGGGACGACTCGCCGACCGCCGGGCTGCTCGCCGGGGCCGCCGCGCTGGCGGTCCGCCTGCACGAGGGCTTCCCGGGCCTGCGCGCGATCACCGTCGACGCGCTGCCGTACCACGAGGCGGGTGCCTCGCCCGCGCAGGAGCTGGGCTGTGCGCTGGCCGCCGGTGTGGCGTACCTGCGGGAGCTGACGGCCGCCGGGCTGAGCCCGGACGCGGCCGCCGGGCAGCTGGAGTTCCGGCTGTCGGCCGGGGCGGACCAGTTCCTGACCATCGCCGCGTTCCGGGCGGCCCGCCGGCTGTGGGCGCGGGTGGCGGAGGCGTCGGGGATCTCCTCGCAGGCCGCCGCGCAGCGGCAGCACGCGGTCACCTCGGCCGTGATGATGACCGAGCGCGACCCCTGGGTGAACATGCTGCGCACCACCGTCGCCTGCCTGGCCGCGGGCGTCGGCGGCGCGGACGCGGTGACCGTGCTGCCGTTCGACAGCGCGCTCGGCCTGCCGGACGCGTTCGCCCGCCGGATCGCCCGCAACACGCAGGCGATCCTGCTGGAGGAGTCGCACCTGGCGCGGGTCGTCGACCCGGCGGGTGGTTCCTGGTACGTGGAGCGCCTGACCGACGAGCTGGCGCACGCCGCCTGGTCGTGGTTCCAGGAGATCGAGCGGGCCGGCGGCCTGCGCGCGGCGCTGTGCTCGGGTCTGGTCGCGGACCGGATCGGCGACACCTGGGCGCGGCGCTCGACGGCGCTGGCCCGCCGCAAGGAGCCGGTCACCGGCGTCAGCGAGTTCCCGAACCTGGGCGAGCAGCCGCTGGTGCGCGAGCCGGCCCCGGCGCCGCTGACCGGAGGTCTGCCCCGGGTGCGCCGCGCCGAGGCGTACGAGGCCCTGCGGACCCGTTCCGATCTGCACCGGGACGCCACCGGCGCCCGGCCGCGGCTGTTCCTGGCGGCGCTGGGCCCGGCGGCGGCGCACACCGCGCGGCTGACCTTCGCCGCCAACCTGTTCCAGGCCGGCGGGATCGAGACCGTCGTCGGCCAGGGCACCGACCCGGCCGCGCTCGCGGAGGCGTTCGCCGCGAGCGGCGCCACGGTGGCCGCGCTGTGTTCCAGCGACGCGCTGTACGAGGAGCACGCCGTACCGGTGGCCGCCGCGCTGAAGGCGGCCGGCGCCGCCCGGGTGCTGCTGGCGGGCCGGCCCGGCGAGCAGGAGGCCGGGTACCGGCAGGCCGGGGTCGACGAGTTCGTCAGCGCGGGCGGCGACGCGGTCGCCGTCCTCACCTCCCTGCTCGACCAGATCGGAGTGGCCCGATGATCCCCGACTTCACGGAGATCGGACTCGACGCACCGGGCGGCCCGGCGGCCACCGGCGAGCAGTGGCGGGCGGCCTGGCAGCAGGCGACCGGCAAGGACGTCGAGGAACTGGTCTGGGAGACCCCGGAGGGCATCGGCGTCAAGCCGCTGTACACCGCCGAGGACCTGGCCGGGCTGGACTTCCTGGCCACCTATCCGGGTGTCGCGCCGTTCCTGCGCGGCCCGTACCCGACCATGTACGTCAACCAGCCGTGGACGGTCCGGCAGTACGCGGGCTTCTCCACCGCCGAGGAGTCCAACGCCTTCTACCGCCGCAACCTGGCGGCCGGTCAGAAGGGCCTGTCGGTCGCCTTCGACCTGCCGACCCACCGCGGCTACGACAGCGACCACCCGCGGGTGACCGGTGACGTCGGCATGGCGGGCGTGGCGATCGACTCGATCTACGACATGCGCCAGCTGTTCGACGGCATCCCGCTGGACAAGATGTCGGTGTCGATGACCATGAACGGCGCCGTGCTGCCGATCCTGGCGCTCTACATCGTGGCGGCCGAGGAGCAGGGGGTGGCGCCCGAGAAGCTCGCGGGGACCATCCAGAACGACATCCTCAAGGAGTTCATGGTCCGCAACACCTACATCTACCCGCCGCAGCCGTCGATGCGGATCATCTCGGACATCTTCGCGTACACCTCGCAGAAGATGCCGCGGTACAACTCCATCTCCATCTCCGGCTACCACATCCAGGAGGCCGGGGCCACGGCCGACCTGGAGCTGGCGTACACGCTGGCGGACGGGGTGGAGTACCTGCGCGCGGGTCTGGGCGCGGGGCTGGACGTGGACGCGTTCGCGCCGCGGCTGTCGTTCTTCTGGGCGATCGGCATGAACTTCTTCATGGAGGTCGCCAAGCTGCGCGCAGCCCGGCTGCTGTGGGCCAAGCTGGTCAAGCAGTTCGACCCCCAGAACGCCAAGTCGCTGTCGCTGCGCACCCATTCGCAGACCTCCGGCTGGTCGCTGACCGCCCAGGACGTGTTCAACAACGTCACCCGCACCTGTGTGGAGGCGATGGCCGCCACCCAGGGCCACACCCAGTCGCTGCACACCAACGCGCTGGACGAGGCGCTGGCGCTGCCGACCGACTTCTCGGCCCGGATCGCCCGCAACACCCAGCTGATGCTCCAGCAGGAGTCGGGCACCTGCCGGGTGATCGACCCGTGGGGCGGCTCCGCGTACGTGGAGAAGCTCACCCACGACCTGGCGGCCCGCGCCTGGCAGCACATCCAGGAGGTGGAGGCGGCCGGCGGCATGGCGAAGGCGATCGACGCCGGCATCCCCAAGCTGCGGGTGGAGGAGGCCGCGGCCCGGACCCAGGCCCGGATCGACTCCGGCCGCCAGCCGGTGATCGGCGTCAACAAGTACCGGGTCGCCAACGACGAGCAGATCGACGTGCTCAAGGTCGACAACTCCTCGGTGCGCACCCAGCAGATCGAGAAGCTGCGCCGGCTGCGCGCCGAGCGCGACGAGCAGGCCTGCCAGGCCGCGCTGCACGCGCTGACCCGCTCCGCCGAGCAGGGCGCCAAGGGCGGCGGTTCGCTGGAGGGCAACCTGCTGGCGCTGGCCGTGGACGCGGCCCGGGCCAAGGCCACCGTCGGGGAGATCTCGGACGCCCTGGAGAAGGTCTACGGGCGCCACTCCGGCCAGATCCGTACCATCTCCGGTGTGTACCGCGACGAGGCAGGACCGTCCACCGGGGTGGAGCGCACCCGGGCGCTGGTCGAGAGGTTCGAGGAGGCGGAGGGCCGCCGCCCGCGCATCCTGGTGGCCAAGATGGGCCAGGACGGGCACGACCGCGGCCAGAAGGTGATCGCCACCGCCTTCGCGGACCTCGGCTTCACCGTCGACGTGGGCCCGCTGTTCCAGACCCCGGCCGAGGTCGCCCGGCAGGCGGTGGAGGCGGACGTGCACATCGTCGGTGTCTCCTCGCTGGCCGCCGGGCACCTGACCCTGGTGCCCGCGCTCAAGGCCGAACTGGCCGCCGCCGGACGCGAGGACATCACCATCGTGGTCGGCGGCGTGATCCCGCCGCAGGACTTCGACGCGCTGTACGAGGCCGGCGCCGCCGCCGTCTTCCCGCCCGGCACGGTCATCCCGGACGCGGCGTACGACCTGCTGAAGGCGCTGGCCGCCGACCTCGGCCACGAGCTCTGAGGCCGCCGGGACGATGCCGCCGCGGACGATCGACGTCGACGCCTACGTCAAGGGTGTGCTGGAGGGCTCGCGGGCGTTCATCGCGCGGGCCATCACGCTGGTCGAGTCCACCCGGCCCGACCACCGGGTGCTCGCCCAGCGGCTGCTGATCGAGCTGCTGCCGCACGCCGGCAAGGCGGTCCGGGTCGGCATCACCGGTGTGCCGGGGGTGGGCAAGTCCACCTTCATCGAGGCACTGGGCACCCTGCTGACGGCCCGCGGCCACCGGGTCGCGGTGCTCGCGGTCGACCCCACCTCCAGCCGTACCGGCGGCTCCATCCTGGGTGACAAGACCCGGATGGAGCGGCTCGCGGTGGACCCGAACGCCTTCGTCCGGCCGTCCCCGACCTCGGGGACGCTGGGCGGGGTGGCCCGGGCCACCCGGGAGTCGATGGTGGTGATGGAGGCCGCCGGGTACGACGTGGTGCTGGTCGAGACGGTCGGCGTCGGGCAGTCCGAGACCACCGTCGCGGGCATGGTCGACTCCTTCCTGCTGCTCACCCTGGCCCGTACCGGCGACCAGCTTCAGGGCATCAAGAAGGGCGTGCTGGAGCTCGCCGACCTGGTCGCGGTGAACAAGGCGGACGGCCCGTTCGAACGCGACGCCAAGGCCGCCGCCCGCGAACTGGCTGGCGCACTACGGCTGTTGCAGCCGCCGGACGCGGTCTGGACGCCGCCGGTGCTCACCTGCAGCGGGCAGGACGGCAGCGGCCTGGAGGAGCTCTGGGACCGGCTGACGCAGCACCGGCTGCTGCTGGAGACCACCGGGGCGCTGGCCGCCAAGCGGCGCGACCAGCAGGTCGACTGGACCTGGTCGATGGTCCACGACCAGCTGCTGTCCGCCCTGCACGAGCACCCGGTGGTCCGGCGGATCGCCCCGGAGCTGGAGCGCCGGGTCCGGGAGGGCACGCTGACCGCGACGCTCGCGGCCGAGCAGATCCTGGACGGCTTCGCGGGTCCCGCCGACTGAGGACCGGCCGGGCGGGCGGGGATCCGCCGGACCTCCCCCCGGGGCGGCCGCGGCGGGGCATCCTGGAGGCGGTCCCCGTTGGTCCCCGGGAGAAGGAGCACCGCGTGACACCGACCCGCCCCGTACCGGCCTGGCTGTCCGACGCCGTCCTCTACCAGATCTACCCGCAGAGCTTCGCCGACTCCGACGGCGACGGCATCGGCGACTTCGCCGGGCTCGCCGAGCGCCTGGAGTACCTGGCCTGGCTCGGCGTCGACGCCGTCTGGCTCAACCCGTGCTTCGCCTCGCCGTTCGGCGACGCCGGGTACGACGTCAGCGACTACCTGGCCACCGCGCCGCGCTACGGCGACGCCGCGGCCCTGGCCGAACTGACCGACCGCGCCCGGCGGCTGGGCATCCGGGTGCTGCTCGACCTGGTCGCCGGGCACACCTCCGACCGGCACCCCTGGTTCCGGGCCGCCGCCGACGACCCCGCGGACCACCGCTACATCTGGGCCGACCACCCCGCCGAACGCTTCGTCCGCTCCCCCGGCCGCCGCCCCGGCTGGTACCTGCCGAACTTCTTCGACTTCCAGCCCGCGCTCAACTTCGGCTACGCCAGGCCCGATCCGGCCGAGCCGTGGCGCCAGGGCGTCGACGCCGAGGGCCCGCGCGCCAACCGCGCCGCGCTGCGCGGGATCATGGCGCACTGGCTGGGCCTCGGCATCTCCGGCTTCCGCGTCGACATGGCCTCCTCGCTGGTCAAGGACGACCCGGGCAAGGTCGAGACCGGCCGGCTCTGGAACGGGCTGCGCGGCTGGCTGGACGCCGAGCACCCCGACGCCGCGCTGCTGGCCGAGTGGGGCGACCCGGCGCGCTCGGTGGCGGGCGGCTTCCACGCCGACTTCCTGCTCCAGTTCGGCGGCGACACCGACGGCCGCCCGCTGCGCTCGCTGTGGCACAACGGCGCCGGCACCGACCAGGACGGCTGGCCGTCCGAGCCCTGCTACTTCGACGCCGAGGGCAAGGGCGACATCTCGGTCTTCCTGGACGCCTGGCGCACCGCGGACCGGGCGGTCGGCGGGGACGGCCGGATCTCGCTGCCCACCTCCAACCACGACTTCTCCCGGCTCGCCTGCGGCCCGCGCACCCGCGACCAGCTCGCCCCCGCCTTCGTCTTCCAGCTCACCTGGCCCACCCTGCCGGCCGTCTACTACGGCGACGAGATCGGCATGCGGTACGTCCCCGGCCTGCCCGACGTCGAGGGCAGCGTGCTCGGCCCGCGCTACAACCGGGCCGGCTGCCGCACCCCGATGCAGTGGGACGCCACCGAGGGCGCCGGCTTCTCCACCGCGCACAGGCTCTACCTCCCGCTCGACGACGCCCCCGACCGCCCCGACGTCGCCACCCAGCGCGCCGACCCCGGCTCCCTGCTGCACCTGGTCCGTCGTCTGATCGCGCTGCGCCGCGCCCATCCCGCCCTCGGCGCCGACGGCCCGGTGGACGTGCTGCACGCCGGCTACCCGCTGGTGTACACCCGCGGCGGCCGCTTCCTGGTGGTGGTCAACCCGCGCCGCGACCCGGCCGTCCTGCCCGCCCCGGGCCCGGCCCCGCGCCGCACGCTGGAGGCGCGCGGGGTGACCGCCGACGCCGCGGAGATCCGCGCCGAGGGCTTCTCGTACGGCGTGTTCGAGCTCTGACCGCTCACCGGGCGGCGGGCGGCGCAGGCAGACGGCGGGCGGCGGGCGGCGGGCGGGTTCACCCGGACACCGCAACCATCGCATGATCGACTCGTTGGATGATCTGCACCGCCCGGCCCCCGGCCTGCGGCGCACCGCCTTCACGCGCCGACCGAAAGCCGCCACCGATGGACCGTCAGACCCTGCGCCGTACCGCCGAGGCAGCCGCCGCCCGGACCGTCGGCCGGCGGCGGCCGGGCGGGCTGCCCGGGGCCGAAGCCGTCCTGGTCAGCCAGTACGGCCGGCTCGCCCGGCTCGCCTATCTGATCGTGCCCGCCGAACTCGACCGCCGCAGGCGGCTGCTGGCCGCCCACGCGGTGGTCCGGGCCGCGCTGCCCGGCCGCTGGGGCGCCGGCTCCCCGGACGCCGACCAGGTCTACGCGGTGCTGCGCGGCCGGGTGGTGCGCGGCGCCCTGCGGTTCACCCGCGGGCAGCCGCGGCTGCTCCCGCGGGCCTGGGGGCTGCGGCTGTTCACCCCCGACGGCGGTCCCGCCGAGCTCGCCGTGGACCGTGCGCTGACGGGGGTCCCGGCGGCCGGGCGGGCGGCGTACGCGCTGCGCTTCGCCGAGTCGCTGGGGCCCGAGGAGACGGCCCGGGTGCTGGCCGCCGCCGGGGTGGCCGATCCGGCCGGCGCGCTCCGGCAGGCCGACCGGCTCCAGGCCGATGCCCCGCTGCCCGAGGGGCGGTTGGCCGAGTCCCCGCGGTTCGATCCGTGCACCGTCCGGGTCCGGCCCGGGGACCTGCTGCGGCAGCGCCGGACGGCCCGGCTGGCGGCCGGCGGGGCGCTGCTGCTCGCGCTCGGCTCGCTGTGGGCCGTACCCACCGGGTCGCCCGCGCCCGCCGGGCGGCCGGCCTCCGTCGACG
>NZ_JAIZ01000092.1:3299-3920 GCF_000710465.2 Kitasatospora sp. MBT63 | reverse complement strand
ACTCGGACGTCGTGTGCCCGTGGTGCTACATCGGCAAGCGCCGGTTCGAGAAGGCCCTGGCGGCGTTCCCCGGAGCGGCGGACGTCGAGGTCGTCTACCGCCCGTTCCAGCTCAACCCCGACGCCTCCGAGGCCGGCGAGCCGTCCGCCCAGGTCTACGAGCGCAAGTTCGGCCGCCCGGCGCAGAGCATCTTCGCCCCGCTGACCGAGGCGGCCGCCGCCGAAGGCATCACCTTCCGGATGGACGACGCGGTGGCCACCAACACCTTCACCGCGCACCGCCTCATCGGGTTCGCCGGACGCCACGGCCGGCGGGAGCAGAGCGCCGTGAAGGAAGGCCTGCTCGCCCACTACTTCACCGACGGCGGCCACCTCGGCGACCACGCGGCCCTCACCGACATCGCCGTCGCGGCCGGGCTGGACCGGGCCGAGGTCACGGCCTTCCTCGCCTCGCAGGACGGCGTCGAGGAGGTCCACGCCGAGCTCGCCGAGGCCGCCCGGCTGGGCATCACCTCGGTCCCGACCTTCGTCTTCGACGGGAAGACGGCCGTGTCCGGGGCCCAGAGCCCGGAACTGCTGCTCGAAGTCATGACCCGGATCGCCGCAGACACCGCGACCACCC
>NZ_JAIZ01000092.1:0-3202 GCF_000710465.2 Kitasatospora sp. MBT63 | reverse complement strand
CCCACCGCATCCCTCCCCCTCCGATCCCCAGCCGCACACGCACACGCAAGGAACGCACCATGAAGGCAGTGACCATCCACACCTACGGCCCCGTCACCGACGTCGTGACGCTCGACGAGGTCCCCGCTCCTGCGGTCGGCCCCCGTGACGTCCTGATCGAGGCCCGGGCCGCCGGGGTCAACCCGATCGACCACCTGATCGTCAAGGGCTTCATGCAGCCCGAGGGCCTCTCCGAGCCCCGGGTGCTCGGCAACGAGGTCGCCGGGGTGGTCGCCGCGGTCGGCGACACGGTCACCGGTTTCGCGGTGGGCGACGAGGTCTTCGCACGGGTCGACCCGCGGGTCGGCGCGGCCTTCGCCGAGTACGTGGCCGTGGACGAGTCGCTGGTGGCGGCCAAGCCCGCCGCCATGTCCTTCGAGGAGGCCGCCTCGCTGCCGCTGGTCGCGCTGACGGCCTGGCAGGCCCTGACCGAGCAGAGCCGCCTGCTGGCCGGGCAGCGGGTGCTGATCCACGCCGGTGCGGGCGGGGTGGGGGCCGCAGCCGTCCAGATCGCCAAGCACCTCGGCGCCGAGGTGGTCACCACCGTCAGCCCGGACAGCATCGAGCTGGCCCGGTCGCTGGGCGCAGACCAGGTGATCGACTACCGCAACGAGAAGTTCGACGAGGTCGTCGAGCCGGTCGACGTGGTCCTCGACACCGTCGGCGGCGAGACCCAGGACCGGTCCTTCCCGCTGCTCAAGCCGGGCGGCACCCTGGTGTCGATCGTCTTCATCCAGGACGCCGAGGCCAAGAAGGCCCGCTGGGGCGTCGAGGCGAACGCCTTCATGATGCGCCCGGACGGCGCCCAGCTCGCCAGGATCGCCGAGCTGGTGACCTCCGGCGAACTGCGGCCCGTCGTCCGGACGGTCCTCCCGCTGGAGCGCGCCGCGGACGCGCTCGCCGAGGTGGAGCGCGGCCGGGCCCGGGGGCGGACGGTGCTCAGCATCTCCGCCTGAGCACCGTTCGGGCGCCGGTCGGCCCGGGAGGCGCACCCTGCCGGGCCCGGGTCGGCGGCGGGGCCAGACACAACGCCGCCCGCGGCGGACCGCCACGTTGCAGGCGGCCGTCCCGGTCTCCGGGGCTTCTGCGCCGGTGGCACCGCGACCGGGCCGACCGTGCTCCACCCGACCGGACGGATGATCCGCCCTGAAGTCGCAGCAGGTCAGAGGTGAGCGAACACGCTGGTGGGGACGGTCTGCTGGAACAGGTCACGTTCGAGGGCGAGGCCATCGTCCAGGGGAAGGGCGAGGCCGTCGAGCACGGCCCGCTTGGCGGCGAACAGGGCCGGGGCGGGGTTGCGGGTGAGCTGGGTGGCCCAATCCTCGGCAAGCTGGGCGAAGCCCTCGGTGGGCAGAACGACGTTGACGATGCCCAGGCGGTGGGCCTCGTCGGCACCGATCACGCGGCCGGTGAGGATCAGGTCCGCAGCCGGTCCCTTGCCGATCAGACGCGGCAGCCGCTGGGTTCCACCGCCGCCGGGAATGATGCCGAAGCGGATCTCGGGTTGGGAGAAATGGGAACGGGCCGAAGCGATCCGCAGCGTGGACGCCAGGGCGGTCTCCAGGCCACCGCCCCATGCTTGGCCGTCGATCGTTGCGATGACCGGCTGCGGAATCGACTCCAGCAGTCCAAGCGCACGTGGCCAGGCCTTCCCGTCCTCGGCACTCAGGGTGCCGGCCGCCGCCCGTCGCAGGATCTCCAGGTCCGCGTGCTTGATGAAGATGCCGTCGATCCCGCTCTTGAGCAGCACGACGCTGATGTCGTCCGTGCGCCGGGCGATCTCCTCCAGGAGGCCGGCCAGCTCGCTCAGGGAGTCCAGGTCCATCTGGTTGTCCGGCAGTCGGCTGAACGTCAATCCCGCGATCTTGTTGCGGGTCTCAACGGTCCAGTTACCCATGACCAGCACGCCTTTCCCTAGATTCGTTGCGGGAGGCGAAGGCGGTACCGCCGCATTCCGCCCGCACTGTCAGTCATCATGGTCCGAGGGCCTCCCCGGGGCCTTCCGCTCAGCGCGTTCGGCCTAACCGGGCGTTTCATCCCTGACTCCGAGGTTCATGCTCCGCGCCAGGTCGGGGTGCTCTCACCGGTGAGCCGACGGGTCATGAGGCAGATCATCGCGACGTGGATCATGGCTTCGGAGCGGGCCGGCAGCGCCTCGCAGTCGCGGGCGAGGCGCCTGTGGTGCATGAGCCGGCCGACGGTCCGCTCGACGACCCAGCGCCGGGGCTGGACGACGAAGCCCCTGGTGGTGGGATCGCGGCGGACAATTTCGACGTCGATGCCCACCGCGGCTCCGTGTTCGACTACGGCGTTCTTGTAGCCCAGGTCGGCCCAGGCCTTGCTGATCGCGGGGTGCTTGGCCGCGACCGCGGACAGCAGCTGCTGACCAGCGGTGCCGTCCTGCACGCTCGCGGCGGTGACCAGCACCACGAGCAGCAAGCCGATGGTGTCGGTGACGATGCTGCGTTTCCTGCCGACGATCCTCTTCCCGACGTCGACACCCTGCGTGGCGGCGGGAACGTTCGTGGAGGTCTTCACGCTCTGGGAGTCGATGATGCACGCCGTCGGCTCCGGATCGCGGCCTTCGGCGGCGCGGACCAGGCGTCGGAGAAGTCCGTTGAGCTGCTCGAACACTCCCTCCTTCTGCCAGCGGGCGAAGTAGGCGTAGACCGGCCGGACAGTTGGCGGGATTCCCCTATCGAACACCCTCTGACGACGCGCAGGACCGGGCCGCCGCCCTGGCCTCCGACTTCCGCGCCACCGAGTACACCTTCGCCCGGCCGGTCGGGGAGCAGACCGCACTGTGGCAGGCGATGCCACCCGGCTGCCGGACCCCGCGGGTGATGCTCGGCTACGCCCAGATCCTGCTCGCGCGGGACTTCGCGATGGCGATGCCCTGGTGCGGCTCTCAGCTCGGTGATGAGCGCGGAGCCCTGTTCGGCCTGCAGCTCGCCTCCGGCGGCGCCCGGCCCGTTCTGGTCGACCCGGCCCGCGGGCCGCGTACGGACGCGAGCGCGTCGATGGCGTTCCTGGGCGAACTCGGCGCTGGCAAGTCCGTTGCGATGAAGGCCGCGGTGTTCAACGTGCTGGCCCACGGCCGCCTGGCGGGCCGGCCAGGCTCGCGCGGGCGGGCGGGCGGGCGGTGATCGTGGACCGCACCAAG
>NZ_JAIZ01000091.1 GCF_000710465.2 Kitasatospora sp. MBT63 | reverse complement strand
CCGTGGCCAGGTCGGCCACCACCACGGTGTCCGCCAGCAGGACGCCGGCGGCGGCCAGCAGGCCGGCGGGCCCGCCGATCAGCTCCACCGCCCAGCGGGCGCCCTCCGGCAGCTGCGGCCGCGACGGCACCTGCTCACCGTCCGGCCGGGGGCGGGCGATCAGCAGGGCGGCCCGGCCCGCGTCCGCGGTGCGCAGCCGCAGCAGCGCCTCGGCGGCCGGGCCGAGCCCGTCCACGGCCACCGCGTCCGCGGCCGCGCCGAGCGCCGCCGCCACCGCCACCTCGTGGCCGGGCGCCGCCGTGAGCAGTTCGGCGACCGGGCCGAGCACACCCGCCGGGCCGTCCTCGCCGAGCAGCGCACCGGTGCCGTCCTTGCGGCGCAGCCCGAGCGCCAGGGCCTCGTGCCGCGCCGTCAGGGCGGCGCGCTCCCGTCCGGCGGCCCCGGCCGTCTCGCGGGCGTCCGCCAGGGCGTGCTCCGCCCGGGCCAGCTCCTCGGCGGTCTCCCGGTGGGCGTCGTCGAGCGCCTCGTCGCCCCCGTGGGCCTCCTCGGCCTGCTCGCGCAGTTCCTCGTACTCCTGGCGGGCGGCCTCGGCCCGCAGCGCCGCCTCCTCGGCCGACTCGGCCAGCCGGCCGATCTCGGCCTCGGCGCCCGCTGCCCTGGAGCGCGCCGCGGCCGCCTGGCCCTGCAGCCTGGCCAGTCCCTCCCTGCGGTCGGCGACGGCCCGGGCGGCGGCCCTCAGCCGGCCCTCCTCCTCGGCGAGCGCGCGTTCCAGTTCGGAGCGCTCCTCGACGGCCTCGGCGAGCGCGTACTGCGCCTGCTCCAGTGCCTCGGCGAGCGCCTGCTCCTCCTCGCGGACCTGCTGGGCCTCGCGCTCCAGCTCTTGGGGGTCGCGGCCGCGCCGCTCCTCCTGCGCTCCGCCGCCGAGTGCGTGGCGCACCTTCACCTCGGCCAGGCCGATGGTGCCGCGGGTGCGTTCGGCCAGGGCGGACAGCCGGTACCAGGTCTGCCGGGCCGCCTCCAGCTGCGGGCCGAGCTGCTCGACCTGCGCCTCCAGGACGGCCTCGCGCTGCAGGGCCCCGGCCAGCTGCTGTTCGACGGTGGAGCGGCGGAGTTTCAGCGCCAGCTCGTCGGCGATCTCGGCCTGGACGGCGTCGCGCAGGGTCAGCAGGTCGTCGGCGAGCAGCCGCAGCCGGGCGTCGCGCAGGTCGGCCTGGATCCCGGCCGCCCGCCGGGCGATCCTGGCCTGCCGGCCGAGCGGTCCGAGCTGGCGGCGCAGCTCGGCGACGAGGTCCTGGACGCGGTTGAGGTTGCCCTGCATCGCGTCCAGCTTCCGCAGCGCCTTCTCCTTGCGCTTGCGGTGCTTGAGGACGCCGGCCGCCTCCTCGATGAAGGCGCGCCGGCCCATCGGGTCGGCGTGCAGGACGGAGTCGAGCTGGCCCTGGCCGACGATGACGTGCATCTCCCGGCCGATGCCGGAGTCGGAGAGCAGTTCCTGGATGTCGAGCAGGCGGCAGGTGGTGCCGTTGAGGGCGTACTCGCTGCCGCCGTTGCGGAACATCGTCCGGGTGATCGTCACCTCGGAGTAGTCGATCGGCAGGGCGCCGTCGGCGTTGTCGATGGTCAGGCTCACCTCGGCCCGGCCGAGCGGCGCGCGGCCGCTCGTCCCGGCGAAGATGACGTCCTCCATCTTCCCGCCGCGCAGGGACTTGGCACCCTGCTCGCCCATCACCCAGGACAGCGCGTCCACCACGTTGGACTTGCCGGAGCCGTTCGGCCCCACGACACAGGTGATGCCCGGCTCGAAGCGCAGTGTGGTGGCCGAGGCGAAGGACTTGAACCCGCGCAGCGTCAGGCTTTTCAGGTGCACGCGCGGGCCCTTCCGACCTCGGCGATCCGGCTCTGTCGGCGACTGTAGCCGCCACTGCGGACAGTCGGTCGTCAGGAGCCGGTTTGACCACGCCGGGGGTGGGCACCTTTACCGGAAATAAAGACCGCATGCGACTGATGGCCGGACACGACGAAGGGACGTCCCAGGACGTCCCTTGCAGGCTGCTTTCCCCGAATCGGGGGGCTCAGTGCACGACAGCGTCGATCTTCGAGGACCGGGCGGGCTCAGGTGAGGGCGGGCTCCCGGTGGTCCAGTTCGATGCTGCTGAGCAGTGAGTGCTCGTCAGCGACAGCGAGTAGTGCGTCGTTCTCCGTCTGGAGCCGGGTGAGCTCGGCCTCCAGGTCCTGGACGCGCTGCTGGAGCCGTCGCATCTCGGAGAGCATTCGCGGGTCGGGGCCGCCGACGTACCCGAGAAGCGCCTTTGCCATGATGAATGGTCCTCCACGCTGAGTGACCGAACCGGGAGCGGTACTGGTCTAGGGGGAAGGGAACACGCACCCGACGGCGCGACCGGCTGTGCTGGCTGGGCACTCGGGACGACCACAGTGAGCTGGGCCCACGACGGAATGACCCGACCGGGAAAACGCGGACGTGTGCGGGTTTCCAGAGTCTCACCAAAGACGGTACGGGTCAACACGATCACGGCACGCTACCGGACCCCTGTCACCTACATGGCGGGACGGTCACGCCAAGGGGGGCGGGGTGGGCCCACCGGGGCCCGGTGGATCACTGCTCGGTGCGGAGTCAACCACGAGTCTGCCCGGTTGGCAACCGCATGACACCGGCAGTTGCCCCGAGCGGGGGACACTCGGCCCCACCGGGTTGACGATCAGCGGATCTCGAACCCCGGATAACCGTCCCCGGTCGCGCTCCAGATCTCGGTGACGCCGCTGACCTGGCCCGGAGTGCCGGGACCGCGCAGCGCCGCGAGCAGCTCCTCGCACTCGGCGTGCAGGCCCTCGGCGACCACCTGCACCCGGCCGTCGCCGAGGTTGCTGGTGTAGCCGGTCAGACCGATCTCCAGCGCCCGTGCCCTGGTCCACCACCGGAACCCGACCTGCTGGACCCGCCCGCGCACCCACGCGGTGACCCGGACAGGCTGCTGACTGTGATCACCGTGCATGCGTCGACCCTAGCGGCAGGCCCGGTCCGCCGCCGGGCCCGGGCAGGCCCGCCGACCGGGCCGGGCGCCGCTCAGAAGCCGCCGAAGTCGGAGGAGTTGAAGTCGCCGCCCGAGTAGTCGCCGGGGTCCACCCCGTTGCTGCCGTCGTAGCCGCCCGTTCCGTCCTGGCCGGCCCACGCGGTACCGGGGCTCATCGCCGAGCCGAGCAGGGTGCCCACCAGCAGACCGGGCAGGATCCCCGAGCCGAAGTAGCCGCCCGCCCAGGGGCTGTACGCCGGGCCGGCGTTCCAGTACGGCTGGTCGCCGTGGTCGGTGCGCACGGTCCGGATGTCCGGGTCCTGGCCGCTCGCCAGCCGGGCCGCGTCGGCGGCGCAGACCGGGACGGTGCGCGGCGCACCGCCGGGCGGGGCCCAGTCGGCGTCCTGGACCGACGGGCCGTGCCTGGGGTCGAAGAAGCAGGGCAGCCGGCGCTCCGGCAGCGGCCGCCCCTCGCGCCGGGCGGCGAGCGCGGCGAGTGCGAACCGGCCGTCCGCCAGCGCCTCGGTGACCGGGCGGACGTCCTCCGGGCGGCGGGCCGCGTCCATGGTCTGCTTGGCCCGCTCGTAGGAGTCCAGGGCGTGGGTGTAGTCGGCGCGCTGGGCGTCGTCCGCGTCGGGGGCGCCGGGGCTGAACTCCAGGCGGTCGAGTTCCTCGCCGAAGGCGGTGATGTCCTCGTCGACGACGGTGCGCAGCTGGGCCAGCGCGGCCTGCTGCTCGGCGAGCTTGCGCCGCTTGGAGCGGCGCAGCAGCAGGAAGCCGCCGCCGGCCGCCAGGGCGACCAGCGCGACCGGGATCACGATCGCGGCGGTGCTGATCCCGCCGGAGTCCACGCCGTGGCCCTTGGTCTGGGCGGCGGCCTGGCCGACGAAGTCGTCGAGGGTGGCGCCGATGTCACCGGGGTGCGAGCGGGCGGCGGCGCCGGCCAGCCGGTCGGGGGTGCCGGCCGCGAGTGCCTGGCGGTCGGCGAAGGCGCGGAACTCGTCACCGCGCCAGATCGCGTACACGCCGACGACGCCGACCTTGGTCCGCAGGTCCTGGGCCACGGTCCTGGCCGGGTAGTTCGCGTCGGCCGGGACCACCGCGACGAAGATCGGCTTGTCGGCCTGCTCGATCCGCCGGGTGAGCGCGGCGGCCTGGGCCTCGGAGAACCGGCCGGTCATCGCCGGGTCGACGTACACCTGCCCCTGCTTGAGCGCGGCGGCCGCCTGGTCCACCCCGGACGCGGCCGAGGCCGGGCCGGCCAGCAGGAGCAGCAGGCCGAGCAGCGCGGCGAGCAGGACGGCCGGGCCGGTGACGGCGGTCCGGCGGGGAACGGTTCTCATGGGACCGACCGTACCTTCCAGGGCCGGTGGTGTGCCGCTACCTCAGACGGACCCGGCCCGGTACCTCAGGCTGACCCGTCCCCCGCCGAGCGGCCGGTCTTGGGCGCCGGAGTGATCCACCACCACCGTGACCAGGCATAGTGGTGCCTGCTCTCCCACCCCCGGCCCGCCCTGATCGGAGCATTTGGTGATCATCGGACTCGTCACCGCCGTCGCGGCCTCCGTCTGCTACGGCACCGGCTCCGTCCTGCAGGCCGTCGGCACCCGCCGGTCGGCCCGCGAGGAGGTGGCGGCCCGCGGCTCGGGCGCCGGCGAGACCGAACACGGCGGACCGAGCCTGTCCTCCACCGCCAAGGCTGCGGTGACCTGGGAGTTCATCGTCGGCACGGTGCTCGACCTGATCGGCTTCGGGCTGGGCGCGCTGGCCGCCAGGCTGCTGCCGCTGTTCCTCTCCCAGACCATCATCAGCGCCAACCTGGTGATCACCGCGCTGCTCAGCATCAAGCTGCTCGGACTGCGGCTGCGGCAGCTGGAGTGGATCTCGATCGCGATGCTGTGCGGCGCCCTGGTGCTGCTGGCCGTCGCGGCGGGACCCGAGGGCGGGCACGAGGCGGCACGCTCCTTCCACTGGTGGCTGCTGGCCGCCTCGGTGGTGGTGATCGCGGGCGGCAGCCTGCTGGTGCGGCGGCTCGGGCGCGGCGCGGCGATCGTGGCCGGCCTGCTGTCGGGGCTCGGCTTCGGCGCGCTCGGCATCGGCGTGCGGATCCTCGACGGCGTCCAGCCGTTCGACCTGGTCGCCCTGGTCAGCGACCCGGCGCTGTACGCGATCCTGGTCGGCGGCATCGGCGGGATGTACCTGCACACGGTGGCGCTGCAGGTCGGCTCGGTGAACGGGGCGACGGCCGCGCTGGTGGTCGGTGAGACGGTGGTACCGGGCGCGGTCGGGGTGCTGTGGCTGGGCGACACCTCCCGGGCCGGGCTGGGCTGGCTGGCGGTGGTCGGCTTCGTGCTCGCGGTGGTGAGCGCGGTCGGCGTGGCGTACTTCGGCCAGAGCGAGGCCGAACTGCACGGCGCCCAGCCCAAGCTCCCGGAGCCCGCCGGCCACTGAGCGGCCCCACCCGGGGAACCGCGGTACGGGGACGCTCGGGGCCGGCCGTGAGCGGTGTCCCGGGTGGGTCGTGACCGAATCCCGCCCGCGCGGCCTAGCGGGGCCGCGGGACCCGCTGGCAGCGCGGGCAGAAGTAGCTGGAGCGGTTCATCCAGGGGTCCCGGCGGATCGCGGTGCCGCAGCGGCGGCAGGGCTCGCCCTCCCGCCCGTAGGCGTCGAGCTCGCGGGAGAAGTAGCCGCTCTCACCGTTGACGTTGACGTAGAGGCTGTCGAAGCTGGTGCCGCCGACGGCCAGCGCCGCGGTCATCACGTCGCGGGCGTGCCCGAGCAGTTCGGCGGCCTTCGGGCGGGTCAGGCCGGCGGTCGGCCGGTCGTAGTGCAGGGCGGCGCGCCACAGCGACTCGTCGGCGTAGATGTTGCCGACGCCGCTGATCAGGGTCTGGTCCAGCAGGGCCCGCTTGACGGTGGTGCGCTTGGCGCGCAGGGCGGTGATGAACGCCGCGTCGTCGAAGCGCGGGTCGAGCGGGTCGCGGGCGATGTGCGCGATGGAGACCGGGGTGTGCTCGGGGTCGTCCGGCTCGGCCTCCTCGACGGCGAGGCCGCCGAAGGTCCGCTGGTCGACGAAGCGCAGCTCCCGGCCGCCGTCGGTGAAGCGCAGCCGGACCCGCAGGTGGGTCTCGTCCGGGGTCTGCGGGTCCTGGACGAGCAGTTGGCCGCTCATGCCGAGGTGGCCGGTCATCGACTGGTGGTCGCCGAGCGGCACCCAGAGGTACTTGCCGCGCCGGTGGGCCTCGCCGAGGGTGCTGCCGGTCAGCCGGGCGGCGAACTCGGCGGCGCCGCCGGGCTGGCGGCGCACCGAGCGCGGGTGCAGGACCTGCACCTGGGAGACGGTACGGCCGGCCGCCCAGCGGGCGAGACCCCGCCGGACCACCTCGACCTCGGGAAGTTCAGGCACCTCGGCCCCCCGGCCAGGTCAGACTGCGGCGCCGGGGCGGTCGTCGGCGTACTTGGCCTTGATGGCCCGCCAGGCGCTCTCCGCGGCCTTCTGCTCTGCTTCCTTCTTCGAGCGGCCACTGCCGTGCCCGAAGTCCTCGCCGGCCACCCGGGCCGCGGCGGTGAAGGTCTTCTCGTGGTCCGGACCGGACTCGGTGACCACGTACTCCGGCACTCCGATGCCGACCGAGGCGGTCAGCTCCTGGAGGCTGGTCTTCCAGTCGAGGCCCGCTCCGAGCTGGGCGGACTCCGCGATGAGCGGGTCGAACAGCCCGTGCACGAAGGCGGTGGCGGCGTCCAGGCCCTGGTCCAGGTAGACGGCGCCGATCACGGCCTCGACGGTGTCGGCGAGGATGGAGGACTTGTCGCGTCCGCCGGTCCCCTCCTCACCCTTGCCGAGCCGGATGAAGGCACCGAGGTCCAGGCCGCGGCCGACCTCGGCGAGCGCGCGGGAGTTGACCACCGCGGCGCGGAGCTTGGCGAGCGTGCCCTCGGCGACCTCCGGGTGGAGGCGGTAGAGGGTGTCGGTCACCACGAGGCCCAGCACCGAGTCGCCGAGGAACTCCAGGCGCTCGTTGGTGGGCAGTCCACCGTTCTCGTAGGCGTAGCTACGGTGGGTGAGGGCACGCACCAGAAGGGCGCGCTCGAGCGTGTACCCGAGGCGCCCTTCCAGGACGTCGTATTCGGTCGACGCCGGCCCGCCGCCCTTGCTCCCGTTGGAAGAGTCCTTCGCGCTGGGAGCCTGCTTGCGGGGGGAGTTGCTCTCCGACATCGATCCGTGCACCCTGCCGATCAGACCGAGAGGACCTGGCGGCGGTTGTACGTGCCGCAGCTGGGGCACGCGATGTGACCGAGCTTCGGCTCGTGGCAGCGGTCGCACGCCACGAGGGCCGGAACGACGGCCTTCCAGTTGGAACGGCGGTGGCGCGTGTTGCTGCGCGACATCTTCCGCTTCGGAACAGCCACGGCTACTTCTCCTGGTTCTCGGCGAGACCCTCACGGGTGTCGCTGTTCTTGATTCCGTCACCCTCGTCGCCGGGGGCGGCGGAGAGTCCCTGCAGAGCCGCCCACCGGGGGTCGGCGGCGTCGTGGTGGTGCGACGGGTCGTCGCTCAGGCGTGCGCCGCATTCGACGCACAGACCCAGGCAGTCGTCCTGGCACACCGGCTGCAGCGGCAGTGCGAGCACCACCGCGTCACGCAGCACCGGCTGGAGGTCGAAGAAGTCGCCCTCCAGGCGGTAAGTCTCGTCGTCCGAGTCCTCGTCGAGGTCCTCGTCGCCACCCGTGGCCCGGCCGCGGCCGCGGTCGTCGGACTCCGGGTAGTAGTACAGCTCCTGGAAGTCGACCTCCAGGTCGTCCTCCACCGGCTCCAGGCAGCGCACGCACTCGCCCTCGACCTTGGCCTCGGCGGTGCCGGTCACCAGCACGCCCTCGACCACGGACTCCATCCGCAGCTCCAGGGCGATCTCGCTCTTGCCCGGGACGCCGATCACGTCTTCGATGCCGAGGCCCTCGGGGGCCGGAAGGGTGCGGGAGACCCTGCGCAGCGAACCGGGGCGACGGCCGAGCTCATGCGTGTCGAACACGAGCGGGTCGCGGTGGTCGAGGCGGTTCAAGGTGTCCTGACTTCCTGGCGGCGGCCCCACTGTCATGGGTGCCGCGGTTTCCTGAAGAGTGTGTTGCCGCCGTGTTGCGGGCAGCCGACGGCCCCGGAACAGGCCGAGTGGTCAGACTACCGGAGAGTGCGGCCAGGCCCAACTTCGGCCCCGCATCGCCCGCCCCGGGCCCCCGCCGTCAGCGGCCGCCGAGCTCCCGCAGCCGGGTCATGTCGATCATGCTGGTGTCGAAGAAGCTGGTCTCGTCCAGCCCGGTCTGCTGCGGCACCTGGGCCTGCTGCTGGTGCTGCTGCGGGTAGCCGCCCGAGCCGTCCGGCACCGGGTTGCCCCAGGCGTCGTACTGCGGCTGCTGCTGCGGGTAGCCGCCCTGCTGCTGGTAGTACGGGTCCTGGCCGGGGTACGCCGGCTGCTGCTGGTAGCCGTACTGGCCGCCGTCGCCCGGCTGCAGCGGGTTGCCCCACTGGTCGGTCTGCGGGGCGCCGGACTGGTCGTAGCCGCCGCCGTACACCTCCGCGTACTGCGGTGCGGCGTAGCCCTCCTCGCCGGGGGCCTGCCAGCCGGCCGCGGCGGGGGTCTGGTCCGGCCAGCTCTGCTGCTGCGGGACGGCCTCCTCGCGGTACCAGGGCTGCTCCTCGCCGTCCTCGGCGAAGCCGGAGGCCACCGCCTCGGCGCGGGCCTTGAGCTGCTGGGCCTCGTCGGCGGCGGCCAGGTAGGCGCCGAGCTCGTCGATCGGGGCCTTGCCGAGCAGGGTGTCGCGGCCCTTCCCGACGGCCTCCAGGGTCTTGCTGAGGACCGCCTCCAGGGTGGCGAGCTTCACATCGACGTACTCGTCGACCTCGGGGCTCGGGGTGGCGTGCGGCTGGAACTCCTCGCCGTCGCCCTCGCCCTGCCCGTCGGCCTCGTAGACGCCCGCCGCGCCGCGCAGCTTGGTGCGGCCGCGGCCGACGGCGCCGAGCGTCTTGGTGAGGACCACCTCGAAGTTGGCGAGCTTGCTGTCGACGTAGTCGTCGGCCTCGGCGCGCTTGGTCTGCGCCTCGGCGCCGGCCTCGCCGAGGATCCGGTCCGCCTCCGCCTGGGCCTGGCGGACCACCTCGGTGTCGGAGATCAGCGAGCCGCGCTCGTCGTGCGCGCCGCGGATGATCCGGTCGGCCTGCGCCTGCGCGTCGGCCACCAGCTGCTGGTGGTCGGCGACCACCGACTGGGCCTGGGCCAGTTCGGCCGGCATGGTCTCGCGGAGGTCCCGGAGCAGCCCGACCAACTCGGCCCGGTTGACCACGCAGGACGCCGACATCGGCATCGCGCGGGCGTTCTCCACCACGGCGACGATCTCGTCGAGTTTCTGCTGCACGTCCACGGGCGCATCAGTCTTTCCGTGTGCCGCCGAGGTGCGGCGGGGGCAGTCCCCGTCGGCTCGGCAGCGCCCACGGGGCGGGGATACAGACTGTACGGCCAGTGCGCCCGGAGCTCACAACGCCCGAGGCCCCCGCGCCACCCGACAGGCGGACAGGATGTGACAGTTCGCCAGGAGTGTCCGGATTGCGGCGGGATCGGCCGGGATCAGCCCCGGCGCTCGGCGATCCGCGCGATCAGCCGGCGGTTGACCGTCTCCGGCAGCAGGTGCGAGACGTCGCCCCCCAGCGAGGCGACCTCCTTGACCAGCGAGGAGGACAGGAAGCTGTAGGTCGGCGAGGTGGGCACGAAGAGCGTCTCGACCCCGGTCAGGCCGTGGTTCATCTGGGCCATCTGCAGCTCGTAGTCGAAGTCGCTGACCGCGCGCAGGCCCTTGATGATGGCCGGGATCCCGCGCTCCCGGCAGAAGTCCACCAGCAGGCCGCTGTGCGCCTCGACCTCGATGTTGCCCAGCCGGCCGCAGGTCTCCTCGATCAGCGCGATGCGCTCCTCGACGGTGAACATGCCCTGCTTGTTCCGGTTGATCAGCACGGCGACATGGACCACGTCGTACAGCTTCGAGGCGCGCTCGATGATGTCGAGGTGCCCGTTGGTGATGGGGTCGAAGGACCCCGGACAGACGGCGCGGCGCATGGCGTGTGCTCCCTTGTGGGGGTTGCTGGTGCTACGGGTTCCGGTCGGCCTCGGCAGCGGCGCGACCGTACCAGAGGGTGCCTTCGCCGTAGCGGCGCGAGCGCAGCGGCTCGAATCCCTCCGGCCAGCCGAACTCGCCGCCCCGGGTGCTGCGTTCCACGGTGACGAGTGCGTCCTCGCCGAGCCAGCCCCCCGAGCCGAGTGTGATCAGCATCTCGCGGACCTCGTCGTCGGTCACGGAGTACGGCGGATCGAGGAAGACCAGGTCGTAGGGGACGGCCGGGGCCGGACCCGCGATCACCCGCTCGGCGCGGTCGGCGCGCACCTCCGCGCCCGGCAGGCCGAGGGTCCGCACGTTCTCCCGGATCACCCGGGCCGCGCTCGGGTCGGACTCCACCAGCAGGGCGTGGACCGCACCCCGCGACAGCGCCTCCAGGCCGACCGCGCCCGAACCGCCGAACAGGTCGAGCATCCGGGCGCCGTGCACCGTCCCGCGGAGCGCTGCCAGGGTGGAGAACATCGCCTCCCGCGCCTTGTCCGAGGTCGGGCGGGTGGTGCGGCCGGGCGGCACGGCCAGTCGACGGCCGCCGGCCGTCCCGGCGATCACGCGGGTCATGGGGTGGTGGGTCCTTTCCTAGGCGCCCACCACGCTATCCGGATTTGCCGCCGCGGCGCGCAGCTCGCCCGGCTCGCCGCGGCCTTGGCCGGCCGGCTGCGGGCAGTGCTCCGGGCGCCGCGGGTCATGGCCCAGCTCGCGCAGCCGGGCCCGGACCGCGTCGGGGGTGCGCCCGTACCGGGCGGCCAGCCGGGCGATGCTCTCCCCCGCGTGGAAGCGGCGGACCAGCCCCTCCTCGGGCCGCGGCGCCCCGGGCTCGGCCGCGGCCGCCAGGGCCCGGTCGAGGGCGCTGCGCAGCCCGGCGACGTCCGCCGCCGGGAGCCGGAGCCGGCCGAGCGCGCCGGGGCCGCTGACGGTCAGCACCACCTCGCTGCCCCGGCCGCCGACGGTCTCGATCCGGAACACCGTGCCGACGGTCGGGATCTCGTCGATCCGGTCGAATGCCATGACAGAGCCCCCTGGACGCGCCGGGCCGGCGGCGCACCGCCCGGTGCGCCCTGAACACCGCCATCGTCCACCGGACCACTGACAGTTGGCGTACCGTCAGCCCTTCTCCAGGTACTCCGCGCGGTCCTCGTCCAGCAGGCTCTCCAGCGCGGTGCGCAGCTCCGGGTGGCGCTCCAGGGCTGGGTCCCCGGCGACCAGCGCGGTGGCCTCCTCGCGGGCGGTGGCGATCACGTCCTCGTCGTCCAGCACCGAGAGCACCTTGAGCGAGGACCGCACGCCGGACTGGGCCTGGCCGAGCACGTCGCCCTCGCGGCGCTGTTCGAGGTCGATCCGGGACAGCTCGAAGCCGTCCAGAGTGCCGGCCACCGCGTCCAGCCGGGCCCGCGCGGAGCTGCCCGCGGGCATGTCGCTGACCAGCAGGCACAGGCCCGCCGCGCTGCCGCGGCCGACCCGGCCGCGCAGCTGGTGCAGCTGGGAGACGCCGAACCGGTCCGCGTCCATGATCACCATGACGGTGGAGTTGGGGACGTTGACGCCCACCTCGATCACGGTGGTGGCGACCAGCACGTCCACCTGTCCGGCGGTGAAGCGGCGCATCACCTCGTCCTTGGCCTCGGGGGTGAGGCGGCCGTGCAGGATCTCCACCCGCAGACCGGCCAGCGGCCCCTTGGTGAGCATCTCGGCGGTCTCCACCACCGACAGCGGCGGCCGCCGCTCGTCGCTCGCCGCGCCCAGGTCCTCCGGGTCGTCGGGCAGCGCCTTGCGCCGCTTCTTCGGGTCCTCGGGCTCGTCGCCGATCCGGGGGCAGACCACGTACGCCTGGTGGCCCTTGCCGACCTCCTCGCGGACCCGCTCCCAGGCGCGGGCCAGGAAGTTGGGCTTCTCCACCGCGGGGACCACGTGGGTGGAGATGGGTGAGCGGCCGGCCGGCAGCTGGTCCAGGACCGAGGTCTCCAGGTCGCCGAAGACGGTCATCGCGACGGTGCGCGGGATCGGGGTGGCGGTCATCACCAGCAGGTGCGGGGGCCGCTCGCCCTTGGCCCGCAGGGCGTCGCGCTGCTCGACGCCGAAGCGGTGCTGCTCGTCGACCACGACCAGCCCGAGGTCCTGGAACTGCACCTTGTCCTCGATCAGGGCGTGGGTGCCGATCGCGATGCCCGCGTCCCCGCAGGCCATCTCCAGCAGGGTCTGGCGGCGGGCCGCGGTGCCCATCGAGCCGGTCAGCAGGGCCACCTTGGTGCCGGCCTCGGCGCCGCCGAGCATGCCGCCCTCGGCGAGGTCGCCCATCATCTCGACGATCGAGCGGTGGTGCTGCTGGGCGAGCACCTCGGTGGGGGCCAGCAGGGCGGCCTGGCCGCCGGCGTCGACCACCGCGAGCATGGCGCGCAGCGCGACCAGGGTCTTGCCGGAGCCGACCTCGCCCTGCAGCAGCCGGTGCATCGGGTGTTCGCTCGCGAGGTCGGCGAAGATCTCGCCGCACACCTTCTGCTGGCCCTCGGTCAGGGTGAACGGCAGCCGGGCGTCGAAGGCGTCGAGCAAGCCGCCGGGGCGGGCCCGGCGGGCGACGGCGGGCAGCGCGGAGTCGGCGGCCCGGCGCATGGCGAGCGCGACCTGGAGGACGAAGGCCTCGTCCCAGCGCAGCCGGCTCTGGGCGCGCTCGCGGTCGGCCTGGTTGCGCGGCCGGTGGATCAGTTCCAGCGCCTCGGGCAGCGGGATCAGGTCGTGCTTGTCGCGCAGGGCGGCGGGCAGTGGCTCCCCGACGTCGCCGAGGTGCTTGTCGAGCGCGGTCTGCACGCACAGCGACAGCTTCCAGCTGGGCAGCTGGGCGCTGGCCGGGTAGACCGGGATCAGCCGCCCGGCGAACTGCTGCGCGGCCTCGGACCCGGCGTCCTCGTCCAGCAGCTGGTAGTCGGGCGAGGCGAGCTGGCGGGTGCGGTTGAACAGGCCGACCTTGCCCGCGAACAGGCCCTGGGCGCCGGGGCGCAGCTCCTTCTGCCGCCAGCCCTGGTTGAAGAAGACCAGGCTGAGCCGGCTGCGGCCGTCGGTGACCACCACCTCCAGCCGGTCGCCCTTGCGTCCCTTGAACGGGATCAGGGTGACCTTCTCGATCCTGGCCAGCACGGTGACGTGCTCGTCCACCTCGAGCTCGTCCAGGCTGGTGAGCGAGCCGCGCTCGACGTACCGGCGCGGGTAGTGGTGCAGCAGGTCGCCGACCGTGCGCAGCTTGAGGCTGTCGGCCAGCACCTTGGCGGTGCGGTCGCCGACCAGCTTGGTCAGTGATTCGTCGAGAGCGCCCATCAGCACCTATTGGACACCACGGCACGGACAGGACGGGCTACTCCACCCCGATCAGCAGCGGCGCCGACTCCTGGCCTCCGTGGTAGACCACGGTGTCGACCTCCGGCCGCTGCCGGCGGGCGTGCGCGTCGAGCAGGGCCGCGAGGGTGTCGGGGGCGCCCTCGCCCAGCACCAGGGTGACCAGTTCGCCGCCGGCCGCGAGCATCCGGGAGAGCACGGTGCGTGCGGTGTCGGCCAGGTCGGTGCCGATCAGCGCGACGTCGCCGTCGATCAGGCCGAGCACGTCGCCGGCCTGGCAGACGCCGGCCATGGTCCAGGACTCCCCCTCGGCGACGGCGAGTTCGGCGTAGCGGGTGGCGCCGGCGGCGGAGGTCATGGCGACCACGTCCTCGTCGAAGCGGCGGGCCGGCTCGTGCACGGCGAGCGCGGCCAGGCCCTGCACCGGGGAGCGGGTGGGCAGTACGGCGATCCGCAGCCCCTCCTCGCGCAGCTGGTCGGCGGCGGCCCCGGCGGCGGCGCGCAGTTCGGGGTCGTTGAGCAGCAGGACCACCTCGCGGGCCGCGCAGCGGCGGACCGCCTCGACCAGTTCGACGCTGGCGGGCGGGTGGTCGGGGTCGGCGAAGAGCACCGCGGAGCCGGCCTGTTCGCAGAGTTCGGCGAGGCCGCTGCCGGTGACCACGCTGAGCACCGCGCGGCCGCTCGGCGCGGGTTCGGCGAGCTCGCCGACGCGTTCGCCGGCCCGGGCGGCGGCCTCGGCGAAGTGGGTGATCCGGATCCGGTGCGGCCGGCCGGCCGCCACCCCTGCCTCGACGGCGGCCCCGGCGTCGTCGACGTGCACGTGGACGCTCCACAGCCCGTCGCCGCCGCCGACCACCAGCGAGTCGCCGAGGCCGGCGAGCCGGCTGCGCAGTCCCGGCAGCGCCTCGTCGGGCGCGTCCAGCAGGTAGATCACCTCGAAGGCGGGGTGGCCGGGGCCGGCCGGCCGCTCGTGGCCGTCGCAGCCGGCCGCGGGACCGGGTGCGGGTACGGCGGCCGCTGCGCGCAGGGCGACCGGGCCCATCGGGGTCTGGCCGCTGACGGCGTCCACCAGCGCGCCGAGGACGGCGACCAGGCCGCG
>NZ_JAIZ01000090.1 GCF_000710465.2 Kitasatospora sp. MBT63 | reverse complement strand
GCCGACCCCGCCGTAGCGGCGGCTGCCGCGGCTGCGGCGGCCGCAGCGGCCGCGGCCCTGTCCGCCGAGCCCGGCACGGCCGTCGGGGTGGCGGCCACCGATCCGCTCGGCCCGGTGCTGGTCGACGCCCAGGGGCGCACGCTGTACGTCTTCGAGGGCGACACCTCGACGGCCTCCACCTGCTACGACGACTGCGCCGCCGCGCTCCCCCCGCTGACCACCAAGGGTCTGCCGGTGGCCGGTCCGGGCGCGGACGAGGGGCTGCTCGGCACCACGGTGCGGACCGACGGCACGGTCCAGGTCCTCTACAACGGGCGGCCGCTCTACCTGTGCGCCGCGGACACGGCCGCCGGGGAGTCGTTCGGCCAGGAGCAGTCGCGGTTCGGCTCGTACTGGTACGCCGCGGACGCCTCCGGGCACTCCGTGAAGGTGTCCGCGGCCCCGGCGGATCCCACCCACTGAGACCGGCGGACCCCCTCCTTCGGACGGCCCGCGGGCCTCACCGGCCTTCACCAGGCACTCTCTTCCGCCCCCGGCCACCCCGGTTCACCGCCTGTCCACCCGGTGCTGCAGGCCCTCAACCATCGACCGATTCCTGTATAAATCCGTGCCGACGCGGCGCGAACGACCGCCCCAGCGCCCCCGCGCGGCCCTCATGCTTATGCAGCGCCCTGCGAAGCAATACCACCCCACCCGCTTTCTCAAATAATGCTCAAATTTCCGTGACGCCTGGCCTGACCTGCGGAGACATACGGAGAGCAGTCAGTTGTGCAGCAGCCGTGAAATTGGCCATCTGAATGTAACTATTCGGCTTCGCGTCTGTTGTGCGACCGTGGTGCCGACCTAGCCTTGGGCAACTCTCAACCTCCACCTGCCATTCACCGAGAGGTTCCCCATCCCCATGGCTTCTGTCGACCAGCTCGCCCCTTCAGCCTCCCCATCGACCGGTTCACCGGGCAGCGGCCGTTCGCTGCGCCGTGAGGTCGGGCTGATCGGCCTGCTCTGGGCCTCCGTGGGCTCGATCATCGGCTCCGGCTGGCTCTACGGCGCGAAGAACGCCGTCATGGTGGCCGGCCCCGCCGCGCTCATCTCCTGGGGCATCGGCGCGGTCGCGATCGTGCTGCTGGCCTTCGTCCACGCCGAGCTCGGCGGCATGTTCCCGGTGGCGGGCGGCACCGCGCGCTACCCGCACTACGCCTTCGGCGGCCTGGCCGGCATGTCGTTCGGCTGGTTCTCCTGGCTGCAGGCCGCCACGGTCGCGCCGATCGAGGTCGAGGCCATGATCGGCTACGCCGGTCACTGGGAGTTCGCGAAGAGCTTCCTGAACGACAACGGCACCCTCACCGCCTCCGGCTTCGTGGTCGCGGTGATCCTGATGGGCGTCTTCGTCGCGGTCAACTTCCTCGGCGTGCGCGTGCTGTCGCACACCAACAGCTTCGCCACCTGGCTGAAGATCTTCGTGCCGCTGCTGGCCATCTTCACCCTCGCCGTGACCAACTTCCACGGCGGCAACTTCACCTCGCACGGCTTCGCCCCGTTCGGCACCAAGGGCATCCTGGCCGCGATCAGCACCAGCGGCATCATCTTCGCCCTGCTCGGCTTCGAGCAGGCGATCCAGCTGGCCGGTGAGAGCAAGAACCCCAAGCGCGACATCCCGCGCGCCGTGCTCGGCTCGGTCGCCATCGGCACCCTGATCTACATCCTGCTGCAGGTCGTCTTCATCGCCGCGCTGCCCGCGACCTCGTTCGCGAACGGCTGGGCCAACCTCGACTTCCCCGGCATCAGCGGCCCGTTCGCCGGCCTCGCCACCACCGTCGGCCTCGGCTGGCTGGCCTGGGTGCTGTACTTCGACGCGATCGTCTCGCCCGGCGGCACCGGCCTCATCTACACCACCTCCACCTCGCGCATCTCCTACGGCCTGAGCAAGAACGGCTACGCACCCCAGCTGTTCGAGCGGGTCGACCGCCAGGGCGTGCCGTGGTTCGGTCTGGTCATCTCCTTCCTGACCGGTGTGATCTGCTTCCTGCCCTTCCCGAGCTGGCAGGAGCTGGTCGGCTTCATCACCTCCGCCTCGGTGCTGATGTACGCGGGCGCCCCGCTGGCCTTCGGTGCGCTGCGCCGCCGCCTGCCGAACCGTGAGCGCTCGTACCGCCTGCCCGGCGGCGCGGTCATCGCCCCGCTGTCGTTCATCGTCGCCAGCATGATCATCTACTGGACCGGCTGGCACACCCTGGCCCGCCTCGGCATCGCCATCGTGCTCGGCTACGTGCTGCTCGGCAGCTACGCCGCGTACGCCACCAAGAAGGGCCTGCCGAACGCGCCGAAGCTGGACTGGCGCGCGGCCCAGTGGCTGCCCGCGTACCTGCTCGGCCTCGGGCTGATCTCCTGGCAGGGCAGCTTCGGCGACGGCCAGGGCAACCTGCCGATGTGGTGGGACATGGGCGTGGTCGCGGCCTTCGCGCTCGCCATCTACTCCTGGGCGACCCGGGTCGCACTGCCCGCCGAGCTGATCGAGCAGATGATCCAGGACGTCGAGGTGGTGGACGAGGGCGGTCACTGACCCCCGGACCCGCTACCGCGGCACCACCCCCGCAGGACCCAGCGGTACCCGCTGGTGCCCAGTAGCACCCCGCAGGACCCAGCGCGCAGCCCGGCCGGTACCCACCGGCCGGGCTGCGCCGCATTCACGACGCGTCCGTAACGGACATGGCGGCCGGGGCGGCCGGGGTCTGCGGTTGCCGGACCCGGCGCACGGTGGTTCGGTCGAACCGGTCGCAGCGCAGCGCGCGCGACGCCGAAGGTACGTCCCGGTACCGCTAGGAGGCCTCACCGCCATGTCCGATGCACCACGCGCCCAGCACCCCGTCCAGCCCACCACCAACAACGCCGGGGTCCCGGTCGAGAGCGACGCGGATTCGCTGACCGCGGGCCCGGTCGGCCCGATCCTGCTGCACGACCACTACCTGATCGAGAAGATGGCCCAGTTCAACCGGGAGCGGGTGCCCGAGCGGGTGGTGCACGCCAAGGGCGGCGGCGCGTACGGCGTCTTCCGGGTGACCCAGGACGTGAGCCGGTTCACCAGGGCCGACCTGTTCCAGCCCGGCAAGGAGACCGAGATGCTGGCCCGGTTCTCCACCGTGGCCGGTGAGCTCGGCACCCCCGACAGCTGGCGCGACCCGCGCGGTTTCGCGCTGAAGTTCTACACCGAGCAGGGCAACTACGACCTGGTCGGCAACAACACCCCGGTCTTCTTCGTCCGGGACCCGATCAAGTTCCAGGACTTCATCCGCTCGCAGAAGCGCCGCCCCGACACCCACCTGCGCGACCACGACATGCAGTGGGACTTCTGGACGCTCTCCCCGGAGTCGGCCCACATGGTCACCTGGCTGATGGGCGACCGCGGCATCCCGAAGTCCTGGCGCCACATGAACGGGTACGGCTCGCACACCTACCAGTGGGTCAATGCGGACGGCGAGCGCTTCTGGGTCAAGTACCACTTCAAGACCGACCAGGGCATCGAGTTCCTGACCCAGGACGCCGCCGACCGGCTGGCCGGCGAGGACCCGGACGCCCACCTGCGCGACCTCCACGACGCGATCGAGAACGGCGACCACCCGTCGTGGACGCTGTACGTCCAGGTGATGCCGTTCGACGACGCGTGGACGTACCGGTTCAACCCGTTCGACCTGACCAAGGTGTGGCCGCACGCCGACCATCCGCTGCACGAGGTCGGCCGGATGACGCTCGACCGCAACCCGGACAACTACCACGTCCACATCGAGCAGGCCGCATTCGAGCCGTCGAACCTGGTGCCCGGCATCGGGGTCTCGCCGGACAAGATGCTGCTCGGCCGGATCTTCTCCTACCCGGACACCCACCGGTACCGGATCGGCCCCAACTACGCCCAGCTGCCGCCCAACCGGGCGCACGTGCCGGTGCACTCGTACGCCAAGGACGGGCCGATGCGCTTCGACGCGTCCCGGGCCACCACGCCGTACGCGCCCAACTCGTACGGCGGGCCGGCCGCGCAGCCCGAGCTGTGGGGCGCGCCGATGGGCTGGGACGTGGCGGGGCGGATGGTCCGCGAGGCGTACCCGCTGCACGCCGAGGACGACGACTGGGGCCAGGCGGGCACCATGGTGCGCGAGGTGCTGGACGACGCCGCGCGCGAGCGGCTGGTGTCGAACATCGCCGGGCACCTGCTGAAGGGGGTCTCCGCGCCGGTCCTGGAGCGGGCCGTCACGTACTGGCGCAACGTGGACAAGGACCTCGGCGACCGGGTCGCCGCGAAGGTCGCCGGGCGCTAGCCGCCGGCAGGTACGCAGCCGCCCCGGGCCGGACGGTCCGGGGCGGCTGCGGCGTCCGCGCGGCGGGGGCCGGGGCGGGCCCGGCGGTCGCAGCCGTTGACAAGGCGGACACCTCGCGGGGATTCTAAGCAAGCGCTTAGTCATACCGTCCTGTCGTCGTCCCCACCCAGGCGAGGAGCCCATGAGCGACGCCCCCGCAGCCCTTCCCGGCCTCGATCTCGACCGTCTCCGCGCCCGCATCGACCGTGACCTGCCCGGTCTGCTGGCCGGTCCGCTGCACGCCCGGCTGTTCGAGGGCGGCAAGTCGAACCTGACCTACCTGCTGGAGGACGGCACCGGCCGCTGGGTGCTGCGGCGGCCGCCGCTCGGGCACGTCCTGGCCACCGCACACGACATGGCCCGCGAGTTCCGGGTGCTGACCGCCCTGCACCCGACCGGGGTGCCGGTGCCGCGGCCGCTGCTGCTGATCGAGGACCCGGAGGTGACCGGGGCGCCGTGCTACCTGATGGAGTGCGCGCCGGGCACCGTCTACCGGGACACCGAGCAGTTCGAGGGCCTCGGCGAGGAGCGGGTGCACGCCCTCGGGCTGCGCCTGGTGGACACCTTGGTCGACCTGCACGCGCTCGACCCGCAGGCCGTCGGGCTGGGCGGCTTCGGTCGGCCGGAGGGCTTCCTGGAGCGGCAACTGGTCCGCTGGGGCAAGCAGTTGGCGGCCTCCCGCAGCCGGGAGGTGGCCGGCATCGACGAGTTGCAGGCGCAGCTCGCCGCCGCGCTCCCGTTCTCCCCCGCGCCCGCGCTGGTGCACGGCGACTACCGGTTGGACAACGTGCTGGTCGACGCCGACGACCGGATCACCGCGGTGCTGGACTGGGAGATGTCCACCGTCGGCGATCCGCTGACCGACCTCGGGCTGCTGGTGATGTACATCGAGCTGGCCCGGCGCTTCGACGGCGTCCTGCCCGGCGCGGTGCTCGCCCCCGGGTTCCCCGCCACCGCCGACCTGGTCGCCCGGTACGCCGAGCGCTCGGGGCGGGACGTGGCGGCGCTCGGCTGGTATGTCGGCTTCGCCTCGTTCAAGCTGGCCGTCGTGCTGGAGGGCATCCACTACCGGTGGACCAAGGGCGGCACGGTCGGCCCCGGCTTCGACCGGGTCGGTGAACTGGTACCCGCCTTCGTACAGTTCGGTCTCGCCTCGCTGGACCGGCCGACCAACAAGGAGCACTGACGGTGGACTTCTCCTACGACGCCCGCACCGAGGAGCTGCGCGGCCGGCTGCTCGCCTTCATGGACGAGGCGGTGTACCCGGCGGAGCCGGTGCTCACCGCCCAACTCGCCGACCCCGCACGGGAGCCGTGGACCGTCCCGCCGGTCGTCGGCGAGCTGCAGACGGCGGCCCGGGCGCGCGGCCTGTGGAACCTCTTCCTGCCGGGCGAGCACGGCGCGGGCCTGACCAACCTCCAGTACGCGCCGCTGGCCGAGATCACCGGCCGGTCGATCCTGCTGGCGCCCGCCGCGCTGAACTGCGCGGCCCCGGACACCGGGAACATGGAGCTGCTGGCCGAGTTCGGCGACGAGGCGCAGCGCAAGCAGTGGCTGGAGCCGCTGCTCGCGGGTGAGATCAGGTCGGCGTTCGCGATGACCGAGCCGGAGGTGGCCTCCTCGGACGCCACCAACATCACCACCCGGATCGAGCGGGACGGCGACCGGTACGTGGTCAACGGCCGCAAGTTCTACATCACCGGGGCGATGAACCCGAACTGCCGGATCTTCATCGTGATGGGCAAGACCGATCCCGCCGGGGACCCGCGCCGGCAGCAGAGCATGATCCTGGTGCCGCGCGACACCCCCGGGGTGACGGTGCGGCGCGGGATGACGGTGTTCGGGTACGGGGACGAGGACCACGGCGGGCACGCCGAGGTGCTGTTCGAGGACGTCCGGGTGCCGGTGGGGAACCTGATCGGTGCGGAGGGCTCCGGGTTCGCCATCGCGCAGGCGCGGCTCGGGCCGGGCCGGATCCACCACTGCATGCGGGCGATCGGGGTGGCCGAGCGGGCGCTGGAGCTGATGTGCGACCGGGCCCTGTCCCGGGTCGCGTTCGGCCGGCCGCTGGCCGAGCAGGGCGTGGTTCAGGAGTGGATCGCGGAGTCCCGGGTGCGGATCGAGCAGGCCCGGCTGCTGGTGCTGAAGACCGCCTGGCTGATGGACACCGTCGGCAACCGGGGTGCGCACACCGAGATCCAGGCCATCAAGATCGCCGTGCCGTCGGCGGTGGAGTGGATCCTCGACAAGGCCGTCCAGGCGCACGGTGCGGCCGGGGTCGGCCAGGACACCCCGCTGGCACAGCTGTGGGCCGGGATCCGGACCCTGCGGCTGGCGGACGGTCCGGACGAGGTGCACCGGCGGTCGCTGGCCCGGCGCGAACTGAAGCGCCGCCAGGGCGGGGAGGTCTGACATGCGATCACCGGAGGCAGCGGTGTCCGACGCGGAGCCGGAGGTCCGTGAGCGCCTGCGCGGGCTGCTCGACGCGTACGACCCGGCCGGCACTGCGCGGGAGGACTTCCTGCGGGCCAGGTTCGACGCCGGCCTGGCCTGGGTGCACTTCCCGCCCGGGCTCGGCGGGCTCGGTGCGCCGCGCGCCCTGCAGGCCCTGGTGGAGAGCGAGTTGGCGGCCGCCGGGGCGCCGGACAACGATCCGCGGCGGATCGGCATCGGCCTCGGCATGGCCGCGCCGACCATCCTGCGGTACGGCACCGAGGAGCAGAAGCAGCGGTTCCTGCGGCCGCTGTGGACCGGGGAGGAGGTGTGGTGCCAGCTGTTCAGCGAGCCGGGCGCCGGATCCGACCTGGCGGCGCTGGCCACCCGCGCGGTCCGCGACGGCGACGGCTGGCGGGTGGACGGCCAGAAGGTGTGGACCTCCGGTGCGCACACCGCCCGCTGGGCGATCCTGATCGCCCGCACCGACCCCGGCGTACCCAAGCACCAGGGCATCACCTACTTCGTCTGCGACATGACCGACCCGGGGGTGGAGGTCCGCCCGCTGCGGCAGATCACCGGGGAGGCCGAGTTCAACGAGGTGTTCCTGACCGGCGTGCGGATCCCCGACGCGCACCGCCTCGGCGGCGTCGGCGAGGGCTGGCAGGTCGCACAGACGACGCTCAACAACGAGCGGGTGGCGATCGGCGGGCAGGCGATGCCGCGCGAGGGCGGCCTGACCGGCATCGTCGCGGCCACCTGGCGGGAGCGGCCCGAGCTGCGCACCCACGAGCTGCACCAGCGGCTGCTGAAGCTCTGGGTGGACGCCGAGGTGACGCGGCTGGCGGGTGAGCGGCTGCGGCAGCAGCTGGCGGTCGGCCAGCCCGGGCCGGAGGGGGCGGCGATGAAGCTCGCCTTCGCCCGGCTCGCCCAGGAGTTGAGCGGTCTGGAGGTGGAACTGCTCGGCGAGGAGGGCCTCGGATACGACGACTGGACGCTGCGCCGCCCGGAGCTGGTCGACTTCAACGGCCGTGAGGCCGGCTACCGGTACCTGCGGGCCAAGGGGAACTCGATCGAGGGCGGCACCTCGGAGATCCTCCGCAACATCATCGCCGAGCGGGTGCTGGGCCTGCCGGGCGAGCCGCGCACCGACAAGGACCTGCCCTGGAAGGAGCTGCCGCGATGAGCGCACCCGATCTGCTCCACTCCGAGATCGAGGAGGAACTGCGGGCCAGCGTCCGGGCGTTGCTCACCGACCGGTGCCCGCCGTCGGCGGTGCTGGAGCGCTGCGAGGGGCCCCGGCCGTACGACCCGGCGCTGTGGCGTGCCCTGGCCGACGAGCTAGGGGTGGCGGGGCTGCACGTGCCCGAGGAGTACGGCGGCGCGGGTGCGAGCCTGCGGGAGAGCGCCGTGGTGCTGGAGGAGCTGGGGCGGCGGGTGGCGCCGGTGCCGTTCCTGGGCAGTGCGGTGCTGGCGGGGGTGCTGCTGCTGGCGGCCTGTCCGCAGGACGCGCTGCTGCCGCAGGTCGCGGGCGGTGCGCTGACCGCGACCGTCGCCGTGCCGCTGTCGACCGCGCCGGGGGCCGGGTTCCCGGCGGCTGTGACCGCCGGTGCGGGTGCCACGCTGAGCGGCCGGGTCACCTCGGTGGCCGACGCGCTGGACGCCGGGCTGCTGCTGGTCCCGGCGGTGGGGCCGGACGGCCCCGCGCTGTACGCGGTCGAGGCGGGCGCGGCCGGTCTGGGGGTGGTCCGGCGGACCTCGCTGGACCTGACCAGGCCGCTCGCGGACGTCACCCTGCACGAGGTGCCCGGGCGCCGGCTGGCCGTCGGCGAGGTGGCCGAACGGGCCCTCGGGCAGGCCCTGTTGACGGCTGCCGGGCTGCTGGCCTCGGAGCAGCTCGGGGTGGCCGAGTGGTGTCTGGCGGCCACGGTGGAGTACCTGAAGGAGCGCCGGCAGTTCGCGCGCCGGCTGGGGTCGTTCCAGGCGCTGAAGCACCGGCTGGCCGATCTGTGGCTGGAGACGGTCGGGGCGCGTGCGGCGGCCCGGTACGCGGCGGACACCCTGGCGCGCGGCGGCCCGGACGCCGAGGTCGCGGTGGCGCTCGCGCAGGCGCACTGCGCGGCGGTGGCGGTGCGGGCGGCCGAGGAGTGCGTCCAGTTGCACGGCGGGATCGGGATGACCTGGGAGCACCCGGCGCACCTGTACCTCAAGCGCGCCAAGGCGGACCAGATCGCCCTGGGCACGCCCGGGCACCACCGGGCGGCGCTGGCCCGGCTGGTGGACCTGCCGGGGCCGGTCGGCTGACGGCGGCGCCGGAAGCACCGAGGGGGCGGGCGCCAGCTGGCGCCCGCCCCCTCTGGGCTACGGCTGAACCGTGATCCGTCCGGTGCTCAGGCCGTCGGCGACCCGCTGGACGCCCTCGGCGGCGCGCTCCAGCGGCAGCCGCTCGCTGACCAGCGGGCGGACCACCCCCTTGGCGGCGAGTTCGGTGAGCTCGCGGTGGGCGTGCCGGACGGCCTGCGGGTCGTGGGTGTTGTAGAGGCCCCAGTGCAGGCCGAGCAGCGAGTAGTTCTTCACCAGGGCGTGGCCGAGGCTCGGCGCGGGGATGGTGCCGCCGGCGAAGCCGACCACGACGATCCGGCCCTCGAAGGCGACGCACTTGGTGGAGCCGGTGTAGGCGTCGCCGCCGACCGGGTCGAAGACCACGTCGGCCCCGCGGCCGCCGGTGGCCTCCTTGACCGCGGCGACGAAGTCCCGTTCGTGCCGGTCGATCACCAGGTCCGCGCCCAGTTCCCGGGCCACGGCGGCCTTCGCCGCGCCGCCGACGACACCGATCACCCTCGCCCCGGCGGCCTTGCCGAGCTGGACGGCGGCGCTGCCGACGCCGCCCGCCGCGGCGTGCACCAGCAGCGTCTCGCCGGCGGCCAGGGCGGCCCGCCGGTGCAGCCCGAACCAGGCGGTCTGGTAGCCGATGTGCAGGGCGGCGGCCTCGGCGTCGTCCAGCGCCTCGGGCGCGGGGAGGACCGCGGCGGCATCCATCAGCGCGTACTCGGCGAACGCCCCGGCGGGCAGCAGCGCGGTGCCGATCACCCGGGTGCCCGCGTACGGGCCTTCGGCGGGCTCGCCGCA
This sequence comes from Kitasatospora sp. MBT63, assembly GCF_000710465.2. Lineage (GTDB taxonomy): Bacteria > Actinomycetota > Actinomycetes > Streptomycetales > Streptomycetaceae > Kitasatospora. Next base: position 9,678 of record NZ_JAIZ01000090.1, on the reverse strand, counting down.
GAGTTCGACGCCCGGCGTGAACGGCAGCGGCGGGCGGACCTGGTACTGGCCGCGGCACATCAGCGCGTCGGGGAAGTTGACGGCGGCGGCCCGGACCCGGACCAGCAGCTGTCCCTCGGCGGGCACCGGCCGGGGTATGCCGTCGGCGATCCGCATCACCTCGGCGGGCTCACCGAGTCCGCCGACCTGCCAGGCCTTCACGAGTGGCTCCCTTCGGGGGTGCGGACGGCGGCCGGGCCCTGTTCGAGGCCCTGCTGGAGGCGGTTCATGCCGTTCAGCCAGCGGTCCGGGGTGGTGGCGCGGGCGGCGTAGTAGTCGGCCACCTCGGCGTGCGGGAGGATCAGGAACTCCTCGGCCTCGACGGCCCGCAGCACCTCGGCGGCGACGGCGGCGGGCTCGATCGCGTCCGCGCCGAGCAGGGCCTCGCCGATCGCGCCGGTCGAGGTCAGCATGTCGGTGCGCACGCCCTGCGGGCACAGCGCGTGCACCCGCACCCCGCGGTGCCGGTAGGTGGCGGACAGCCACTCGGCGAAGGCCAGCGCGCCGTGCTTGCTGACCGCGTACGGGGCCGAGCCGAGCATGGTGAGCAGCCCGGCGGCCGACACGGTGGACAGGAACCGGCCCTCGCCGCGCTCCAGCCACTCGGGCAGCAGCTGCTCGGCGGCCCGGACGTGGGCCATCACATTCACCTCCCAGGCCTGGGCCCAGAGCTCGGGGGCGGCGTCGGCCCCGCCCTGCGGGGCGACGCCGGCGTTGGCGCAGTACAGGTCGACGCGGCCGTACGCGCTGCGGGCGGCGGCGAGCAGCGCGGCGATGCCGTCGGCGGTGGCGGCGTCGCCGGGGGCGGCGAGCGCGCCGAGGCGGGCCGCGACCTGTTCGGCCGCGTCGGTGTCGAGGTCGTTGACCACGACCCGGGCGCCCTCGGCGGCGAAGGCGGTGGCGAGGGCGGCGCCGATGCCGCGGCCGGCGCCGGTGACGACGACGGTGCGCCCGTCGTGGGCGCTCACAGTCCGCCGCCCAGCGTCACGCCGCCGTCGACGACCAGGGTCTGGCCGGTGATCCAGGCGGCGTCCGCGGAGAGCAGGAAGGCGACGGCCCCGGCGACGTCCTCGGGGACGCCGAGCCGGCCGAGCGGGTAGGCCCGGATCACCTTCTCCTCGCGGCCTTCGTACAGGGCCTCGGCGAACTTGGTCTTGACGATCGCGGGGGCGACCGCGTTGACCCGGATGTCGGGGCCGAGGTCGGCGGCGAGTTCGACGGTGAGCCGCATCAGGGCGGCCTTGCTGACGCCGTACATGCCGATGCCCTTGGAGGCGCGGATGCCCGCGATGGAGGCGACGTTGACGACGGCGCCGCCGTGCTCGCCCATCCAGGCGGCGTGGGCGAGGCGGGTCCAGGCCAGCGGGGCCAGCACGTTGACCGCCATGATCTTGGCGGCGGCGGCCGGGTCGGTGTCCAGCACCGGGCCGTAGACCGGGTTGACGCCGGTGTTGTTGACCAGCAGGTCGAGCCGGCCGAAGGTCTCCATGGTGCGGGTGACGGCCTCCTCCTGGTGGGCCGGGTCGTCGGACTTGCCGGCCACCGCGAGGGCGTGGTCGGCGCCGCCGAGGTCGCGGACCGCGTCGTCGAGCGGCTCGGCGCTGCGGGCGGTGATGCAGACCTTGGCGCCGCGCTGGACGAGCTCGCGGGCGATGCCGAGGCCGATGCCCCGGCTGGCTCCGGTGACCACGGCCACCTGGCCCTTGAGGGAGGAGGTCATCGCCGTACCTTTCGATGGGGTGACTAAGCGCTTGCTCAGCATCTTGGGGGCGGGCCACACTGTCAACAGGCCGAGCCGCCCGGCCCGTGATCCCTCTGCGAGGATTGGTCCTATGAACGAACTGGCGACCGCCGGCCTGTGGCCCGGAGAGGCGACCGAGGCCCCCCGGCGCCTGCTGCTCGCGGCGGTGGAGTCCTTCGCCCGGCGCGGGTACCACGCCACCACCACCCGCGACATCGCGACGGCCGCCGGGATGAGCCCGGCGGCGCTCTACATCCACTACCCGTCCAAGGCGGCGCTGCTCGCCGAGATCAGCCGCACCGGGCATCAGGCCACCTTCGACCTGGTCGAGCGGGCCGAGGCGGCGAGCGGCGACCCGGTGGAGCAGATGCGGCGCCTGGTGGAGGACTTCACGGTCTGGCACGCCCGCGGCCACACGGTCGGCCGGATCGTCAACAACGAGCTGCATGCACTGCCCGAGGAGACCTTCGCGGCCGTGGCGGAGCTGCGGATCCGGATCGAGGAAACGGTTCGGCGGATCATCGGGCGGGGGGTGGCCGCGGGCGTCTTCGAGGTGCCCGACCAGCGCACCGCCGCCCGGGCGGTCACCTCGCTCGGCATCGACGTGTCCCGGTGGTACACCGAGCGCAGCACGGAGTCCCCGGAGGAGCTGGGCCGCCGGTACGCGGTGCTGGTGCTGCGGATGCTGGGTGCCGGGGCCGCGGTGTGATCCGGGTCTCCTCGCCGGTACGGTGATCCGATGATGTTCCACGCCATCGCGGTCGCACCTGACGTCCAGCTGCGACCGGTTGCCGAGGACGACTCGGCCGCCCTGCTCCGCGCCTTCCTGCGCAACCGCGAGCACCTGCGCCGCTGGGACCCCCGGCGGGACGAGGAGTTCTTCACCCCGGCCGGGCAGGCGGCCCGGCTGCGGGACCAGCTGGAGCAGCGCGAGGCCGGCCGCCAGTACCCGTACGTGCTCACCCACGCCGAGGAGATCATCGGCGCGGTGACCCTCTCCAACGTGGTGCGCGGCCCGCTGCACAGCGCCAACCTCGGCTACTGGATCGACGCCGGCCACGTCGGGCGCGGCCTGGCCGGCGCCGCCGTGACGCTGGTGGCCCGGGCCGCCGACCAGCAGCACGGGCTGCACCGGCTGGAGGCCGGCGCGGCCACCGACAACCCCGGCTCCCAGCGGGTGCTGGTCAAGAGCGGGTTCCAGGTGATCGGCACCGCGCCGAAGTTCCTGCTGATCGACGGCGAGTGGCGGGACCACGTGCTGTTCCAGAAGATCCTGAACGACCGTCACCCCGGCTGAGCCGGCGGCCCGTCCCGCACCTGGTCGGCCCGCCCGGCATCAACCGATCGGTTGATGCCCCTCCACCACCGCCGCCACGAACCACCGCCGGACGGTCGATGAGCCGCCCTGCCCCCGCGCGGGAAGCTCGGAGCACGGCAAGGCGCCGGGCGGACGGGGACAGCAAGGGGTGGTGGCCGTGGCGGTCATCGAGGTGGCGGGACTGCGCAAGGCCTACCGGGGGCGCGGTGTCCTGGACGGGGTCGACTTCCAGGTCGCCGAGGGCGAGATCTTCGGCCTGCTGGGCTCCAACGGGGCCGGCAAGACCACCACCGTGGAGTGCTGCGAGGGCCTGCGCCGGGCCGACGGCGGCACCGTCCGGGTGCTGGGGCTCGACCCGGTCCGCCAGGCGCACCGGCTGCGCGCCCGGATCGGCGTCCAGCTCCAGCAGGCCCAGTTGCAGGACGCACTGCGGGTCGGCGAGGCGCTGGAGCTGTACGCCTCCTTCTACCCCCGGGCCCACGACGTGGCGGACCTGGCCGCCCGCTGGGGCCTCGGCGAGCTGCGCCGTACGCCGTTCGGCAAGCTCTCGGGCGGGCAGAAGCAGCGGCTGTTCATCGCGCTCGCCCTGGTCGGCCGGCCGGAGGTGGCGTTCCTGGACGAGCTGACCACCGGTCTCGACCCGGCGGCCCGGCGGGAGACCTGGCAGCTGATCCGCCAGGTCCGCGACAGCGGCGTGACGGTGGTCCTGGTCTCGCACTTCATGGACGAGGTCGAGGCGCTGTGCGACCGCGCCGCCGTGCTGGACCGCGGCCGGATCGTGGCCGCCGGCACCCCGCAGGAGCTGATCGCCCGCGCCGGGGTGGCCGGGACCCTGAGCTTCCGGCCGACCGCCCCGCTCGACCTGGCCCTGCTCGCCGGACTGCCCGGGGTGGCCACCGTGACCGAACGGGCCGGCCGGATCGAGGTCACCGGCACCGGCGGCTACGCCGACGAGGTCACCCGGCTGCTCGCCGGCCGCGGCCTCGTCGTCACCGGCCTGCGGATCCACGAGCGCAGCCTGGACGACGCCTTCGTCGCGCTGACCGGCCGCGACCACCGCAACTGACCACCCCTCACCCACCCTTCGGAGCCCGTGATGACCAGCACCGCCAGCACCGCCAGCACCGCCGACACCGGCGCCGCCACCGCCCGTGCCCTGCGCCGCCTGGCCGCCGTCGAGACCCGGCTGTTCCTGCGCGACCCCGCCACCGCGTTCTTCGGCCTCGCCTTCCCGGTGCTGCTGATGGGCGTGCTCGGCTCGATCCCCGCCCTGCGCGAACGCTCCGCCGACCTGCACGGTATGAGCACCCTCCAGCTGTACGCCCCGATCATGGCGGTGTTCAGCGTGCTGACCCTGGCCATGAACGGCCTGCCGCCGGTGCTGGCCGGCTACCGCGAACGCGGGGTGCTGCGCCGGCTGTCGGCGAGCCCGGTCCGTCCGGTGCTGGTGCTCGGCGCGCTGCTCCCCCTCTACCTGGCGGTCTCGGTGGTCTCGCTGCTGCTGGTCGGCGCGGCCGGCCTGGCCTTCGGGGTGCCGCTGCCGCGGCAGCTGCCCGGGTTCCTGCTGGCCTTCGCCCTCACCGTGGCGGCACTGTTCGCGCTCGGGCTGCTGGTCGCGGCCGTGGCGCCGTCCGCGAAGGCGGGCAACGCGATCGGGGCGATGCTGCTCTTCCCGCTGATGTTCTTCTCCGGCATCTGGATCCCCCGCGCGTTCACCCCCGGGCTGCTCAGCCGGATCGGCGACCTCACCCCGAGCGGCGCCGCCGTCCAGGCCCTCCAGGACACCTGGAACGGACACCTTCCGCAGGGCGTGCACCTGGTCACACTGGCGGTGTTCGCGCTCGTCGCGGGCGCCGGCGCTGCGAAGCTGTTCCGGTGGGAGTGATCACTGCGCCGGCCGGGCCGGACCCGTCCACGGCCGACCCCGCGGGGGAGGCCGTGCTCGGCATGTGGCAGCGCCGGCTCGACCGGGCGCTCACGCCGCTCGCGTACGTCGCGCTGCTGGTCTCGCTGGCGTTGGCGCTGATCGTGCCGGTACCCACCGCCCGCCCGGCGGCGGTGACCCTGGCGGCCGCCGGCGCCGCCGCCCTGTGGCTGCTGGTCCGGGCGGCGCTCGACCGGCTGCCGCCGGGCCGCCGCCGCGGCTGGCACGGGCCCGCGCACTTCACCGTACTGGTCGCGCTGACCGTGCTGCTGGTGCTCTGCAACCCCTACTTCGGCTTCTTCGCCTTCTCCGGCTACCTGCACGCCGTGCACCACCTGCCGGCCGGCCGGCCCCGGATCGCGGGCGTGCTGGTGGCCGCCCTGCCCGGCTCGCTGGCCCAGGTCGGTGGCGTACTCCCGGGCACCTGGCGAGAGTTCGGCAGCCTGCTGGCGGTGCTGTCGTTCAACCTGGTGGTGGCCGGGGTGATCGTCGCACTGAACGGCGTGACCGACCGGCTGAGCCTGAGCCGCAAGGCCGCCAACGCCGAACTCGCCGACGCCAACCGGCGGCTGACCGCCCTGCTGGCCGAGAACGCCGGCCTGCAGGCCCAACTGCTCACCCAGGCGCGGGAGGCCGGGATCACCGAGGAACGGCAGCGGCTGGCCCGTGAACTCCACGACACCGTCGCCCAGGGACTGGCCGGCATCGTCACCCAGCTGCAGGCCGCCGACGGCGCTCGCGAACAGGGCGCCGACCCCGCACTGGTCGGCCACCACCTGGACAGCGCCGCCCGGCTCGCCCGGGAGAGCCTCGACCAGGCCCGGCGGGCCGTCCACGCCCTGCGCCCGCAGGAGTTGGAGCGGGCCGAGCTGCCGGAGGCACTCGCCGAGGCCGTCGACCGGTGGCGCCGCCGCAGCACCCCGACCGTGGCACTGACCGTCACCGGCGACCCCCGCCCGCTGCACCCGCAGGTCGAGGTGACGCTGCTGCGCGCCACCCAGGAGTCGCTGGCCAACGTGGCCAGGCACGCGGACGCCACCCGGGTCGGGGTCACCCTCTCGTACCTGCCCGGCCAGATCACCCTGGACGTGCGCGACGACGGCCGCGGCCTCGACCCGGCCCGTGCCGCCGCGTCCCGCGCCGAGGGCGGCGGATTCGGGCTCACCGCGATGCGGCGGCGCGCCCAGGACCTCGGCGGACACGTCGAGTTGGAGACGGAACCCGGTCTCGGCACCACCGTGTCGGTGACCGTTCCGGAGCCCGGCAGGGGGAACGGATGACAGGGATGCCGATCGACGCGGACCGGCCGATCAGGCTGCTCATCGTGGACGACCACCCGGTGGTCAGGGACGGCCTGCGCGGCATGTTCGCCGCCGCGCCCGGCTTCGAGGTGGCCGGCGAGGCCGCGGACGGCGCCGAGGCGCTGGTGCTGGCCGAGGCACTGCGCCCGGACGTGGTGCTGATGGACCTGCGGATGCCCCGGATGGACGGTGTCACGGCGATCCGCGCGATGGCCGAGCGCGGCCTGACCGCCCGGGTGCTGGTGCTCACCACCTACGACACCGACGGTGACGTGCTGCCCGCGGTGCGGGCCGGGGCGACCGGGTACCTGCTCAAGGACGCGGCCCGGGAGGAGCTGTTCCACGCCGTCCGGTCGGCGGCGCGCGGCGCCTCGGTGATCTCGCCGACGGTGGCCGCCAAGCTGCTCGGCCAGGTCCGCGCACCCGCGCCCGAGGTGCTCAGCGCCCGGGAACTGGAGGTGCTGCAGCTGGTCGCGGGCGGCGCGACCAACCGGGACGCGGCCGCCCGGCTGTTCATCAGCGAGGCCACCGTCAAGACCCACCTGCTGCACGTCTACGCCAAGTTGGAGGTCAAGGACCGGGCCTCGGCGGTGGCGGCCGGCTACGAGCTGGGACTGCTGGTGCCCGGCGGCGGCCGGCCCCGCTGACCGGGCCACCGCCCACGGGCACCCGCAATTCATTGGCCCACGAACGGGCCGGGTGCGAGGATCGCCCCATGGAGCGAGACTTCGACGACCTGGTGGCCGAGGCCGAAGCGGTGTCCGTGGCCGGCTGGGACTTCTCCTGGCTGGACGGTCGGGCCACCGAGCAGCGCCCGTCCTGGGGCTACCAGCGGCTGATGGGCGAGCGGATGGCCCTGGCCGCGGCCGCGCTGGACATCCAGACCGGCGGCGGCGAGGTGCTGGCGGGTACGCCGAAGCTGCCGCCGATCACGGTGGCCACCGAGTCCTGGCCGCCGAACGTCGCGAAGGCCACCGCCCTGCTGCACCCGCTCGGCGCCGTGGTCGTCGCCGACCCGGACGAGCCGCCGCTGCCGTTCGCCGACGCCGCCTTCGACCTGGTGGTGAGCCGGCACCCGGTGACGGTGTGGTGGCAGGAGATCGCCCGGGTGCTCCGGCCGGGCGGCTGCTACCTGTCCCAACAGGTCGGCCCGTCCAGCGTGTTCGAGCTGGTGGAGTTCTTCCTCGGCCCGCAGCCGGCCGAGGTGCGCCGCGGCCGGCACCCCGACGACGCCAGGGCGGCGGCCGAGGCGGCCGGGCTGGAGGTGGTGGACCTGCGGTTCGAGTCGCTGCGCACGGAGTTCCACGACATCGGCGCGGTGGTGTACTTCCTGCGGAAGGTGATCTGGATGGTGCCGGGCTTCACCGTGGAGCAGTACCGCGAGCGGCTGCGGGAGCTGGATGCGCGGATCCGGGCCGAGGGACCGTTCCTGGCCCACACCACCCGGTTCCTGATCGAGGCCCGCAAGCCACTCTGACCACTCGGCCCGGCCTCCTCCCGCCGCCCACCTTCTTAGGTTAGGCTCACCTAAGAGACGAGGAGGACGGATGCCCCACGCCGAAAACCGGCCAGCCCGCGTCGCCGACCGGCCCGCGCCCCGGCGCACCGCGCCCACCGCCGCCGAACGCGCCCGCACGATCCTGCAGTTCGCCTCCTCCGTGGTGGCCGACGTCCCCGGGATCGACCTGGTGAACCGGCCCGGCATCCCCCCGCTGGTCAGCTGCGCGGCGCTGCCCGACGGTGCGCTCGCCGTCCTGGTGGAGAGCCCCTCGCCGCTGCACCGGGTGGTGGCGCTCTCCCGCGAGGAGGAGGTCCCGGCCGAGCTGGAGGCCGTCGATGTGGCCCCGGTCGCCGTCCCCCAGCGGATCCGCGCCCGGGCCCACGCCCACGGCCGGCTGACCCTGCTGCCCGCCGGCGGGCCCGACCGGATCGAGCAGCTCTTCCCGCACCGCGGCCCGGCGGGCCACGCCCTGCTGCGCCTCGAGCTCGACCACCTGGCGGTCGAGGACCTGTGGGGCGCCGACTGCTGCATCGACCTCGGCGCCTTCGCCGTCGCCGCGCCCGACCCGATCGCGGGCGACGAGGCCTGTCTGCTCCAGCACCTGGCCGCCGCCCACCCCGACCAGCTGGCCCTGCTCGGCGCCCGCGCGCTGGCCCGGCGGACCGCCCGGCACGCCTGGCCCGGCCCGGTCGGCGCGCTCCGCGAGGTCGCACCGGTCGCCCTCGACCGCTTCGGACTGCGGGTCCGGCTGATCGGCGATCCGCAGGGCGGCCCGGAGGACACCGGACCGTCCGGCCGACTCCTCGACGCCCGCTTCGAGTTCGAGCACCCGGTCACCGTGCCGGACGAGCTGCCGGAGGCGATGCACCGGCTGTTCGCCGGGCTGCGGCACTGAGCGGCGGCGCTGCGCAAGGGCGCGGTCGGCCGACCGGCGGGAGGTCAGCCGAGCGGGCTGATCACCGAGAAGAGCCCGCCCTCCGGGTCGCTCAGCCGGGCCACCCGGCCGTACGGGGTGTCCACCGGGTCCCCGGCCACCTTGCCGCCGAGCTCGACCGCCTGACGGACCGCCTCCTCGGTGTCCCGCACCGCGAAGAACACCTCCCAGTGCGGGCCCAGCCCCTCCTCCGCCCCGCGCAGCGCGGCCACACTGCGGCCCTCCACCCTCAGCACCACCCGCTCGTGCTCGTAGCGGACCTCGAAGTGCGCCGGGTCCCGCCCGTCCCAGCGGAACACCTCGCCGTAGAAGAGCGCCGCCGCGAACGGGTCGGCGGTGCGCAGCTCGATCCAGGACGGCGTGCCGGGCTCCGCCATCCACGTCTCGTCGGCGGTCTCGCCCTCCCAGATCCCGAAGGCCGCGCCGGCCGAGTCCGAGGCCAGCACGATCCGCCCGGCGTCGAAGGCCAGCGGGCCGACCGCGACCGTGCCGCCGCGCTCGCGGACGCCGTCGGCGGACTGGTCCGCGCTCTCGGTGCCGAAGATGATCGTCCAGGCCACCGGCACGTCCCAGTCCCCGCCGATCACGCCGAGGCCGGCCACCTCGACGCCGTCGACCACGGCCCGCAGGTAGCGGCCCCAGCGGTCCGGGCCCGGCTCGAAGGTCCAGCCGAGCAGCGGCCCGTAGAACGCCTGTGCCAGGTCGAGGTCCCTGGCGGTCAGGCTGACCCAGCACGGCGCACCCGGTACGCAGCGCACCCTGACCGTCTTCTCGCCCGTCGGATCACCCATTCGCCAGCCGCTCCTTCCGGTTCCGCGGCCCGTGCGACCGCCCGCACCGGATCGGCGTCGCCGGACCGGCCCCAGCGGGTTCAGCCTAGGCCGTGTCCGGTCGCCGGGGCGGGATTGCGGCGGGGGCGG
>NZ_JAIZ01000089.1 GCF_000710465.2 Kitasatospora sp. MBT63 | reverse complement strand
GCATCCCCGGCCCACCACCCGGACGCGGCGGCATCCCCGGAGGTCCACCCCCCGGACCGCCGGGCATCCCCGGACGCGGCGGCATCCCAGGAGGCCCACCCCCCGGACCGCCGGGCATCCCCGGACGTCCCGGCATGCCCGGAGCGCCGGGCATGCCGGGGCGCCCCGGCATGCCGCCTGGGCCGCTACCCGAGCGGTCGATGGGCTCCGCCTTACCGACGTCGGCGTAGATGACGGACTGCATTCGGGAGAGCAACCCCTTGCGGGGCGCTTCCGCCGCTTGTTCGGCCTCTTGGACGATCTCCTCGGAGATCTTCGGTGTGACCTGCTCCCCCACCCATTCGAGGAACCCGCCGCACGACCCGCAGAAGGAATCCGCGTCCTGGTTGTGGAATCCACATTTCTTGCAAGCGATCATCTTCGCGTCACCTCGAGTCGGTGGATGACATGTGCGGGCTTGGCAGCAGTGACCAATGCGTCGAGCAGGCTCGTGGAGACTCTGTCGGGATCGTCCACACGTATTCGGACGGCCAGGCGGGGAGTGTCCTCGCCCGGAAGATCTGCGCCCGGAGTGGTGGACCAGGCTGCGCCGCCGTTGTCGGCGACCTCGACCTCTCCTCCGGTCAGGACCTCGACGTAGGCACGCAGACCGGCGACGGTCCCGCGCATCCGGTAGAGCTCCACCGCCTGGGTGACGGCCCGTCTCGACCGGTCGAGCGGCCACTTGGGGTCGAGGGTGATGCCCACCCAACTCGCCAGCCACTCGAGGAAGTCCGTCGGGGCCACCAGGGGGTCGAGGTAGGCCTCGAGACAGTCGAGCGTGGAGATGATCGGCGCGAGGATGTCGTCCAGGCCCGCGGTCCACCGCATGGTGAACGGGTCCTCCTGGTAGACGGCCGGCATCAGGGTACCGAGCGGGTACGGGGTGGGGATCCCCGGCGTGGTGCCTCTCATGTCATCTCCTCGACCTTGACGTGGTGGTCGTAGGAGAAGACCAGGCTGTTCGGATCGAGGACCAGCCGGTTGGTCTGCGGGCCGCGGTCTCCGGTGACGGGGTTCGCCCCGAAGAGCCGTGCGTCCTCGACGTAGTCCACACCGTTGACGCGCTGGAGGACCGAGTAGATCTCGCCGACCTGGACGTCACGTCCGAACGGCCAGCCCTTGCCGTCGTTTCCGCCGGTGAGGGGATTGAGGAACTGGTAGAGCCCGTCGAGTGCCTCTTTCCGGATCTGGTCGAAGTCGGCGTACTGACGGGCGATGATCCGGGCGACCACGGTCACGCCCTGGTAGCGCGGCGGCTCGACCAGGACGCGGGCGCCCACGAGCCGGACGTCGTTGAGGCGATCGGTGATCCGCTTCAGGGTGTTCGTGGTGGGGACGAGGTCCTCGAACTCGATTCGGCCGGCCACATTCGCCGCGGTGGGGACGACCAGGACCTTGACGGAGCCGGCGTCGACGTCGTGCTCGCCGGCTGTCAGACAGCGCACCCGGGCGACCTCCGGGGCCGCCTCGTGGGTGATCGCCTCGTAGTCCTCCGCGGTCACCGCACGGCTGCGGGCCCGCAGGACGAGGGGCCCGCGGGCCTTGGCCTCCTCGATCGTCTCGCCGTCGACGCCGCCCTGGGCGGGGTAGCGGTTCTCGACCCGGGTGACGAACGGGATGGGGGATTTGAGCGTCTGGATGGCAAATCTGGCGACGTTCCCGCTCCGTCCTCCACCTGTCGCGTAACGGCGCAGCCGCACGGCGGCGTCCTGTGGCGGTACGGCGCCGTACTGGCGCAGCGACCCGTTTGCTTCGCGGACGGCGGGGCCGAATTCGATCCGTCCCATCGAGCCGTCGACGACGACGTGTCTGTCCTGGGGGCCGCTGTCCGCGAAGGTCTGTACCTGGTCCCAGCGCTCCCAGCCGTCGTCCGTGCTCACCTCCACGATGCACTCGCCCGCTCCGGTGAGGATCGGTGTGCGGCGGGCGGTGAAGGCCTGCCCGGGGACGCCTTCGGCCGTGCCGAGAGCCTCGTTGTCGATGATCTCCGCGTGGACGGACCGGGCGGTGCCCCCGATGGTGGCGGTCTTGATCCCGTGGATGACCGGGGGGACGCTGTAGCCGGGCTGGCCCTCTTCGGTCTTGGTGACCCGGGCCCGTAGCCATCCTCCGCGTTGGCCGTCGACGATGGCAGCCCGGTGCTCGGCCGGTATGTGGAGGACGATGGCTCCCTTGCGGTTCAGGCCGCCGGTGGGGTCTTCGGGTACGTCGCACTCGATCCACTCTTCGCCGTCGTAGGCCTCCCAGACGAGCGGCGGGTGTGTGGGGTCGACGCCGACGCCTTCCAGTTGGCAGTCGAGGTCGAGCCTGACCGCGCACCTGGGTACCGGCTCTTCCAGGCCGATCAGCAGTGCGTCGCCCGGCTTCGGTTCGGCGGAGAAGGCCGGGAACGGCTTGATCCGCTTGATCTCCGGGGCGGGATCCTGGAGTTCCTCACCCTCGCTCTCCTCGGTTCGCAGGTACTTGAGCGAGCTGGGGACGAGGACGAGGTCTTCTGTGGTGGCGAAGGTGGTGCCGGGCTCGTTCCCCACCCGGGCCGTGGCGGTCTTGGTGCCGCGCGGGACGGTGTTCGTGGTGCGGGCCGGGGCGGTGAGCCAGAAGGTGACGGGGGCGCCGGCCGCGGTCGGCGGCAGCATGCGGATGCCGATCAGTTCCAGGAACTTGACGTAGAGCCGGTCGGGGACGCGGTTGAGGCGGTAGAGCAGCTGGTCGGTCATGAAGGCGAAGGTCTCGATGAGGGTGACGCCCGGGTCCGAGACGTTGTGGTCCGTCCACTCCGGACAGCGGCGCTGGACCATGCGCTTGGCATCGTCGACCAGGTCCTGGAAGCGGCGGTCATCGAGGTTCGGGGTGGGCAGTGCCATCAGAAGTCGGTTCCTTCGTCGGGGATGCTGTAGAAGGGGAAGACCAGGTTTCGCTGATCGTTGGTGGCCTTCACGGTGTAGGCGATGTCGATGTAGGCGGTGTTGCTGTCGTCCGGGTCGACCTTGACGTCGACCGAGGCGACGTCCACCCGTGGTTCCCACCGCGCCAGGGAGGTCCGGACGTCGTGGGCGATCTCGGAGGCCGCCTGACCGTCGATCGTGCGGAAGACGAAGTCCCTCAGGTGCGAGCCGAACTCCGGACGCATGGGGCGTTCTCCCGGGTAGGTCGACAGGATGAGCCTCATCGCTTTGACCAGCGTCGCTTCCCTGGAGACCGTGGCGATGCCGCCGCTGGGAGTGACGCTCAGGGGGAACGCCCATCCGATGCCGGCGAAGTCGGGGTTTTCGGTGTCGGCCATGTGCGTGACTCCTCTCGGGTGGTCGTGGGCTACTCGGCGTTGAGGGCGATGACGGCGGCGGTGGCGGTGATGATCTCGGCGGCTCCGAGGTTGAGGGCTTCGGCGGCCTCGATGTTGATCACGGGTGAGGCGAGGGTGATCTCCTCCTGTGCGTCGATCATGATCGCGCCACCGGAGAGGATGCTGATGCCGCCGCCTTCTCCCGCGACGATGGTGATGGTGCCCGGCGGGGCTTCGCCTCCTTCGCCCGGGACCGGGACGGCGCTGAGGTTGACGTTGCCGAACCTCTGATCGATCCTCAGTGCGACGTCGCCCTTCCAGCTGCCGAGTGAGACCGCGGACTCCTCGGCGGGAGGCATGCCCTCGGCCATGACGTCGGTGAACTTCAGGGCGTTTCCTGACGGGGACATGAACCCTTGGCTGATCACCGAGCCGCCGCCTTCGACCGTGGCGGGTGTGAACAGTTCCCGGTACACGCTCTCGGCGTTGATCAGGCCGCCGAGCACGAAAGGCCGTCGGATGTCACCGAACTCGAATCCGACCAGAACCTCGTCCCCCACCGCAGGCAGGAAGACGGAACCGGCGGTCGTCCCTGCCGTGATCTGTACGACCCGGGCCCAGTCGGACTCGTACAGTTCCGAGAGCCATGGCAGCTTGAACTTGACGCGTCCCATCTCCAGCAGGTCGAAGTTGTTGCTGACGATCCCGCAGAGGAACCCGTTGACCCGGGGTGGCGGCGCGGTCACCCGGCCGCCGTTGGTCAGCCCCAGCAGGGACCGGTCCTGCCGGCCGGACACCCAGAAATGGGTCCGGTATCCGCCTTCCTCGTCGTCGAATACGTGCCGGCCCTGGGTGACGATCCATACGCCTTCGAACATCGCCGGCACACCCTCCACCAGAACCGGGAGACCCGCCGAGACTCCCGGATCTCCGACGGTGATGCCCTCCGCCTCGGCGAAGGTGCCACCGAGCTGGTCGCCGATGCTGACGGACAGGGCTTCCGCGTTGAGCGCACCCGTGACCCCCATGCCGACCGGGCGGTCCATGACCACGTAGGCGAGGGGATCGGCCGGCGGCCCGGCATCCGCGCGACTCGGCACCTCCATCTCCTCGGCCTCCTGGGCGGCCATCTTCGCCTCCGCCTCGGCCTCTCCCGCTGCCTGTGCGATCTCCGCAGCCGCCATGGCGAGTTCGGCCAGTTCGGCCGGGGTCGAGGGGACGACCGCCGAGAGAGTCGCGGGTACGCCGGGTTCGGCGACCGGAAGACCGAGCTCCGGATCCCACATCCGAACCTCTGTGGTGGGGGTGAGGTTGTCGGCGCTGATGCTCGGCTGGAACCTGATCAGGTTCTGCTTGAAGACGAGGGGGGCGGCCCCGATCAGCTCGGCTCTCTCGGCGGCAAGGGGGGCGCCCTCGAGCCCGCTGCTCGCCGGGCGGAAGTAGAAGACGTCTCCCGCCTCGACGCCGAACTCGTATCCGATCTCGGACGCCCGGAAACTGAGGAACTCCCAGTCGGTCTGGTTGAACTGGGCGATGTGCTCGTGAAAGGTCGGGGAGGGGATGACCTCGCCGGCGACCAGACCGACGCGTACCGCGATCTCCGTCGCGATCTCCGCGTCGGTCGTGTTGAACCAGGCCTGGGTGTGCTTGGCTCGCTGCAGCCGGTGGAGCCGGTCGTATCCCCGCACCACGGTCGTGGTGGCCACCTGGTCGCAGATGGCTTCGAGGCCGGTGATCTCGCCGATCATCACCGGCCGTACACCGGTGCTCGGCCTGGGCGCAAGGATCGTGACCTGCTGTCCGATGACCAGCCCCGCCTCCTCGATGATCACGCCGTTGGGGTCGTGGATCGTGATCTCGAACATGTCCGGCATGTGCAGATGTGTGTCGACCACGACGCGCAGGATCTGCGGAGCAGCTCCGCCCTCGGCTGCAAGGGTGTCGATGATCGTCTGCAGAGGGACCGGCGGGCCCGGCATGGCGATTCCGCCTCCGATCAGCACACTGGCCTTCCGGGTGGCGGACCCCCCGTCCAGCGGAAAGAACGTGTCGGGCATGTCCTAGTCCTCGCGCTTCAGTTCACTCGGGTTGGGCACGTAGATGTACTGGCCGGGCCGTACCCGCAGCGGGTCGTCGATGTCGTTGGACCTGGCGAGCTCCCGCCAGTGGCGCGGATGGCCCAGCTCCTTGGTGGTGATCTGCGCCAGCCGCTCGCCTTCGCAGACCTGGTGGGCCCGGCGCCCGGGTAGGCCTCCGGACGTCGGGTTGGTGAACGGCAGGATCGGCGGCTGCTCGATGAGCGTGAGATTGACGACGGCACGGGAGGGCACGCCCATGCTGTCGAACCGCTCGTAGGTGACGTCGCAGTTGGTCATGACCACATCGCAGACGAACCCGTACGCCGGCAGACCCCATTGGAACTGGATCCGGGGCAGCTCCACGGCCAGGTCGAGGAGGCTGACCAGTGCCGCTTCCACTCTGTTGTCAGGCGGTGCGGCCCAGGAGAGCAGGAGGTCACAGCGCGCTTTGGTGTCCGTGCCTTCGAGGACGTTGCCGTTCACGCTGATGGTGATGAGCTCGCTCTCCTGCAGCTGGCTGCCGGTCGAACTGCCTGCCGTTGTCCGGCTCTTCGCCTTGGCGCTGCGCTTGAAGGTGATCTTGTTGGGGTTGTAGTTGAAGACCACGAAGCCGGGCTTGGGGGCGAAGCAGGTCAGCTTCGCCCGGTCGTACTCTCCCGCCGGTCCCCAGTTCTCGTATTCGGCAAGCGCCATGACCTGCTCCTTACAGAAAGCCCTGGTGGGCCAGTTCCAAGGTCTCCAGTGCCACCCCGCCGCTCCCCATGGCGTCCAGGTCGGGCCCCGCCCACTTGACCGGGTAGACGCCGCGGAGATTCCAGGTGTAGACGGGCGCCAGCGAGGCGTCGTAGAGGGTGATGCTGCCGGTGCCGCCCCGGTAGTCGCAGCTCGGTGCGTGGAACCATGAGGCCGCGACCTGCTTGAGGTATGCCTGAACCGTCGACGATGTGCTGTTGGCGATCGCGCGCTGCAGGGTGATCGTCTGGTATTCGAGCTGCTCGGCGAGCATGGAGACCGGCGACTCGTAGTTGCCGCCCTCGTAGATGGGCTTGTGCTTGAAGGAGACCGTCAGGCCCTTGCAGCTCTTCCACGCCCCCAGGTCCAGGCCTTCGATGGTGACCTGGAAGCGCAGCGTGATGCCGGGGACGAACTTCTCCTGCTGAACCGCCCCGGTCATCAGACAGCTCCACCCGCGGTCCCTCGCGCCGCGCCGCCGCCCGCGGACGTGTCGCCGAATCCCGCAGAGGTCGACGATGCCTGGACCGACCCGGGCGCCAGCAGCGCGCTGTTGAACTTGGTGTCGTCCTTGAGGAATCCCTCGTGCGCGAGCGTGAGGGTCTCGATCGCCACCTTGCTCGCACTGGCGTCGAACTTCTCGATCGCCCACTTCAACGGCATGACGTTGATCAGCGTCCAGGTCATGATGGCCTGGGTCTCGGTATTTCCCAGGTAGATGGTCCCGGACCACTTCTGCAGCGACAGGGAACCCTGGGAAAGCCAATCCTGAACCGTCTGGGACTGGGCGCATGCAGCCCGGGTCAGCACGATGTCCGAGTACTTGGTGGACCCGGGGTAGTACAACCGGGAGTTTCCCGAATCTCCGGCCCGGTACTCGCACAGTCCCCAGGTGACGTCGAGTCCGCCCACCGTCGACCAGAACCCGAGGTCGATGTTTGTCGCCCCGTCCAGCTTGACCTGGAACCGGTTGGCAAGTCCGAGTGAATCGAAAGTCGTCATTTCTGCTCCATTTAACGGAAATCACTGAAAATTCCTTGGCGGGCACGGTCGATTCTCAGCTCCCGTGCCAGCCTGCTCCGGATGCGGGGGTACAGCCTGTCCGCGACCTCATTGAGATCGAGATCGTCCAGGCTCGCCCTCCCGCCCGTGGAGGTCTTGTTGTCGGGTGACCCGGGATCAGGCGCAGCGACGGTGGCCGCGGCCTGCCCTCCGAGAGTCACTCCCGCGCCCGTCACCGCGGCCAGCAGGGTGCTCGCCGCGGCCGAGCCGCTCACTGCGGGTGGCAGGGTGCTCGCCGCAGCCGAGCCCACTGCGGGCGGCAGCCCGCCGGTGGCGGCTATCTCTTCCGGCTCCTGCGCGAGGTCGCCCTCGGGTCCGGCCCCGAAATCGTCCTCCGGTTCCGGCTCTTCGTCCGCCACCGGCTCGAAGATCGCAGCTCCTGCACGCTGTTCACCTCCGTGTTCGGCCCGCCATTTGTCATTGACCTTGCGGCCGAAGATGCCTCGGAATGTCTCGGCGGCCCCGAGAGCCAGTTCGGCCTTCGCCGCGCGCCCGAAGGCGGCCATGGAGAGCCCGGCCTCCCCGCCTTCGAGTTCACCCCGGATTCCCGCGGAGACGATGATCTCGACCGGTATTTCACTGGATTGCTTTCCTACGTTCTCGTCCGTATCGAGTCGGGATCCCGCGTCCGGCGAGGCGAAGATCACCTCACCTGCCGGGCGGAAGCTGTCCTGGAGGAGGACCGCGTATTTGATCTTCTTGTCTCTGAGAGCCTTCTCCGCCTCGATCTGCTTCTTCCCGATCACTGCGGGCATCTCGAGCGGCTTGAGCTCCTTCTCCGGTTTCTTTTCCGGCTTCCTGCCGGACCCGGTCGACGGTTTGGTGCCGACCACCGGGGTCTTCGTCACCTCCGGGGGCGGGGGGACCGAGGCCATGACCGTCGCCGCCCCGATGGCGGCCGCCGTGGTGATCGCGGCCGATGGTGGCGGGGTCTCCACCGCACCCACCGTGGTCGGCAGGCTGACGCCGGCGCCCGGGGTGGCCGGTGAAACCCCGCCGGCACCCGGGGTGGCCGGCGGGTTCCCGCCGGGGCTCGTGGTGACGGATGTGCCGGGAGTGCCTGCGGCAGCCTCGGGCGGCCGCACGGGCCCGGGTTCCGCCCCGGGCACCGGCTGTGCCGTCGTGGTCGGCTCGGGCAGGGGCAGGGGCAGGGGGACGACCACCGCGGGCGTCGTACCTCCGCCCGGCGTGGCACCGCCCGTCGGCACCTTCGAGGCGGCCGGCGGGGTACCCGTCGCCGTCTGCGAGGTCTTCGCGGTGGTCGGCGCCGGAACCGGAGTCTTCTTCTCGCTCTCCTTCTTCTCGCTCTCCTTCTTCTCGCCCTTCTCTCCCCTGCCCTCCTTTCCCTTGCTCTCCTGCTCCTCGTCGTCGCCGTCGTCGTCCTGTGACCCGGTGAGCGGCGTATGGACTGTCGCTTCGGAACGCCGGGCCCCGCCCATCTCGCGGAACCTCTTGCGATCCCGGTCGTCGATCTTCAGACCGAACATCCCCATGAAGGTCTCGGCGGCGCCGAGAAGGAGATCACCGGTGATCGCGCCCTTCTCGTCCTTTCCCTCGGACACCACCACCTCGACCTCCGTGGTGTCCTGCATGACGATCTCGTCCGTGGGGGGCTCGATGTAGAGGACTCGGCCCTTCTCCAGCAGACTCGGCTGGTAGGAGACCTTGATCGTGAGGCCCTCGTAGCCGCCGCGTTCCTTCCAGAACTTCTCGGCCTTCTTCGCCAGCTTCTCCAGCTCGACGAGCGCCTCGATCTTCCACTTGCCGATGACCTTCGGTATCCGCGGCAGATCGTCCGTCGAGGCCCCTTCCTTCTCCGCCAGATCCCGCAGGAGCGCCTTCTCCTTCTCGATCTCCAGCGCGAGCTTGGTCTGGCCCTCGAGGGCCGGGAACGTCGAGGGCATCTTCTCCGCGTCGCCGCCGCCGTCCGTCCAACGTGCCTGGACGGCTGCGAGCTTGGTGTTCTCAAGCCAGGTGGTGTTGGTCAGGTCCGAGGTGTCGGCCTTCAGCCACTGCTGCACCTCGTAGGCGATATCGCGTCTGTCGTTCTCGGACAGCTTGGGATCGTCCAAGGTGGTGATCTCGCTGATCCCCCGGGCCTCCGCGATGGCCTTGAGCTTGATCTCCTGAAGCTTCTCCTCGGTTCCCAACCGCTGTGCCACGGTGGCGGACAGGTCCGGGAGCTCGAAGTCCGTGCCGATCAGCACGTTGCCCGCCCCGTCGCGGTGGGCGATGCCCTGGCGGACCAGTTCGTCGATCACCTGCTGGACCTGTCGGTCCGTGCTGGCGGCGGCCGGCGGGTGGGTCAGCTCGGCCGGGGCCGTCGCCCCGACGGCCAGGGTCTCGGCCTGCCGGGCCTCGGCCTCCAGCGCGCGGCCGTGGACGGTGTGCTCCTCGGGGAGCGCGCTGCCGAGCGTCCGCTGCTGGACCACGTGCATGAGTTCGTGGTTGAGGACGGCCCGGGCCCCGGGCGAGTCCAGTGGCCCTTCCGCCGACGGCAGGTAGACCGCGCCGCCCCGGGAGAAGGCGCGCGTGTGCAGGAGCCGGGCCTCGGTCGAGGCCTGCGGTCCCCGGTGCACCGGTACCCGGGAGACGTCCGCGCCGTACGCGGCCTTGAACGCGGCGGCGACCGTGGGCGGTACCCGCTCGACGTCCGGCGGCGGCGGCGCGGCCAGCGGGATCGCGGCGAGCACCTGGGCCGTGGTCGGAGCCGGCTGGGGGGCCTCCTGCGGGGCCGGACGGTAGAGCGCCTGCGCAGCGGGCTGCGGTTCGGCGCCGACGGCCGGCCCCTGCGGGCGTTCCCCGGGCTGGGCGCTCGCCGGGTGCAGCAGTGGCGGCAGGTTCGAATCCCCCGCATGGCTCTCGGGGAGCGGCAGGGGAAGCGCGGGGAGGGTCCTGGGGCCGGGGTCCGCATCGGGGGCCGGGGCGGACCCGGGAGGCGGAGGATGCGTAGCAAGGTCGGAGCCGCCGCCGTCGGAGCTGTCGTCGGTGTCCGCGGTGTCGGTGGGAGTGGAGTCGGTGGGCGCGGCGTCGGTGGGCGCGGCGTCGGTGAGAGCGGTGTCGGTGAGAGCGTTGTCAGAGGCCGTGTCGTGCCGGAGCGGGGGCAGGTCGGAGCGCTGACCCGGTGTCTGGCTGATCGGGGCGCCCAGGCCGAGGCGGCGGCTCTCGCCCAGACTGCGTCGCCGTGCCGCGGGCCGGCCGCGTTCCACAGCGGGCAGGGTGGGCAGGGGCCGCTCGGGCTCTTCCGGCTGTTCGGGGGCGGGCGGTTCCGGTGCCTGCCAGGAGGCGATGAGCCCGTGCCCGGAGAAGTCCAACGGGGGCAGTTCCACGTCCTCGGTCTCCCGGGAGGGAGCCGGCTCGGGGGTGAACAGGTGGGCCTGGGTGGCGGCGGCGCGGAGCCAGCCGGGGGCGCGGTACGGTTCGGCCGGTTCACGGGCGTCTCCGACGTAGGACTCCACCGCCTTGGTCAGCGGTGCGGCCTGCGCGGGGGTGCGGTCGTGGGTGGCGACCCAGCGCAGCGGGCGGCTGCCGCGCGGCTGCGGGTCGGCGTCCGTGCCCGGGTGGTCGACGCCCGTCTCGGTGGAGGGAGTTCGGCTCGCTCCGGGTGGGGTGGCCGACCGGGTCGGGTCCTCGGCGGCGGGCAGCACGGTGGCCAGGAGATCCGCCCGGCCGACGGGCGCGGCCGAGCGGTCGACGTGCGGGGAAGGGAGGAGCGATCGGGTGCCGGCCACCTGGGGGAGCGTCATCGGTGCCGGGCCGACGGTCGGTGCCACCAGTGCCGAGAGGGTGCGCAGCGGTGGTGCGGTGACCCAGGCGCCGGCCGTCGCCCGGGCCGGCTGGGTCGCCGGTCCGGTCGTGGTGGCCGGCGGGGACGCCGTGGCGGACACCGGAGTAGGGGAGTCCGCACCGGCGGGCGCGTGCGCGCTCACGGGCTGTGTGGAGCGGTTGCGCCAGAGAGGCCAACGCATTGCTCGTTCTCCTGGTACTGGGTCGAGGCGGGCTGAGGTGGGTGGTGGTCACCCGCCGAGGCGGGTGTGGATGCGGCCGATCTCGTCGATGACGCGTTCGCGCATCGGGTGTTCGAGGTCGAGGATCGAGTCGAGTGGCCAGTGGAGGTAGTAGGCGACGTACGCGGTCTCCTCCCAGAGGCGGTCAGCCGCGTACGTCACGATCCCCCCTTGGCATCACCGGCGATGTCCACGGCGAACTGGTGCCCGCAGGAGGGGCATCCGACCGCGGCCTCGGTGTGGCCGTCCTGGTTGATCCGCCGATACAGGTCCTGTAGGAAGGCCAGGTCGGAGGCGAAGAGGTTCTCGATGACGAAGGTGTCGACCCCGGCGAGGGTGCCGAGCTTGGTGACGGTGCGTTCCAGCAGGAGGACCGTCAGGTAGGCGGGGTTCTGACGGACCCGCGGGTCCGTCTGTGTGGTGAGCTCGTCGCGGGCCGTCGCCAGGCGCATGACGCCTTCGCGGTGGACCTGGCCGTGCTCGTCCACGAAGCCGCGGGGCAGGACGAACGGGTATTCGGTGCGCATTCCGGCGTCGGGCGGGGCCATGGTGGTCACGGCGCCACCCGCTGGATGTTCTCGCACACCAGGGTGACGGTCTCCATCAGTACTTCGTTGGAGCCTGCCTTCAGTGCGCCGACCTCCAGCTTGCTCGGCCAGGCGTGTTCGAGGTAGTACCGGGCGACCGGCTGGCCGTCGAAGCTGTACATGACGAGTGAGGCGCTCTTGCGGGCGAGTGTGAGCTCGCCCTCCAGTACGGCCTGGTGCCAGGACCACAGCTCGACACCGCGGGTCTTGCCGCGCTTGAGGATGACGGTGGGGGGCTTCCGCTTGCCGGGGAGCTTCTTGAAGATGACCTCCTTGTCGGAGGACGAGAGGTAGTCGACCGGTTCGACTTCCGTCGTGATGCCGGACAGCTCTGAGAAGGACGCGATCTCGTAGCCGTCGATGACGACTGAGAACCGTGCCGCAGTCAGGGCGTCTTGGGGCTGCTGGGCCCCGAGTCCTCCGACCATCGTTTATTTCTTCTTTCTTGAGAGGGGATTGTCCGTGTGGGCGGACGTGTTCACTCCTCGAGGCCGGAGCCGTCGGAGTACTGCGAGATCCGGAAGACGACGAACTCCGCCGGCTTGACGGGTGCGATGCCGATCTCGACGTTGAGGATTCCCTGGTCCCGACTGGACGGGGGGTTGTTCTCCTCGTCGCACTTGATGAAGTACGCCGAGTCGGGGGTGCGGCCGAACAGTGCTCCGTCGCGCCACACCTGGCGCAGGAACATGCCGACCGTGCGCTTGACGGAGTCCCAGAGCTTGGGGTCGTTGGGCTCGAACACGACCCAGTTGGTGCCCTGGAGGATGGACTCCTCGACCCAGTTGAAGAGTCGGCGTACGTTGATGTAGCGCCACTCGGGGTCGCTGGAGAGGGTTCGGGCACCCCAGACCCGGATGCCCTGGCCGGGGAAGGCGCGGACGCAGTTGACCCCGATCGGGTTGAGCTGGTCGTGTTCGCCCTTGGTGATGGCCAGTTCCAGGGCGATGGCTCCGCGCACGGTCTCGTTGGCGGGGGCCTTGTGGACGCCGCGGGTGGCGTCGTTGCGGGCCCAGACGCCTGCCATGTGGCCGGACGGCGGGACGACGACGGCCTTGCCGGCCACCGGGTCCATGACCTTCAGCCACGGCCAGTACAGTGCCGCGTACTTGGAGTCGTATCCGGCGGTGTCCTGCCGCCAGTTCATCACCTGGCGGGCGTTCAGGCCGGGGGGTGCGTCGAGGATCGCGATGCGGTCGGCCATCAGCTCGCAGTGGGCGATCATGCCGAGCTGGACGGCCTTGACGCCGTCCATGTCGAGGATGCCGCGCTGGTAGGCGGCCATGACGTCGGGGACGCACAGCATGGTGATCTCGTCGATCGCCTCGAGGCCCGCGAAGCCGGTGCGGTCGAGGGAGTCGCCGAGGTAGTCACCGGCGGAGACGCGGGGGACGGTGGGCGCGGGCTCGTCGACGGTGGTCAGCGACACCCGGCTTCCGTGCGCGGGGGCGACCGCCGCGACGCCCTTGATCTCCTCCAGGAGGATGAGCTTGGAGGCCTGGCGGACCGCGGTGACGACGTTCTTGGGGCCCTTCTTCACGGTGACGTTGTCGTACGTCTCCTTGGTCTCCTTGGGCCCGCTGCGGCTGACGACCAGCTTGAAGGTGTCCTCTCCGGGCTCGGACGCCTCGCTCACCTCGACGGTGATCTGCTGGCCCTCGTCGCCGGGTACCAGGGCCTTGGCGATCAGCGCGGGCCTGGTGGAACCGCTGCCGGCGGGGAGGGCGGCCTGCGCCGGGGTCTGGGGCACGGGATCGGATCCGCCGATGCGGACCACGTAGGCGACCCCGCCGCCGTTGAGGAAGTAGCCGTAGACGGCGTGGGCGAGGTAGCTTCCCTCGATGAAGTCGCCGAAGTTCTGGGTGAACTGGGACCAGTTGGTGACCAAGGTCGGCTCGTTGACCGGGCCCTTTTCGGCGAATCCCACGAAGCCTGCTACGGCTGTGCCGACGCCTTCGATGGGCCTTGAACCGGAGGAGACTTCCTCCATGTACACACCGGGTGACAGATAGCTGGGCACGAGCCCTCCTGCCGTGAGTAGAAGTTTGCTGTCTGATGCCGAGACTCGCAGGCGGGGCGGGGCGCAGGGATGGGCCTTAGGACGGCCAGTGAGGCGTCGACCATTGCGCCATCGGGCACGGGGAAGGGGCCCCGGTGACTCCCGAAGGTCACCGCTTCGGCGGTCACGGAGTGCGCACGCTGGGGGCATGTTCCATGAAGTAGACGCCGCTCTGCGGGACTTCCTCACTCCGTTGTTGCCGCAGGATGCGGTGGTGACGTTCGAGTCACCTGCTCCGGTGGAAAGCGGGGACGGCGGGGCGCGGTGTTCGGAGGTCGTGCTCTTCCTGTACGACGTGCGGGAGGATCCGAACGGGCGCGGCGCGGACTTGACGGACGTCCGCGACGCGCAGCACAAGGTCGTCGCCCGGAAGCTGCCCGCGCGTCGGTATCAGCTGACCTATCTGGTGTCGGCGCAGGCCGCTACGGCCGAGGCGTCGCACGGTCTGCTCGGCCGGGTTCTGTCGGTGCTGGTCACCAGGGACACGCTGCCCGTGGAGTGTCTGGGCGGGTCGCTCGCGGAGGCGGGTCTGCCCGTCGGTCTGCGGGCGGCTCCACCGTCGTCCACGGCGGCTTCGATGGATCTGTGGTCGGCGTTGAAATCCTCGCCGCGGGCCTGTCTGGAGCTGGTGGTGACGGCTCCGTTGGTGCCGGACCTGCCGATCGAGGTCGAGGAGGCGCCCGGTTCCTTCGGTCTCGGCTTCTATCAGCTGTCCTCGCCGGAGGAGGACCGGTCCGGCGCGGCGGCGGACCCTGTGCCGGCGCGGAGCTTCACGACCGTGCGGATCCGGGAGCGTGGCTCCAGGGAGTCCTCGTCGAAGGACTCCCCGCCGAAGGAGTCCCCGCCGGTTCCGGGAAGTGGTTCCGGTCGTCTGCCCCGGCGGGGCCGTGGAGAGTGATCGGCGGCCTGCACTCTTGTCTGACCACGGTCATGTATGCGACCCTCGTCGCGCGGTCCCCCTCGCAGGGTCCGGCGGTTGACGGGTGACACCGCCGGACCCGAGCCAACACGGGACGTCGCTTCCGGGCAGGCCTGTGACCGGGTTCCGGTCACAAGGTGAGGGCCTGCCGGGTGACGTCGGCTCCTGAGGAGCGGGTGGTGAACGTGCCCTCCTCCCGCTGTGCGTCCGCCGGAGCGGCACATGGAAAGCGCCGGCCCGCTCCCTGTCCTCGGGGAGCGGGCCGGCGGTCCACCGCGGCGGGACGCGGGCCCTGTGTGGCGCCCCGGTGGTGCCCGCGGTGGTCTCGGGAGTGGTCAGTGGCGGACGGCGATTCCCTGGTCTCCGACCGTGAGGGCGACCGGGTGATCGTCCACGGGTGCGAGGCAGCCGTCCTCGCTGCATGCGGCGTAACTGATCAGCGTAGTCGCCTCGCCCGTCCCGCTCTTGGCGAGCGGCACGGTGAAGGTGACCGGGCCGTCGGGGTAGACCGGTACCTCGGTGGAGGTTCCGGCGTCCGTGATCTGGCGGATCGCCGACGTGGTGCTCGGCGCGCCGGACATCGTCAGTGAGCCGGTCAGCTTGATGACCGTGGGGCGGCCCAGGCCGTCGATGCCGTCGGGCGGGAGGTCCATGCTGTAGATGTGGTAGCCCGCCTTCTCCGGGGTGAAGGTGATGCTGGCGGTGCCCTTGTTCCCGTCCCAGTTCCCGAGGCTCAGCGCCACGGTCACGCCGCCGTCGCTGAACGTGGCGGCGGGCTTGGGGGCCGCAGCTGTACCGGTACCGGTGGTGCCGGCGCTGGCACTGGTGCAGCCGACGGCAGCCAGCGCGGTCAGGAGGGCTGCCGCGTAGAGGGGGGTTCGGCGGGTCACGCGGCCCACTTCCGGAGGAATGCGGTGAAGCCGTCGGCGGTGGTCTTGGGCCGCTCGACCTTCTGGGTGCTGGCGGTGACGGTGCCCGAGGGCGTCACGACGATGAGTACCGGCATCGCGTAGCTGCCGGAGGAGTCGTAGCCCTGGAGGATCTTCATGTTGGTGGTGCTGTGGTCGCCGATGTCGACCTTGACGAAGTGGTAGGAGGAGTTCAGCGCGTTCTGCACGTCGGCGTTGCCGGTGAGGAGCTTGTCGAGGGCCTTGCAGTTGCCGCACCAGTTGGCGCCGAAGTCGAGCAGGACGTTCTTGCCGTCGGCCTTGGCCTTGCTCATCGCGGCGGCGATCTCGGCCGCGGAGTCCGCGTTGGCGTTGTATCCCCCGCTGATGGCGGCGGCGGGCACGGCGGCAGCGGCCCCGCCGCCGGAGGCCGCCTTGGCCGGAGCGGCTGCGGCCTTGGTGGTGCTCTTGGCCGCGGCGGTGGTCTTGGCGGCCGGGCTGGCGCTGGTGGCGGGTGCGCTGGGGGCGGCGGAGGGAGTGGCCGCGCCGCTCGGGGTCGATGCGGGAGCGGGCGCGGCGGCCTGGGTGGACGACGAGCCGAGCGAGGGCACGACACCGGTGTCGAGGGCGACGTTGGCAGCCGAGTCGTGGGCGGCCTTGGGGTCGTCGCAGGCGGTGAGCGCCGCGCCGGTGGTGGCGACGGCTATGGCCAGGAGGAGCGATCGGGTCCGCATGTGGTTCTCCCTGGGAGGGTTCCGGTGGGATGGGGATGTCTCTTGGCTGTCCGGGAGCTGGCGTCGGCGGGTGGGCCGCTACGTCAGACCGGGGTACTGGTGGGGCGTTGACGGATCGTCATCCGGAGAAGTCCTGGGTCATCCACACCGTGCCGGAGCCGTCCTGGATGACGGATATGCCGATGCGGGTGAAGGAGGTGCTCAGGATGTTCCGCCGGTGCCCGTCGTTCGGCGGCCGCTCGGCGAGCATGTCCTGGGTGAGCTTGACGGCCATGTCGCCGACGGCGGTCGCGTTCTTGGCGGGTCCTCCGGTGCCGATGTTCTCGCCGGCGGAGGACCATCGGACGCCCTGTGCGGTCTCCCGCTGGCCGACCGCCGCCTCGCCCGAGCACTGGTGCGAGAGTCCGCACCCGGCCGACATCGCCTGGGAGTGCAGGAGGGCGCTGCTGTTGAGGCCGTCGAGGAGGGTGAGTGCGGCCAGCCCCTGGTCGGCCCGGGCCTTGTTGATCTGGTCCAGGACTCGCTGGGCGGCGTCCCCCGACGAGGAGGCGGACGATCCGGAGGATCCGGAGCCGCCCTGGCCTCCCGCATCGGCCGAACTCTTGGCCGGCTGGGACTGGGCGGCGCTCTTCGAGGACTTCGCTGGTGCGTCGGCCGGCCGGGACGCCGCGGCGGAGCTCGGCGACGCGGCCGGCGGGGCCGACGCACTCTCGGAGACGCTCGCGGTGGCGGTCGGATCCTGCGAAGGCGGCGGGGAGAGGGGAACAGCCGTCGCCGTCGGGAGGTTGAGGGAGTCGGCCACCGAGGAGGTGGCGGCGTTCTTGGCGGGCTGTCCGCCGTCCCAGGACGCCAGGGCCACTCCGGCCACCCCCGGGATCAGCAGGGCGGCGACGACCAGCAGCCGACGGCGGGGCCGGCGGTGTCGGCGACGCGACGGTCGCATCCGGGGGCGGATTTCCATGTGCGGCTCTCCTCCGAGAGGTGGTCGGTCGGTCCTGGCGGCGGTGGGCGCGTTCGCGGCTTCCCGAGGCTTCGCGTCCCGGGGCGTGACCGCCGGCGAAGCGCGCTTGATGACCTTGATCCTAGGACCATCGATTCGGACAAAAAGAGCGAATCGACCTACTTAACGAACCGCTAAGGAAGGGCTCATTCCCCCCTTCGGCAGTCCGGCCGCACGGCAACCCGGACGCCCCCGAAGCACCCCGGGAATCACACGGAGGACGTGAACTGCGAGGCCCACAGCTGCAGTTGGTACACCAACTGATCCCAGGCCCCAGTGGCCAGCAACAGGCCGACCACGACCAGCATGCCGCCGCCGGCCCGCAGCACCCACTGGTAGTGACGCTTGACGACACCGAAAGCCCCCAACGCCCGCCGGAAGGCGAGCGCCGCCAGGACGAACGGCAGTCCGAGCCCGACACAGTAAGCGGTCATCAGCAGCGCACCCCGTCCCGCACTCGCCTCGTTCCAGGCGAGCGCCTGGACGGCGGCGAGGGTCGGACCGATACAGGGTGTCCAGCCCACACCGAAGACCACACCGAGCAGCGGCGCACCCAGCAGACCGAGCGCCGGCCGGTAGTGCGACCGGGCCTCCCGCTGGGTGAAGCCGGGCAGGACACCCATGAACGCCAGCCCCATGACGACGGTCAGCACCCCCGCCACCAGGCTGATGGTCCGCTGGTGCTCGAGCAGCGTGTGCCCGAAGTAACCGAACAGGGCCCCGCCGGACACGAAGACCGCGGTGAACCCGGAGACGAACAGCACGGACCCGGCGAGCATCCGACCACGACGCCCGCCCCGGGCATCCGCCAGATCGGTGGCCGACAGGCCGGTGACGTAGGTCAGGTAACCGGGGACCAGCGGGAGCACGCACGGGGAGAAGAACGAGACCAGGCCCCCCAGCACGGCGACCGGCAACGCGAACAGCACCGTTCCGTGGAGCACCGTCTCGTTACCGGCAGCGGCCAGACCCACTGAGTTCGCGAGCGCCATCACTGCCCCTCCGCCACGACCGGGTCCACCATCCGGTGCAGCTGCTCCCCGGTGAGCGGCTGCAGTGCGCGCGCCGCGATCCGCCCGCTGCGGTCGACCACCAGGGTCGAGGGAATCGCCTGGGCGTTCAGCACGGAAGGCGGGAAACCCAGCAGCGTCATCCCCTGCGGGTCGTACAGATTGGGATAGGTGATGCCGTGCTCACGCACGAAGGCCCTGGGGGCGTCGGGCTTCAGATCCTTGACGTCGATGCCGAAGAACTGCACCCCCTTGTCCGCGGTCTCCCCCGCCACCTTCGCGAGATCGTCCGCCTCACCCCGACAGGGCCCGCACCACGACCCCCACAGGTTCACCACCACGACCTTGCCGGCGAAGCCCGACAGGATGACGGGCTGATCGTCCAGGCCGCGACCCGCCACATCGGGCACCGGCTTGCGCTGCGCGACGGGAATCATCTCGATCCCGTCGTCGGCACCCGCCGCGCCCGGCCCGGCGCCCTGGGCGGTCGAACAACCCGCCAGGACGAGCACCGCCCCCGCTCCCAGAACAGCGGCTCCGGCGGCCCTGCGGCCACCACGAAACGGTCGATGGTTCATGCGGAGTCCTTCGATCACGCCGCCGGCGCCCTGGCATCGGCCACCACACCCGGCAGGGCATCGGCAGCGCACGGGTACGCCGAACCGGCAGGCAGGCATCGGTCGGTGAACACGGCTCACCGGCATCGGCAGAAAGGGCCGGCACGAGCCGCGTCGACGCCCGGCGGCGAGGCACGACCCGGTGGAAACCACTACGAAGCCACCGGGTCGTCCGCCGCCAGGCAAGGCGAGCATAGGCGGCGCCACCGCTCCGACAGGCCCTCCGAGGCGATCTTCAGGAACAGCTAAGGAAGCCATCACCCGCACTGCAAGAAAGGCAGCTCAGAGGGCAGAGTCCGCAAGCCGACGACTGCCCCTACGGGCACGCACCGTCACAGGGCGGTCTCCCGCACGGAAGCCTGCGGCTGTGGCTGGAGAGTGGCCGTGATCCGCGAACGATGGTCCCGGCTGGTGAACGTGACGACCAGCGTCCCCGGCTCGGACTGCGTCACATCCGTGGTGAAACCCGGCGCGGGAAGCGCCGAGACCAGACAGACCGCCCCGTTCCCGAAGTTGATCGAAGCCTGCCCCCCGCTCGAGCGCACCGTATGCGCACCGACACCGCCCTGACACGACGACCCCGGCCCCGGACGCTGCCCGGTCACCGCCGGCGACGGACGGGGAACCACCGTGGCGGGCGCCCGCGTCACTCCGGACGAGGGCGACGCGGAACTCCCCTTCGGCGACGGCGACGCGGAGGGAGAAGCCGAGGCCGGAGCCTTGGGCGGCTCGAGTGCGGACGGATCATCCGTCGCCTCACCCGACGCGGCGACGAACACCGTCGGCGTCGGCAGCGCGAGCGCCGGCACCGGCGTCGTCGACTTGATGACGAAGCCGACCGCGAAGAACACCGCCGTCACCGCCAGAGCGGTACAGGCCAACCACAGGAGAACACGCAAGAGCACGGGCACAACACCATCATTACCGATCCGCTACGGTGTCCCCATGGCGAACGTTCTTGTTGTGGAAGACGACCCGGACATACGTTTTTCCCTCATCGACGGGCTCTCCGCACACGGATTCACTGTTCGCAGCACCGGAGACGGATTCGGAGCCCTGCGCGAACTCACCCAGTCCCCGCCCGACGCCGTCGTCCTGGATCTCGGTCTGCCCGACCTGGACGGCTCGGACGCGCTGCGGATGATGCGCGGCATCTCACAGGTCCCCGTGGTGATCGTCACCGCACGGGACGACCACGACGAGATCATCCGGATCCTGCGGGCCGGTGCCGACGACTACATCGTCAAACCCTTCTCCAGCGCCATGCTCGCCGCCCGCCTCACCGCCGTCATGCGCCGTTCCGCCCGGCCGACCGCCGACCACCAGGCCGACGGCGCCTGGCGCGACACCACCTCCCGCGAAGCCATCGCCATCGGCAAGCTCCGCATCGACGAACGGGCCCGCACGGTCCACCTCGACCGCGACGAGATCCAGCTGACCCGCCGCGAATTCGACCTGCTGGCCTTCCTCGCCCGCAACGCCGACGAGGTCGTGCCCAAGCGCACCATCCTCACCGAGGTCTGGCGCGACGCCTACGTCGACGAGCAGACCATCGACGTCCACCTGTCCGCACTGCGCCGCAAGCTCAACGAACGCGCGGCCCGCCCGCGCTACCTCCAGACCGTCCGCGGCGTCGGCATCAAACTGGTGACCCCCAGATGAGACGATCACTCGCGGGCGTGGCCTTCGCCGTCACATCGATGGTCGCCCTGTCCTTCCTCATCCCCCTGGCCTTCCTGCTCCAGTCCCAGGCCAAGACCCAGAGCCGCACCGCCGCCGAACAGCGCGCCGCCGCCCTGGCCCCGTTCCTGACCGTCGAGCCGACCATCGCCGAACTGAGCCAGGCCGTCTCCGACCTCGACTCCGACAACCGCCTGGGCGTCCACCTCCCCGACGGCCGCATCGTCGGCGCCTCCCACTCCTCCGCCGAGTCACTGGCCCGCGCCGCCGACCGCGGCGAGTCCCTCACCGAGGACGTCCACGGCGGCTGGGTCTACCTGCAACCGATCGTCCTCGCCCACAACCAGGTCGCGGTCATCGAGTCGTTCGTCCCCCAGGCCGAGATGAGCAGGGGCGTCGGCACCTCCTGGGCCGTGATGACCCTCACCGCCGGCGGCCTCGTCATCGGCTCCGTCGCCCTGTCCGACCGTCTCGGCGCCCGGGTCGTCCGCTCCTCCAAGCGCTTCGCCCGCGCATCCCACGCCCTCGGCTCCGGCGATCTGCGCACCCGCATCGAACCCAGCGGCCCACCCGAACTCTACGAAGCCGGCCTGGCCTTCAACGCCATGGCCGACCGCATGGTCGAACTCCTCGCCATCGAACGAGAACTGGTCGCCGACCTCTCCCACCGCCTGCGCACCCCGCTCGCGGCACTCCAGCTCGCCACCGAACGCCTCGGCCCCACCGACGACGCCGAACGCATCCGCTGCGCCATCTCCCAGCTCGAGTCCGAACTCAACTCGATCATCACGACCGCCCGCACCCCGCTCGCCACCGGCCCCATGGGCGCGGCCTTCCGCGACACACCCCCGGGGCGGCTCCCCCACCAGCACACCGACGCCGACCTCGGCGAGGTGGCCGACGTCGTCCGTCGCCGCGCCGCCTTCTGGGCGATCCTCGCCTCCCAGCAGAACCGCCGCTGCGACGTCTCCATCACCACCGAAGCCACCCCGGTCGCACTCCCCGAGGACGACCTGGCCGCCGTGCTCGACGCCATGGTCGGCAACGTCTTCCGCCACACCCCGCAGGAGTGCGCCCTCGCCATCAGCGTCGAACGGACCGCCCAGGCCGTCACCATCGCGGTCGAGGACGCCGGCCCCGGCATCATCGACCCCGACCGGGCCCTCGCCCGCGGCTCCAGCGCGGGATCCACCGGACTCGGCCTGGACATCGCCCGACGCGCCGCCACCGCCACCGGCGGCGAGGTCACCATCGGCCGCAGCCCCCTGGGCGGCGCCCGCGTCGCCGTCCGCCTCGGACTCTCCTCCACCCCCAGCCTCGGCAGCCGCATCCGCCACCGCGCCGCCCTCCGGCAGGCCCGCCCCTGCTGCCGCCTCACCCGCCAGCGCGGGCTGCGGGTGCTATGCCGCGTCCGCAGGCGGGGCACGGAGAACGCGGGCGGCTGATCGCGGCCGTCCCCAAGAGGCACGTATCCGTGCCCGGCTTACGGCACAGCGAGCCAGCTCGGCCAAGGGGTCCGCCTGCGACAGTGATCCCACGACGAGGGGCCACATCAGCCCTCGCGCGCTGCGAGGAGGCATTTGTGGCGACTGACGAACCGACCGCGTTCATACGCCTTCTTCGCGATGCGGTCTCCCGCGTCAGAGCCGCGCTCCCAGGAGTCAGCGCCAGCCAAGAGGCAGGCGATCACTGGGCACTACGATCATCAGTCCGCAGGGGAGGGCGGCGCTGCCTGCTGCTACTCATGAGCCTAGTCGCACTGGCGCATCCAACCCGTCGGCGCCGCAGCCTCACCCGAGGGGGTCCCTCACAGCCCGACCCCATGCCGACCTCGACCACACCGAGTCTGCTCGGCCGACGCGGGACACGCGCCACGGCAGGAATCCTTGCCACCCTCCTCTCGTTGGGGGGTGCAGTATTCATTTCATCTCTCGCCTCCACTCCGGCCCACGCCGAGGGAGTGAACATCACTCCTCCCGGGAAATACGCCTACGTCCCCAATTTCTCATCGAAGAATGTATCAGTAGTAGACACCGCGACGAACACGGCTATCGGCAACCCGATCAGCGTGCCCGGTTCGCCGACCGACGCAGCGGTCAGCCCGGACGGGACGCGTGTCTACGTGACACACAATTCCTCCCAAGGCGCCCAGGGAAGCGTCTCAATAATCTCCACAGCCACCAATTCAGTTATCGGAACCCCTATCACCGTCGGCAAGGGCGCAAGTTCCGTAACCTTCAGCGGCAACGGCGATGCCTACATCACAAACAACTCCGAAAACACCGTCTCCAAAATCTCCTGGGCCACCAAATCAGTCACTCAAATAACGGTCGGAAGTGCCCCCGTCGACATAGCCATAGACCGCCTCGGGCGCGCCTATGTGGCAAATTCGTCAGACAATAGCATATCAATTATCGATACACCGTCAAATATAGTGATTGGCACCATAGGGGATATTGAGGGGAGGCCATTCGGGTTGGCACTCAGCCCAGCCGGAAACAACCTCTACGTCGCTATGCCGATTGGCGCCAAGGCACCAGGCGTGGCAGTGATTGACCTAGCAGACACCAGCGCCAGAACGTATATTCCCACCGGCGCCGGAGGCCTCCCGGTCAAGCTGGCAGTGGCGCCGGATGGAAGCCGAATATTCGTTGCGAACGCGAGTAGCGGGGCTAACAACCCGGGAAGTATCAAGGTGATCGATACTTCCAGAATCGCCAACCCGCAAACCGCCGTAATCGCCACCATTGACAAAGGGGTCGGATCCGATCTGCACGATATTACCATCAGCCCCGACGGATCCTACATCTATGTCGCCGGCACAGCTTCCACGATTTCGGCGATATCCACGGAGATCAGCGCTGTTAGCTCCACCATCAGCCTGACGGCAGGCTCGGCCCCGTCCGGCGTTGCGGTGAGTCCGAACGGCAGTCGAGCATACGTTACAAATTCCTCGGCCAACAACGTTTCCGTGATTGACACCGGCACCAATGCCGTGATCGCCACGGTTCCGGTGGGGAGCAGCCCGATCAGGGTAGCCGTGAGCGCCGATGGCAAGCGCGCCTACGTCTCCAACCACGACTCGAACGACATATCGGTGATCAACACCACCAACAACACTGTATCCCCGACAACAATCAAACTCGGAACTAGCCCATGGGACGTCGCAACCAGCCCCGATCCCCTCAGCAGTACCATTTACGTCTCCACGGACGGATCCCCGGCCAGCGTGCTGATCATCGACACGGCTAGCAATGCCTTGAGCACAATCGATTTCGGAAACTCATCAGGACTGCGCGACCTGGCAATCAGCCCGAATGGGAACAATCTATTTGTCACGGACGTCCTGAAGCACAACGTGACGCTCATATCCACCGCCAGCAAATCAATCACTAAAAGCTACAGCCTCGACGGCAATTCCAGCCCCGTCGGCATCTCTATAAGCCCTGATGGAAATCTGGTATACGTCGCTAATTTGACCCTGCCAAGCATCTCGGTAATCGACACCACGACGACCAATGGAAATATTTCCACCATAGCCGTCGGCACCGCCCCTATTGATGTAGCCGTCAGCCCGGATGGAACACGCATCTATGTCACCAATGCAGGATCGAAGAGTGTTTCAGTAATAAAATCGACAACGAATTCGGTAACATCAACCATCACTGATAAGATCGACTCTCCAGGACGGATCGCCATAGGTCCGGACGGCGTTCATGCATACATCACCAACGGTGCGAGTAGTAGCGTTTCCGTTTTCGCACCCGTCTCCATCCCCGTCGGAGCCTCTCCCATGGCGGTTGCACTCGGAGTAGTTGGCGAGTCAAAAGTGTCGGCCGACCAGGGTTCTGGACAGTCGGCAGCGGTGGGAGGGGTATTCGGCACAAACCTCAAGGCTCTGGTGACAGATTCCGGCGGGAATCCGCTGGAGGGCGTCGAGGTAACGTTCGCAGCTCCGTCCAGCGGCGCATCTGCCGTATTTTCCGATTCCACGAAGGCTCTTACAGATTCCTCAGGTTTGGCCACCTCTCCCTCGCTGACAGCAAATTCGACAACTGGGAGGTTCCAGGTCGTCGCCCATGTCAAGAATATTGACACGGATGCCAAATTTGATCTTGAAAATGTCAATTCCGATACGGTTACGTCAATCACCCCGGACCCCGGAAATCCCGCCACCCCGTCAGTCGGCCAACCCTTGTCCTACACGGTCAATGTGACCAGTTCAACCGGCCTTCCACCTACGGGAATCGTGTTTTTCACTGATAGTTCGGACTCCAGCGGAAGCCACGCCGGAACACTGGCAAAGAATTCCTCCACCGGAAATTCGAGTGTCACATTCATAGTCAACCCGGATGTAGGCCACCACGTCTTCACCGCCTCGTACGGCGGGGGACCTGGATTCACAGCGAGCACCAGCGCGGCATCCGATCAAGACGTCGCGAAGGCGGACACGACGACGACCGTGACCGCTGCTCCG
>NZ_JAIZ01000088.1:7451-17730 GCF_000710465.2 Kitasatospora sp. MBT63 | reverse complement strand
CCCGGGACCTGCTGGACCGCCCGGTCGGCGACGACCCCGAGCCGCTGTTCGTGGCGGCCAACCTGGTGGCCCTGGTGCACTTCCGGCTCGGCCGCCCCGACCGGGCCCGGGCCCTGTGCCACGCCGAGATCGCCTACGCCCGCAGCCGTGCCCGCACCCATGGCGGGACACCGGCCAGGCTGGCCGCCTTCGCCCTCCAGCCGCAGGTCAACCTGGTCCGGATCGAGGGCTACGCGGGGGACCTCGACCGGGCGCTGGCCGGGCTGGCCGCCCTGGAGCGGATCGCCGACGGCGAGCGGGCGCACACCGAGGACGTCGACTGGTGGCCCGAGGACGTGGCCGCCGACCCGGCACTGGCCCGTCAGGTCCGGGCGCTGGCCCGCAACATCCGGGTCAGCGACACCTGCAAGATCCTGCACCGCCGGGGGCGGGCCGACCTGCTGGCGGGCGCCGCCGCCCGGCTGACCGCACGCTGGCCCGCCCTGGCGTCCCAGGGCGTCCAGCACGCCGCCGAGGCCCCCTGGCTGCTGGGCGCCGACACGGCCGGGGCGCCCGGCCCGACCGCCCTGGCCGACCCCGACCCGATGGCCCGGCGCCTCGCGGTGGTCAGGACCCTGCAGCTGGCCGCGCACGCGGCCGGCCGCGGGCAGCGCGAGCGGGCACTCGACCTGACCGGCCCGCTGGTGGAGGCGATCGGCGAACTGCCCGGCCCCTGGGCGTCACCCCTGACCGTGCCGCGCTGGTGGGCGGTGCTCGGGGCGACCCTGCAGCGGGCCGGCCGCGAGCAGCAGGGCCGGATCCTGCTGCGGGCGGCGCTGGCCGAGGCCCGCGGGGACGCCCCGCTGGTCCGCGGGGCGCTGCTGCGGCTCGGCGAACCGGCCCCGCCCCGCACCCATGACCTCGGGCGGCTCCCCGAGGTGACCCGGCAGCTGCACCTGGCGCTGGCACCGGTCCGCAGCCGGGCGGGGGTGTGAGCGCGATGGCCACCGGCCTGGCCCGGCTGGTCGGTACGGCCGACCGCCTGGAGAGCGCCTGGGAGAGCCGCCCGTTCGTCGCGGTCGCGCTCGGCTCGTTCTCCGACGTGTTCGACGCGCGGACGGCGGAGCGGCTGATCCACACCACCGGTCTGCCGCTGCCCTCGGTGCGGCTGTTCCGGGACGGCGAGGAACTGCCCGCCGCCCGGGTCGGGCGGGGCCGGGAGCGGACGGCCGGGCGCCGGGAGCCCCTGGTGGACGGCCGCGCGGTGGAACGCGAGGTCGCCGCGGGGGCCACCCTGGTCCTGGAGGAGCTGCAGACGTACTGCCCCCAGGTCGCCGCGTTCTGCCGGGAGTTGACCGCCGAGACCGGCTTCGCCACCTACTGCGCGGCCTTCCTCACCCCGGCCGGCGCGCGCGGCGTCGCCCCGCACTACGACACCGCCGGTGTGCTGGTGCGCCAGGTGCACGGCTCCAAGCGCTGGCGGGTGTCGGCCCCCACCGAACGCTGGCCGGTCCGCGAATGGTCGCCCGCCCGGCCGGGGCCGGAGCCCGAGCCGCTGCTGGACGTGGTGCTGCACGCGGGGGAGTGCCTGTACATCCCGCGCGGGTTCGTCCACGTCGGCGACGCCACCGAGGAGGCGTCGGTGCACCTGTCGGTGGCGCTGCGCCCGGTCACCTGGGGGGCGGTGCTCCGCCCGCTGGTCGAACGGGCGCTGGCCGCCGAGGAGTTGCGCGAGTGCCTGCCGTACGGCTTCCACCGGCTCGACCCGGGCGGCTTCGAGGAGCTGCTCGCGGCCAGGGCGGCGGCGCTGGCCGGCCGGCTGGCGGCCGAGCTCGCCGGGGCCGACGCCAAGGAGGTCTCGGCCCGGCTCCGGCCGGAGCGTACGGACAGCGCGCCGACCGGCGGCGGGTCACTGCTGCGCGCGCTCACCCACTCGGGCCCGTCCCGCCCGGCCCCGCACCACCGGACACCACCGCACCCGGCCCGGCAGCACCACGTCCGCAGCGACCCCGCACCGCACCGCCCTCGGGAGACGAGATGACCGACACCGTGCCCGCCGAGGCACCGCCGCAGCCGGCCGCCGGCCTGCGCCACAACCGCAACTGGCACCGGCTCTGGCTCGGCCAGGCGGTCTCGGTGGTCGGCGACTTCGTGTTCGACACCACCGTGCTGCTGTGGGTCGGCACGGTGATCGCCAAGGGCCAGAGCTGGGCCCCGGCCGCGGTCAGCGGCGTGCTGCTGGCGGCCGCGCTGCCGACCCTGCTGGTCGGCCCGGTCGCCGGGGTGTTCGTGGACCGCTGGGACCGCCGCCGCCTGATGCTGGCGACCGACGCGCTGCGCGCCGTGGTGATCCTGGCGCTGCTGCTGGTGCCGCTGGCGGGCGACCGGATCCCGGCCTGGCTCGCCCTCGCGCTGGTCTACCTGGCGGTGGCGGTCTGCGCGGGCGCCGGGCAGTTCTTCAACCCGGCCCGGCTCGCGGTGATCGGCGCGGCCATCCCCAAGGCGGACCGCACCCGGGCGTTCGGCCTCTCCTCGGCCACCGGCAGCGCGGCCGGGATCGTCGGCCCGCCGCTGGCCGCGCCGCTGCTGTTCGCGGCCGGGGTG
This sequence comes from Kitasatospora sp. MBT63, assembly GCF_000710465.2. Classification (GTDB taxonomy): domain Bacteria; phylum Actinomycetota; class Actinomycetes; order Streptomycetales; family Streptomycetaceae; genus Kitasatospora. The sequence continues at coordinate 15,147 of NZ_JAIZ01000088.1, read as the reverse complement.
CAGTGGGCGCTGGTGGCCAACGCACTGTCGTTCGTGCTGTCGTTCCTGCTGATCAGGTCGCTGGTGGTGGCACCGACCGAACGCCCCGCCGACCGGGGCCCGTCCACCTTCCGGGCCGACTTCCGCGAGGGCGTCAGCTTCTTCGTGCACAACCGCGTGCTGATGGCGCTGCTCGGCTCGGTCTGCGTCTACACCCTGGGGGTCGGCGCGCTCAACGTGCTGGACGTCTTCTTCGTCACCGACAACCTGCACTCCGCCGCCTCCTGGCTGGGCACCCTGGGCGCGGCGTTCGCGGTCGGCACCCTGCTCGGCGGGCTGCTGGCCGGCGCGGTCTCCGGCCGGATGGGCGACCACCGGATCTACTGGCTCTGCCTGGTGGCGACCGGCGCGGGGGTGCTGCTCTACTCGCGGCTCACCGCGCTGCCGCTCGCGGTGGTGGTGATCGCGCTGATCGGCGTGCCGGTCGGCGCCGTCAACGTGGTCGTCGGCCCGCTGCTGCTCGGGGTCACCCCGCAGCACCTGCTGGGCCGGGTGGTCACCGTGATCGGGCCGGTGCAGCAGCTGGCCGCGATCTCCACCATGGCGCTGGCGGGCTTCCTGGCCAGTACGGCGCTGCGCGGCCTGGACCTGCGGGTCGCGGGCGTGCACTTCGGACGGATCGACACCATCCTCGCGGTGGGCGGACTGTTCATGGTGGCCGGCGGGGTCTGGGCGGCCCGCCGCCTGCGGCCGGCCGGACCGGAGGCCCCGGAGCAGGAGCAGGAGCAGGAGCAGGAGCCGGGGACGGCGGCCGCCGGGGCCGCCTGACGCCGGACACCGGGGCCCGCCGTCCGTTCTCCGTTATCGGGCCCCGGCCCGCGGGTCTCCGTGGGCGTGGACAGCAACCCCGACCTCCGCAGCGTGCAGGCCCCCGGCCGTCCGGTCGGAGGTGAGCGGCGTGCGCGATGAACGCGTCTCGTTCGAACGGCATCCCAGGGACGGCGAACTGGCCCGGGACACCAGCACCGGGCGGGTGGGCAGAATCGTCTGCCAGGAGGTCCACACCGACCGCTGGACCGAGCGGGTCACCCGTCGGCTGGTCCATCTGCGGCCGGTCGGCGGGGGCATCGAGTGGACGGCGGACCCCTCGGTGCTACGGCCCGTCACCATGCCACCCGGTCACGGCGAGTGACCGCACTTTGCGAACACATGGACAAATCTTGCGGTCCGTCAGACCCGCCGGTAGTCGCTCGTTCACCGAATGTCCGTGTACCTGCCACCGCGCGCTGGGAACGTCTCAGCCATGGATATCCCTCGCATGGGCGTGCCCGAGAAGCTCGCCGACCGCATGAGCATGGCCGAGCAGCACGAGTACCTGCGCAGCACGTTCTCCCGCCGCAAGCTGCTGCGCTCCAGCGCGGTCACGGTCGGTGCGCTGGCCGTCGGCGGCGCGCTGGGCTCCGGCACCGCGTACGCCGACCCGGCGGCGCCGGGCCGCAGTGTCACGGACGGCATCGACGGCGCGCTGGTCGCGCCGGTCGGCCGCCACCTCGCCTTCGGCGCCGAGCCGGACCGCCAGATCCGGATCTCCTGGCAGGTGCCGGCCGCGGTGAAGAAGCCGTTCCTGCGCTACGGCAAGCACCCGTGGGACCTCAGCCACAAGGTCGAGGCGGAGGTGCGGGCGCTGCACACCCCCGCGCTCACCCCGACCGGCCAGGCCGTCGACCAGTACTACCTGCACGTCAAGCTGGACCACCTGGACTCCGACACCACCTACTACTACGGCGTCGGCCACCAGGGCTTCGACCCGGCCTCACACCAGGCGATCTCGACCCTGAGCACCTTCCGCACCGCCCCGGAGCGCTCCTGGCGCTGGGGCCGCCCGTTCGCGCCGTTCACCTTCACCGCCTTCGGCGACCAGGGTGTCAGCGCCCACGCGGCCGGCAACGACCACATCATCCTGGCCCAGAAGCCGTCGTTCCACCTGCACGCCGGCGACATCTGCTACGCCGACCCGGCCGGCTCCGGCCAGGACTCCGACAAGTCCGTCTACAACGCCCTCACCTGGGACGCCTTCCTGGCCCAGACCGAGACGGTCTCCTCGAAGATCCCGTGGATGGTCTCCTACGGCAACCACGACATGGAGGCCTGGTACTCGCACAACGGCTACGGCGGCGAGAGCTCCCGCTTCTTCCTGCCGGAGAACGGCCCGGACCCGCGCACCGCCCCCGGCGTGTACTCCTTCAAGTACGGCAACGTCGGCGTCATCTCGCTGGACGCCAACGACGTCTCGTACGAGATCCCCGCCAACCTCGGCATCACCGCGGGCAAGCAGACCAGCTGGCTGGACCGCAAGCTGCGCGAGCTGCGCCAGGACGACACGGTGGACTTCATCGTGGTCTTCTTCCACCACTGCGCCTTCTCCACCACCCACCAGCACGCCTCCGAGGGCGGCGTGCGCGAGGCCTGGGTGCCGCTGTTCGAGAAGTACCGGGTGGACCTGGTGATCAACGGTCACAACCACGTCTACGAGCGCACCGACGCGATCCTCGGCAACAAGGTCTCCAAGGCGGTGCCCAGCGGCGCCACCGTGGAGCCCGCCAAGGACGGCGTGGTGTACGTCACGGCGGGCGCGGCCGGCCGCAGCCTGTACTCCTTCGACGCCCCCGACACCTACGAGGGCCACGAGCACCGCGTCGACTCGGTCGACACCTACCACTTCGCCAAGGGCGGCGTGAAGGTCACCGAGACCGTCGAGTGGTCGCGGGTGCGCTACACCGGCTACTCGTTCATCAAGGTCGACGTCGCCCCGGCGCACCCGGGCCGCACCGCGACCATGAAGGTCACCGCGCTGGCCGAGGACGGCACGCAGGTCGACCACTACACCATCGCCCGCAAGGCGGGGGAGTGCTGGGGCCGCTGACCCCACGGCCGGAGCCCGGGCGCCGTCTCCCGTACGGGGGTGCGGCGCCCGGGCTCCGGCGTGTCCGGGCCCGGCCGGTTCAGCCGAGCGCGGCCAGCTGCTCGGCGAGGGTGTCGCTGTGCTGGAAGGTGAGCCCCATCAGTGCCACGTGCTTCCAGCGCACCGAGCCGTCCCCGTCCAGGATGAACACCGACCGCCGCAGGCCCAGGCCCGGCACCGCGATGCCGAAGGCCGTGGCCACGGTGCGCCCGGTGTCGGCCAGCAGCGGGAACGCCAGCCGGTACTTGCGGGCGAAGGCCTCGTGGCTGTCCAGCCCCTGCGGGCTGATGCCCCACACGGTGGCGCCCAGGCCCTTGAAGCGGTCAAGGTCGGAGGTGTACGAGCAGAGCTGCTTCGTGCAGACCGCGGTGTCGTCGCCCGGGTAGAAGACCAGCACCAGCGGGCCGCCCTTGGCCTCGCCCAGCCGGTAGTCGCGGCGCTCGGCGACGTCCCCGTCCAGGACCAGGCCGGGCAGGGTGAACTCGGGTGCGGGGGAACCGATCTCGGGCTGCTTGGCCATCGTGGCGTCCTTCTCCGTGGGGGGCGGGGGAGCTGCGTCGTCCGCGATGCTACCCGTCCGTAGCCCCGGCGGAAGGGGGCGCCGGGCCGGGCCGCCCTGGACGGTGCCCGGGCGGCGGGCGAGACTGCTGCGGTGACCGACCTGCGTACCCTCCGGCCGCCCAGGAACCAGGTGCCGCTGCACGACCTGGAGGTCCCGGCGCCCGGCGTGCTGCCCTTCGCCCTGGGTTCCTTCGACACCATCGGCCCGCTCTCCCGGGCCGCCTTCCCGCACCGCCACTCCTTCCACGAGGTCGTCTACGTCACCGAGGGCCGCGGCACCCACGTCCTGGACCTGGTGGAGTGGCCGCTGGAGCCGCCGCAGCTGTGGGTGCTGCTGCCCGGGCAGGTGCACCACTGGGCCGGTGCCCACGGCCTCGACGGGTGGGTGCTGCTGTTCAACGAGGACTTCCTGCTCAGGCACCCCGAGGACGCCGGCCTGCTGCGGGTACTGGCCGGCCGGCCCTGGCTGCGCCCGGACCGGGCCCAGGACCGCGCGATCACCGGCCTGTTCGGCGAGATGCTGCGCGAGCACCAGGCCGGCGAGCCGGGCTTCCCCGGGGTGCTCCAGGCGTACCTGCACGTGCTGCTGGTCCGGGCGCTGCGGGCGTCCGCCCCGGCGCCGTCCGGCCGGCCGGTGGCACCCCGGGCCGCGGAACTCGCCGACCGGTTCGGCCGGTTGATCGCCGACCCGGACCGCGCCGACCGCACGGTCGGCTCCTTCGCCCGTGAACTCGGCGTCTCCACCGGCCGGCTGCACGAGCTGGTCAAGGAGGCCACCGGACGCACCCCGGCGCTGCTGATCCGCCGGCAGCAGATCCTGGAGGCCAAGCGGCTGCTGGTGGCCACCGAGCTGACGGTCCGCGAGGTGGCCGCCGGAGCGGGCTTCCCCGACCCGTCCTACTTCTGCCGGTTCTTCCGGCGCGAAGTGGGTCTGACCCCGGGGGAGTTCCGGGCCAGGGCCGGAGGAAATCACCACGATCCCGGGGCCAGGTCCATCGACGGCTGCCCGGCCGAGCCCGTACCTTCGTAGCCGATCCCCCACCACACCGCCCTGCCGGGGCCCCCACCATGACCCCCACGTGTCATGACCCTGGCAGGGCGGCCCCGGCCCGACCGAAGGAGAGTCGACCGTGAACCCGTCGAACCCCCACGACCCTCTGCGGCAGCAGCAGTTGAGCCGCAAGACGCTCCTCAAGGCGGCGGTGCTGGCCGGCGCCACCCCGCTACTGGCCGGCGGCGGCGTCGCCCTCGCCAGGGACACCGGCGCCACCCCGCCCGCGCTCACCCCCGCCTGCGACGACGGCGACCACCCCACCGTCGAGCAGACCGAGGGCCCGTACTTCAAGCCCGGCTCCCCGCTGCGCACCTCGCTGGTGACCGCGACCACCCCCGGCACCCGGCTCACCGTCACCGGCTACGTCTTCGGACGGGCCTGCCGGCCGGTCCCCGGCGCGCTGCTGGACTTCTGGCAGGCGGACACCGACGGCGCCTACGACAACACCGGATTCACCTTCCGCGGCCACCAGTTCACCGACGCCCGCGGGGCGTTCACCCTCACCACCGTCGTACCCGGCCTCTACCCGGGCCGCACCCGGCACCTGCACGTCAAGGCGCAGGCGCCCGGGGGCCGGGTGCTCACCACCCAGCTGTACTTCCCGGGCGAGCCGCGCAACAGCACCGACACCATCTTCGACGCGGCGCTGCTGATGAACGTCCGCCAGGCCGGCCCGGCCGAGGAGGGCAGCTTCGACTTCGTGCTCGACGTCGCCCAGCCGCCCTCGCCGTCGCCCACCCCCTCGCCGACCGGCGCGCCCGGCGGCGGCTGGCAGGCGGGCACCGCGTACCGTGCGGGCGACCCGGTCACCTACGGCGGCGTGTCCTACCGCTGCCTGCAGGGGCACACCGCGATGGCCGGCTGGGAGCCGCCGAACGTCCCCGCCCTGTGGCAGCGCCGCTGAGCGCCGCCCCCCGGCCCGGGCCGGGGGCCGGCTACTGCCGGTAGGTGGCCAGGAAGCGGCCGATCCGGCTGATGGCGGTCTCCAGGTCGTCCGCGCGGGGCAGGGTGACGAAGCGGAAGTGGTCGGGGCGGGGCCAGTTGAAGCCGGTGCCCTGGACGATGTGGATCTTCTCGCGGAGCAGCAGGTCCAGCACGAACCGCTCGTCGTCGACGATCTTGTGCACCGCCGGGTCCAGCTTGGCGAAGGCGTACAGGGCGCCCTTGGGCTTGACGCAGCTGACGCCGGGGAGCTCGTTGAGGGCGCGCCAGGTGACGTCGCGCTGCTCGGTGAGCCGGCCGTTCGGCAGCGTGAGGTCGTGGATGGACTGGTGGCCGCCGAGCGCGGCCTGGACGGCGTACTGGGCGGGCACGTTGGGGCACAGCCGCATCCCGGCCAGCATGGTGAGGCCCTCCAGGTAGTCCCGGGCGTGCTGCTTGGGACCGGACACCACCAGCCAGCCGCTGCGGAAGCCGGCCACCCGGTACGCCTTGGACAGGCCGTTGAAGGTCAGGGTGACGACGTCGTCGGCGAGCGCGGCCAGGCAGTGGTGCTCGACCCCGTCGTAGAGGATCTTGTCGTAGATCTCGTCGGCCAGCACCATCAGGTCGTGCCGGCGGGCGAGCTCGAGGATGCCCTCCAGCAGTTCCTTCGGGTAGACCGCGCCGGTCGGGTTGTTGGGGTTGATGACGACGATGGCCTTGGTGCGGTGGTTGATCTTCGCGGCGATGTCGTCGAGGTCCGGGTACCACTCGGCCTCCTCGTCGCACAGGTAGTGCACGGCCTTGCCGCCGGCCAGTCGGACCACCGCGGTCCACAGCGGGAAGTCCGGTGCGGGGACGAGGACTTCGTCGCCGTCGTCGACCAGCGCCTGGACCGCCATCTGGATCAGCTCGGAGGCGCCGTTGCCCAGGTACACGTCGTCGACGGTCACCCCGGTGACGCCGCGCTGCTGGTAGTACTGCACCACGGCGCGGCGGGCCGGCAGGATGCCGCGCGAGTCGCTGTAGCCGTGGGCGTTCGGCAGGTTGCGGATGATGTCCTGGAGGATCTCCTCCGGCGCCTCGAAGCCGAACGGCGCCGGGTTGCCGGTGTTCAGCCGCAGCACCGTGTGCCCGGCCTCCTCCAGTGCGTTGGCGTGGTCGACGACCGGGCCACGGATCTCGTAGCACACGTCCTTCAGCTTGCTGGACTGGCGAAACTCCATCAGCGGCCTCCCGAACCGTCACCGCGCCACACCGGCGGATGCTTTGTTCTACCAAGTAAGCACTTGGAAAGTCCAACCTATTGGCTATGCTGATCCACATGTCACGCCGAAGCTACGACCAGTACTGCGCCGTCGCCCGCGCCCTGGATGCGGTGGGCGAGCGCTGGAGCCTCCTGATCGTCCGCGAGCTGCTCGGCGGCCCGCGCCGCTACACCGACCTGCACGCCGACCTGCCGGGCGTGTCCACCGACATCCTGGCCGCCCGCCTCAAGCAGCTGGAGGGCGAGGGCCTGGCGGTGCGGCGCAAGCTGGAGCGGCCCGCCAACGCGACGGTCTACCAGCTCACCGAGCGCGGCCTGGCGCTGCGTCAGGTCGTCGAGGCGCTGGCCGACTGGGGCCTGCCGGAGCTCGGCGAGCCCCGGCCGACGGACGCGGTCCGCGAGCACTGGTTCACGGCCGCGGAGCGCGGCGGTACGGGCGGGGCGCGGACGGGCCCGGCGGAGCTTCAGGCGGCCGGACCGGCCTGAGCCGCCGAGGCCCGCACCGCGTCGGCCAGTTCGCCGACCAGCCGGGCGTGCAGCGCCCCCATGTCGGGCGCGGGATCGCTGCTCAGCACCGCCGCGTTGCTCCAGTACTCGCCCATGTGCGGGTCGGGCCCGGTCAGCCGGCCGGCCAGCACCCGGCGGTAGCCGGGGGAGTCGGTGACCCCCTCCGCGCCGGCGTGCGCGGCGACGAAGCAGTCCAGCGCGTCGGGGGCCCGCCGGCCCGCCAGTGCGTACGCCTCGCCCAGTCCTTCGTAGTACAGCCGGGCCCGGGGGCCGCAGGTGCCGGCGCCGGCCGACCGGACGGCGGCCGCGGCGGCGCGGTCGGTGGCCAGCGCGTGCAGCCGGGCGTAGGCCAGCGCCTGCTCGGGGGTGGGCGCGCCCGGCAGGTCGGGGACGGCGGCGTCGATGATGCCGGCCACCAGCCGGGCGGGCAGCCGCAGCGGCAGCA
>NZ_JAIZ01000088.1:0-7334 GCF_000710465.2 Kitasatospora sp. MBT63 | reverse complement strand
GTCCGCAGGGCGTCACCGACCAGGGCGAGCGCGCCGGGCTGCTCGGCGACGGCCGCCAGCGCGGCCCGGCGCCAGCGCAGGTCGGTCAGCCGGCGTTCGACCTCCGCCTGTTCCCGGGCCAGCGCCTCGCCCGGACCGACCTGTCCGCCGAGTACCTCCGCGACCGCGGGCAGTCCCATCCCCAGCGCGCGCAGCCGCCGGACGGTGTGCAGCCGGTCGAGGGCGGCCTCGCCGTAGCGGCGGTGTCCGCCGGGGCTGCGGCCGCTCTCGGGCAGCAGCCCGGAGTCGGAGTAGAAGCGCACCGTCTTGACGGTGACCCCGGCCGCCTCGGCCAGCTCACCGATCCCGTACGTCCGCCCGGTCCCGTCGCCCATTTCCGCACGCCCCTCCGCACGCCCCCGCGGCCAGTCTAGGGCGCGCTCGTGGAGTCGCGTCGGACGAGCCCGCGGCGTCGGGATGCCGGGCCGGGTGTGCGCCGGGATCGCCTCCCACCGGGCCGTGCCCGGGTGATTCGGGCGTGCACAGATGCGCTCGGGGCCGGCCCCGGACCCCAGCCTTTCCTGCGGCGCTCCGCCGGCCCCCGGCCGGGGCACCTCAGGCGCGCGACGGGGGTTCGACGTCGGGCTCACGGCCGGGCCCGCGCGGTGGAATCTCCCCCTGCGGGAGGTCCTACGGTCGGGCCACGCCGGTTGCGGCGTGCCGAGTGAGAGGTGGTCCGAGGATGACGACGTTCGTACTGGTGCCGGGGGCGTTCTCGGGGGCGTGGGTGTGGGAGGAGACCGCCGCCGAGCTGGCGGCCCGGGGGCACCGGGCGGTGCCGCTGACCCTGCCGGGGCTGGCCGAGCGGGCCGCCGAGACGGCAGGGGCGGACCTGGCCGGGCACACCGCGGCGGTCGGTGCGGCACTGGCGGCCGCCGGGCCGCAGGCGGTGCTGGTGGCGCACAGCTACGGGATCTTCCCGGCGATCGGGGCCGTCGACCGGGCGCCCGGGCAGGTGGCGCGGCTGGTCTTCGTCGACACCGGCATCCCCGAGGACGGCGAGTCGCTCGCCGACACCTTCCCGGACGAGGGGCACCGGGACCGGATCCGGAACGTCCCGCCGGGTGGCGTGCTCCCGACGGGGGACCGGGCGGCCCTGCTGCGGCCGGGCTGGGGTTCGCTCGCCGGGCTGCCCGAGGCGGCCGCCGAACGCTACTTCGAGCTGGCGACCCCCCACCCGGTCGAGACCTTCCGGCAGCCGGTCGAGCTGACCGGCGCCTGGCGCAAGGTCCCCACCACCGGGGTGTTCTGCCTGGCCAACGGCCTCAGCCTGGAGGTGGCCAGGATGCTGCACGCCGGTGGCGAGCCGCGGTTCGCCAAACTCGCCGAGCCGGACACCAGCTTCTTCGAGCTGCCCACCGGCCACTACCCGATGCTCCAGGACCCGGCCGCGCTGGCCGGGGCGCTGATCTCGGCGGCCGAGGGCGGCGGTGCCCGCCTGTACCCCGCCGCTACCGCCGGGTAGCCCGGCCGCCGGGCGCCGGCCGGGTGCGCGTACGATCGACGGGCCATGGAGAACATCACCGCCACCGTGTACCGCAGCTACGTCGCCGTCGGGGACTCCTTCACCGAGGGCATGTGCGACGAACTGCTCCCCGACGGACACTTCCGGGGCTGGGCCGACCGGGTCGCCGACGCGCTCGCCGCCGAACGGCCCGACCAGGAGTTCCGGTACGCCAACCTGGCCGTCCGGGGCAAGCTGATCGGTCAGATCTGCGCCGACCAGATCGGCCCAGCCGCCGAAATGGGGGCCGAACTGGTCACCCTGGCAGGCGGGTTGAACGATGTGCTGCGGCCCGGCTGCGACATCGCCGAGGTCGAGCGGCAACTCGGCCGGGCCGCCGAGGCGCTGCTGGCCGGCGGCGCCACGGTGGTGATGTTCACCAGCACCGATCCGGCCCGCCGGCTGGCCGGCGGTGCGCGGCTGCTGCCCGCGATCCTGCGGATGAAGGCCTTCGTCGAGCGGCTCGCGGCGCAGCACCCGGGCCGGGTGGCCGTGGTCGACCTGTTCTCGGCGCCCTGCTTCGACGACCGCCGGCTGTGGGACGAGGACCGGCTGCACCTCTCGCCGGAGGGCCACCGCCGGGTGGCCACCGCCGTACTGGAGGCGCTCGGCCGGCCCGCGGACCACGACTGGAGGGCCCCGCTGCCGCCGGCCGCCCCGCGCGGGCGGGTGGAGAAGCTGCGCGCCGACCTGCACTGGCTGCGGCTGCACCTCGGCCCGTGGATCGGCCGCCGGCTGACCGGCCGCTCCTCCGGTGACGGCCGTCCGCCCAAGCGCGCGGAACTCCTCCCGTACCGGGGCCGCTAGGGCGGTCCGCGCGGCCCCGGCCGCGTCCGGTGCGGCCGGGGTCAGGCGGCCCACGGGGGGCTGATCACGGTGCCGTCCGGGAGGGTGGCGGTGAGGCCGGCGGAGGTGGTCACCCAGACGGTGGCCGGGGTGTCGCCGGTGGCGATCCGCAGCCGGCTGCCGGCCGGGGCGACGGCGACGTCGCCCGCCGCGAGGACGGCGGCCTCGCCGTCGAGCGAGAGCCTGGGGGCGCCGCTGAGCACCAGGAAGACCTCCTCCCGGGAGACGGTGTGCTCCACGCCTTCCACCCCGGCGGGCAACTCCAGGCGCCAGGAGCGCAGTTCGGTGCTGCCGGTGGCCCCGGTGGCGTACGAGTGGAAGCGCGCGCCGTGCAGCTCGTGGGTGATGGGTTCGGTGGACCGGATGACGGGCACGGTGGACTCCTGGATCGATATGGTCAAGTAGCTTGTCTATATGGTCAAGCTCCTTGACGATCCTGTCAAGGCTGCTGGCAGACTTCACCCATGGACCGGACCGTTGCCCTCAGCCTTCCCCCGCTGCTCCTCGGCCTCGCCGCCGACCTGGTACGCGGCATCGACGAACGGGTCAGGGCGCAGGGCTTCGAGGACCTCCGCCCCGCGCACGGCTTCGCCTTCGTCCGGCTCGCCCCCGACGGCGCCGGCGTCGGTGAGCTGGCCGAGCACCTGGGGGTGACCAAGCAGGCCGCCAGCCAGATGGTCGAGGAGCTGGTCCGCAAGGGCTACGTCGAACGCAGGCCGCACCCCGACGACGCCCGGGCCCGGCTCGTCGTGCTCACCGAACGCGGCTGGGCCTGCACCCGGGCGGCCGAGGAGGCCTCGGCCGAGGCCGTCCGCCCGTGGGCCGAGGCGCTCGGCGAACAGCGGCTGCGGGCGCTGCGCGACGACCTGCTGAAGCTGGCCCCCTCCGGGCGGCTGCGGCCGATCTGGTAGCCCCGCCGCCACCGGCTCAGGAGAAGAACAACTCCCGGTCCTCGCCAAGGTGTTCACGCAGCGTCGCGAGCGCGCGCATGCTCTGCGACTTCACCACCGACTCGTTGACACCGAGGATCTCGGCGGTCACGGCGACACTGTGGTCCTCCCAGTAGCGCAGGATCACGATCGCCCGGCTGCGGCGCGGCAGCAGGGCCAGCGCGCCGAGCAGGGTGAGCCGCACGTCCGTCGGGTCGGCGGTCCGCGGCAGGTCCGGCAGCCGGTCGGCGGCCAGTTCGGTGCTGCTGCGCCGCCGCCGGTGGTCGAGTAGTGAGTTGAGCAGGATCCTGCGGGCGTACAGGAACGGGTCGCCGTCCTTGTGGTTGACCCGGTGCCAGGCCACGTACAGCTTGGTGAGCGTGGTCTGGGTGAGGTCCTGGGCCAGGTGCCAGTCCCGGCACATCAGATAGGCGATCTGACGCAGGCGGACGGCGGCTGCTTCGGCGAATGCGGTGAACTCGGCGTCATCACGCACCGGTTCTCCCCCGATCTGTGCTGTTCCTGAGAGGTGGGGCCGTCGCCGCGCCGGGCGCGGGCGGCCGAGGGTGGTGGGTCAGCCGAGCACGGGCAGGTCCGGGAAGCGCTCGGAGGCGAGCTTCAGGAGGGCGCTGTCCGTCCAGGCGGAGATGGAGGGGTCACCGGCCAGTTCGACGGCCTGGAACACGGTCAGCGGCATGATCCCCCGCGGGTTGGCGGTGCCGTTCCAGGCCAGGCAGCTGCCCAGGCTCACCTGGACCACCGAGCCGTCCGGATGGCCGACCTGCACCGCGATCTGCTCGACGCAGTTGTCCCTGTCCGCGGTGGACACCCAGACCGGCTGCCCGCGCCGGTCGGTCCAGCAGGTCGCCGCGTCCTCGCCCTTGGGGAGCGGCGTCAGGCATCCGGCCGTCGGCACCTTCCCGACACCGACGAAGACCCGGACCATCCCGACGCCGTGCCCGGCGTCCAGGTAGGTCTGGACGCCGTGGCCGTCCTTGGTGGCCGCGTAGTGGTCGGTCCTCCCGGGCGGCAGCGCGCCGAGCACGGCGGACAGCAGCGTGGCGCCGGTGGTGTTCACCCGGTCCCCGGCGGGGGTGACGGTGGGCGCGGGGGCCGACCCGGGCGTGGGCGACCCCGGAGCGGTCGGCCGGGGCGTGGCCGACCCGGTGACCACCTCCGGCGTCGCGACCGGGCCCGGCAGGGACGGCGCCTGCCCGGCCGCCGACACCACCGGTGCCGCCTGCCGCGGCCCGGCCCCGTACGGACCGAGCACGAACACGCCCGCGGTGGCCAGCACCACCGCCGACCCCGCCACCGCCCCCACGGCCCGCATCCGGCGCACCCGGCGGCCCCGCCGGGCCGCGACCGCCACCAGGTCGCCCAGCGGCGGAGCGATGTGCTCGGCCAGCTCGTCGTTCAAGGTGGCGCGGAAGTCCTCTGTCACTGCTGATCCTCTGGTGTCCCGCCGCACGCTGCCGTGCGGTCCCGCATCTTCACGGGCCTTCGCACACCTACACGAATCTGCGGCCGGTCCGGTCGCACCGAAGTGACCGGAATTTTCCCGGGGGTCCACCGCCGCCCCTGGCGCCACACCCGGCGGCCGGGCCGGTCCGGGCCCGGATCAGGGCGGGCACCTGCCAGAATGCAGGGCGGAACGGAACGCACGGACGGACGGACGGAGCGCCGCAGTACACGGCGCCGACCCGCGTAGGGAACTCAGGAGAAGGTGACCGGCTTCGTGACCATGCCAGTCGAACGCAAGATCGCCGAAGAGCTGGGCGTCCGCGAGGGGCAGGTGAAGGCGGCCGTCGACCTGCTCGACGGCGGCTCCACCGTCCCCTTCATCGCCCGCTACCGCAAGGAGGCGACCGGGGCACTGGACGACGCCCAGCTGCGCACCCTCGAGGAGCGGCTGCGCTACCTGCGCGAGCTGGAGGAGCGCCGCACCGCCGTCCTCGACTCCATCGAGGCCCAGGGCAAGCTCGACGACCCCCTGCGCGCGCAGATCCTGGCCGCCGACTCCAAGGCCCGGCTGGAGGACATCTACCTCCCGTTCAAGCCCAAGCGGCGCACCAAGGCACAGATCGCCCGCGAGGCCGGCCTCGAACCGCTCGCCGACACCCTGCTGGCCGACCCAGCCCAGGACCCGCAGGCGCTCGCCGCCGGGTACCTGAATGAGTCGGTGGCCGACGCCGCCGCCGCGCTCGACGGCGCCCGGTCCATCCTGGTCGAGCGCTTCGGCGAGGACGCCGACCTGGTCGGCTCGCTGCGCGAGCGGATGTGGAGCCGCGGCCGGCTGGTCGCCACCGTCCGCGAGGGCAAGGAGCAGGACGGCGCCAAGTTCGCCGACTACTTCGACTTCGCCGAGCCCTACACCCGGCTCCCCTCGCACCGCATCCTCGCGATGCTGCGCGGCGAGAAGGAGGAGGTCCTCGACCTCGAACTGTCGCCGTTCGACGCCCAGGACGGCGACCTGCCCGGCGAGAGCGACTACGAGCAGCGGATCGCCGCCCGCTTCGGCGTCGCCGACCGCGGCCGCCCGGCCGACAAGTGGCTGACCGACACGGTGCGCTGGGCCTGGCGCACCCGGATCCTGGTCCGGCTCGGCATCGACCTGCGTACCCGGCTGCGCCAGGAGGCCGAGGACGAGGCGGTCCGGGTGTTCGCCGCCAACCTGCGCGACCTGCTGCTCGCCGCCCCGGCCGGCACCCGCGCCACCATGGGCCTGGACCCGGGCTTCCGCACCGGAGTCAAGGTCGCGATCGTTGACGCCACCGGCAAGGTGGTCGCGTACGAGACGATCTACCCGCACCAGCCGGCCAACAAGTGGGACGCCTCGATCGCGACCCTGGCCGCGCTGGCGAAGAAGCACGCGGTCGACCTGGTCGCGATCGGCAACGGCACCGCCTCCCGCGAGACCGACAAGCTCGCCGAGGACCTGATCAAGCGCCACCCCGAGCTGAAGCTCACCAAGGTGATGGTCTCCGAGGCGGGCGCGTCCGTGTACTCGGCCTCCGCCTTCGCCTCCCAGGAGCTCCCGGGCCTGGACGTGTCCATCCGCGGCGCGGTCTCCATCGCCCGCCGCCTCCAGGACCCGCTGGCCGAACTGGTGAAGATCGACCCCAAGTCGATCGGCGTCGGCCAGTACCAGCACGACCTCAGCGAACTGAAGCTCTCGCGCTCGCTGGACGCCGTGGTCGAGGACTGCGTCAACGCCGTCGGCGTGGACGTCAACACCGCCTCCGCGCCGCTGCTGACCCGGGTCTCCGGCATCACCGGCACGCTCGCCGACAACATCGTCGCGCACCGCGATGCCAACGGGCCGTTCCGCACCCGCAAGGCGCTCAAGGACGTCGCCCGGCTCGGCCCGAAGGCCTTCGAGCAGTGCGCCGGCTTCCTGCGGATCCCCGACGGCGACGACCCGCTGGACGCCTCCGCCGTCCACCCCGAGGCGTACCCGGTGGTCCGCCGGATCCTCACCGCCACCGGCGGCGACCTGCGCGCCCTGATCGGCAACGGCGCCGCCCTGCGGGCGCTGCGCCCGGCCGACTTCGCCGACGACACCTTCGGCGTGCCGACCGTCACCGACATCCTCGGCGAGCTCGACAAGCCCGGGCGCGACCCGCGGCCGGCCTTCCGGACCGCCACCTTCAAGGAGGGCGTCGACAAGATCGGCGACCTGGAGACCGGCATGGTGCTGGAGGGCGTGGTCACCAACGTCGCCGCGTTCGGCGCCTTCGTCGACATCGGCGTCCACCAGGACGGCCTGGTGCACGTCTCGGCCCTGTCGAAGAACTTCGTCAAGGACCCGCGCGAGGTGGTCAAGCCCGGGGACATCGTCCGCGTCCGGGTCACCTCGGTCGACGTGCCGCGCAAGCGGATCGGGCTGACCCTGCGGCTCGACGACGAGGTCGCCCGGCCCGGCGCCGGCGGCGGCGAAGGCGGCGGTGGCGGCCGACGGGACCGGGGCGAGCGCGGCGGCGAGCGCGGCGGTGAGCGGGGCGGCGACCGCGGTC
>NZ_JAIZ01000087.1 GCF_000710465.2 Kitasatospora sp. MBT63 | reverse complement strand
GCCCGGCCCCCGTACCGACCGGTCCGTCGCCGTCCGAGCCCTGCCCCGACCGCAGGACCGCTCCGACCGCGGCCATGACCGCCGCCTGACGGGTCCCGACACCGCCGCCCCTGCCGCGGCAGCCACCGCACCGCCCTGCCCGGTGCGGCCTCGCTCTCCCCTCGGATCCGAGCCCGGCCGCCCGCCCCCTCCCACGCCCTGAACCGTCGGTGCACGCCGACGCCGCGCCCCGCGCCGCCCACGGACCAGCCGTCCCCGGGTGGGCCAGGCGTGCACCCGAAAGGTGACCCACACACATGAACGCACTCGCTGACGGCCGTCCGCAGCTCGCCAGACGCTCCTTCCTCGGGCTCGGCCTCGGGGCGGGCGCCGCGCTCCTGCTCGCCGCCTGCGGCGGCGCCGACACCGCCGGGACCGGTGCGCCGGGCAGCTCCGGCACCCTCAAGTGGGGCTGGGCGCTGCCGACTTCATGGGACCCGGTGTTCTCCTCGGCCGGCTGGGACGTCCATGTGCTGTCCCTGGTCTACGCCGGCCTGACCAAGCTCGACGAGCACGGCGCGGCCGTCCCCGCGCTGGCCACCGACTGGACCTACGCCCCCGACGGCGCCTCCGTCACCTTCCGGCTGCGCCCCGGCCTGACCTTCGGGGACGGCACCCCGCTGGACGCCGCCGCCGTCAAGAAGAGCCTGGACCGCGGCCGCACCGACCCCAAGTCGCTGGTCGCCCCGCAGCTGGTGCACGTCGCGGAGGTCACCGCCACCGACCCCGGCACCGTCGTCCTGCACCTCACCCAGCCGGACTACCAGCTGCCCAACCTGCTGGCCGGCAAGACCGGAATGATCGTCAACCCGAAGGCCTTCGAGGCCGACGCCGCCGCCCTCGCCACCGCACCGGCCGGCGCCGGACCCTTCACCCTGACCTCGTACACCCTCAACACCAAGGCCGTGCTGCGCCGCAACCCCGGCTACTGGGACGCCGCCTCGATCAAGCTGGAGAACTTCGAGCTGTACCCGCTGCCCGACGCCACCACGGTGGTGGCCGGCCTGCAGTCCGGTCAGTTCGACGTCGCGCAGATCCCCGGCAGCCAGGTCGCCGCCGCCAAGGCGGCCGGTCTGGAGGTCCAGGTGATCCCCTCGCTGGTGGTCGCGGTGCTCGACGTCAACACCACCAAGGCCCCCTTCGACAACCCCGACGTGGTCGAGGCACTGAAGTACGCGATCGACCGCGAAGCCCTGCTGAAGACCCAGCTGTTCGGCTTCGGCGAGGTCAACCACCAGCCCTTCCCCAAGGGTTACGTCGGCCACGATCCCGGCTCGGACGACCTGTACCGCTACGACCCGGACAAGGCCCGCGCGCTGCTCGCCAAGGCCGGCCACCCCGACGGCGTCGACCTGGCGATCACCACCACGGCCGCCCAGGGCCTGCCCGAACAGCTCCAGGCCCAGCTCAAGCAGGTCGGCATCCGCGCCACCATCGAGGTGGTCCCGGCCGCCCAGGCCACCCAGATCGTCTACGTCCAGCACTCCAAGGCACTGTTCACCGACCAGTTCGCCGGCCGGGACTCCGCCGCCCAGGCGTTCCAGGTGCTGTTCGGCGACCAGGGTCTGATGAACCCCGGCCGGACCACCCCGCCCGAGCTCAAGGACGCCGTCGAGAAGGTCTCCCGCACCCCGCTCGACTCGCCCGACTACCCGAAGGTGCTGCAGGCCGCCACCGCGCTGGCCGTGCGCACCATGCCCAACGTCTTCCTCTACAGCGTGCCCAGGCTGCTCGCCCGCCGCCGCTCGGTCTCCCAACTGCCCGCCTCCACCGTGGTGCAGCGCTTCGAGGGGGTGAGCGTGTCGTGAGCGCCGTCCTCGCGCCCGGCCGGCCGCTGCGGGCGGGCCCGCTCGCCCGGCGCGCCGCCCGGGCGCCCCGGACGGCCGGCCGGATCCTGGCCGGCACCGCCACCGTGTTCCTGCTCTCCTCGCTGCTCACCTTCGCCCTCGGCGCCGTCTCCGACGCCAACCCGGCGGCCGCCGCCCTCGGCGAGACCGCCACCCCCGCCGACATCGCCCGCCTCGACCACGAGTTCGGCCTCGACCGCCCGCTGCCCGCGCAGTACGGCAGCTGGCTGGTCCACGCGCTCGGCGGCGACCTCGGCCGGTCCTGGTTCACCACCGTCCCGGTGGCCGACTCGATCTCCGCCGCCCTGCCCGTCGACCTCTCCATCGCGGGCCTCGCGCTGGTGCTGGCCGTCGCGCTCGGCGGGGCCGCCGGCACGGCCGCCGCGCTCGGCCACGGCGGCCGGGTCGACCGCGCGGTCACCGCCGTCTGCACCGTGCTCGGCACCCTGCCCGCCTTCGTGATCGCCATCGGACTGATCACCCTGGTCGCCGTCCAGCTGCGGCTGCTGCCCTCCGGCGGGTACGTGCCCTTCGGCCGGAACCCCGCCCAGTGGCTGCGGTTCGCCTTCCTGCCCGCTCTCGCGCTCAGCCTGGACGCCGCCGCCGGGATCGCCCGCCAGCTGCGCAGCTCCCTGGTGGGCGCGCTGCGCGAGAACTACGCCACCGGCGCCGTGATGCGGGGCCTGTCCCGGCGCCGGGTCCTGCTCGGCCACGTCCTGCGCAACGCGGCCGGCCCCGCCGTCACCGTGCTCGGGATGAGCGTGCCGATGCTGATCGGCGGCGCGGTGGTCACAGAACGGATCTTCAACCTGCCCGGCATCGCCCAACTGTCGCTGCGCGCCGCCGAACAGCACGACGTCCCGGTCATCCAGGGCACCCTGCTGGTCACCGTCGCCGTGGTGCTGATCGCCAACCTGGCCGTGGACGCCGGGCTGTACGCCCTCAACCCGGCGGCCCGGCGCGGCCGTCCGGCCCGGGCCGGACAGGAGGCGGACCGGTGAGCGTGCTGCGCACCACCGCCCGGGCGCCGATCGCCCGCACCGCCCTGGCCGTCCTCGCGGTGGTCGCCGTACTGGCCCTGACCGGCGGCCTGCTGGCCCCGCTCGACCCGCTCGCCCAGGACACCGCCCGGATCCTCCAAGGCCCGAGCGGCGCCCACCTGCTGGGCACCGACTACCTCGGCCGGGACGTGCTCAGCCGGCTGCTGGCCGGCACCGGACTGTCGGTGCTGACCGCCGCCGAGGCGGTCGCCGCGGCGATGCTGCTCGGGGTGGTGCCCGGGCTGGCGTCGGTCCGGTTCGGCGCGGCGCTGTCCTGGATCTCGCTGCGCGCGGTCGACGCGCTGATGACACTGCCCTTCACGCTGTTCGCCATCGCCGCCGTCGGGGTGCTCGGCAACGGCCTGCACCAGGCCATGCTGGCGCTCGGCGTGCTGCTCGCCCCGCTGTTCTTCCGGGTCACCCGGGCCGCCGCGCTCGGCCTCGACCGGGCCCAGTACGTCGAGGCGGCCGAGCTGATGGGCGCCTCCCGCAGCTGGATCCTGCGGGTCCACATCTGGCGCAAGGTGCTGCCCACGGTGGCCGTCACCACCGCCCACGCGCTGGCCACCAGCCTGCTCGCGGTCTCCTCGCTGACCTTCCTCGGCATCGGGGTCCAGCCGCCCGCCCCGACCTGGGGCGGGATGCTCGCCGGCGACCTCGGGTTCCTCGCCCAGCAGCCCTGGGCGCCGGCCCTGCCGGCCGCCCTGATCATGCTCACCGTCGGGGCGCTCAACCTGCTCGCCGACGCCGTCCGCGACGCCGAACCCGCCGACGCGGTCCGGGGCGCCGGACCCGCCGACACCGCCGTACGGAAGGAGCACCGCGATGGCCTCGCCGCCGTCTGACCACCCCGCGCCGGCCGACCGGCCCGTCCTGACCGTCGACGGCCTGCACGTCACCGTCGGCCACGGCCGCACCGAGGCCGTCCGCGACGTGTCGTTCACCGTCCGCCGCGGCGAGGCCCTCGGCCTGGTCGGCGAGTCCGGCAGCGGCAAGACCCTCACCTGCCGCTCGGTGCTGGGCCTGCCCGCACCCGGGGTACGGGTCTCGGCCGGGCGCATCGACCTCGGCTCCACCGACCTCACCGCGCTCACCGGCCGCCAGTGGCAGCAGGTCCGGGGCAGCCGCCTGGGCGCCGTCTTCCAGGACCCCGGGTCCTACCTCAACCCCGCGCTCACCGTCGGCCGCCAGCTCGGCGAGCCGCTGCGGCTGCGGCTGGGGATCTCCCGGGCGGAGGCCCGCCGGCGCGCCGTCGACCTGTTCGCCGCGGTCGGCCTGCGCGACCCCGGGGCGGTCCACGACCGGTACCCGCACGAACTGTCCGGCGGCATGCTGCAGCGGGTCCTGATCGCCGTCGCGGTCTCCGGCGACCCCGAACTCCTGGTCGCCGACGAGGCCACCACCGCGCTGGACACCGTCGTCCAGGCCGAGGTCCTCGACCTGCTCGACCGGCTGCGCACCGAACGCGGCCTCGCCCTGCTGCTGGTCACCCACGACCTGGCCGTGGTCGCCGAGGTCTGCGACCGGATCGTGGTCCTCTACGCCGGCCAGGTCGTCGAGGACGGCCCGACCGCCGAGGTGGTCACCGCCCCCGCGCATCCCTACACCGAGGCACTGCTGCGGGTCGCCGCCACCGGCGACCGCCGCCGCGGGCTCGCCGTCATCCCCGGCCGCCCGCCCGAGCCCGGCACCACCGGACCCGGCTGCCGGTTCGCCGACCGCTGCGGCTACGCCACCGACGCCTGCACCGCCGGACCCGTGCCGCTCACCCCCGCCGGGGACGGCCGCCTGGTGCGCTGCCTGCGCGCCGCCGAACTCGCCCTGCACGGAGCCGCCGACCGCGACGCCGACCGGGCTGCCGACCGCCCCGCCGACCGCCCCCTCGACCGAACGGAGGTACCCGCATGACGCTCACCACGGACCGGCCGGCCGCCCCGCCCGCCACCGGGCGCCCCACCGAGGAGCCACTGCTGCGGATCCGCGGACTGGGCGTCTCGTACGGCACCGGCGCCCGGGTGCTGGACGGGATCGACCTCGACGCGCGGGCCGGGGAGATCCTCGGCGTGATCGGCGAGACCGGCTCCGGCAAGACCACCCTGGCCCGCGCCGTGGTCGGCCTCGCCCCGGTGACCACGGGCCGGATCACCGTCGACGGCACGGACCGCACCGCCCTGCGCGGCCGCGCCCTGCGCGAGGCCCGACGGGCCGGCGCCGTCCAGTACATGTTCCAGGACCCGCTGCGCTCGCTCGACCCCGACCTGGCGGTCCGTCACCTCATCGGCGAACCGCTGGCGGTGGCCGGGATCCCGGCCGACGTCCGGGCGGAGCGGGTGCTCACCGCGCTCGACCTGACCGGACTGGACCGGGCACTCCTCGACCGCACCCCCGGACGCCTCTCCGGCGGCCAGCGCCAGCGGGTCGCGCTCGCCCGGGCCATCGTCACCCGCCCCCGGCTGCTGCTCGCCGACGAACCCGTCAGCGCCCTCGACGCCTCCAACCGCAACCACGTGCTGCGCCTGCTCGACCGGCTGCGCCACGAACTGGGCCTCGCCGTCGTGGTCATCTCGCACGACCTCGACTCGCTGGCCGGCGTCGCCGACCGGATCGCCGTCCTCTACCGCGGCCGGCTGGTCGAACAGGGGCCCGCCGAAGCCGTCCTGACGCGCCCGCTGCACCCGTACAGCGCCCTGCTCGCCGCCTCCGCGCCCGGGCTCGACCGCACCCGCCGGGCCGGGCTCGCCCTGTTGCGCACCCCGTCCCCGGCCGCCCCCGCGGACGCCGCCTGCGTCTTCGCGCACCGCTGCCCCTTCGCGGACGCCGACTGCCGGGAACTCCCGCAGCCGCAACCGCGCGGCGCCGACCGCACCGCCGCCTGCCACCACGCGCCCGCCTGGCGCGAGCACCTGTCCCGCTGACCGGCAGGCCGCCGGGCATCCGACCGCCCCGGCGCGGCCGTCATCCCGGCGCGTTTCCTGATCCGCCCCTGACACACCTGATGACGGGGCGCCAGCTGAGGAGGAAGATGCTCCTCCGGCAATCAGCTCAGCTGTACGCGTGTGCACCTCGGACCGTCCCCGCAAGCACTGGAGAGATCGCCGCATGACCCACGCCCCGCCGGCCCCGGCCGATCCGGCCCCCGCACCGCCCGGCCTGGCCCCGCCCGACCCGGCCCGGCTGCCGGACCTCACCGCCGCCCTGGCCGCCCGCGCCGCCGAGCACGACCGGGCGGCGAGCTTCCCGCACGAGGGCATCCGACTCGTCCACGCCGCGGGCCTGTTGACCGCGACCGTGCACCCCCGCCACGGCGGGCCCGGGGCCGGGCTCGCCGACACCGTCCGGATCCTGCGCGCCCTGGGCGCCGGGGACCCGGCCGTCGCCCTGGTCACCGCGATGACCCTGTTCACCCACGCCGCCCAGGCCCGGGCCCCGCACTGGCCGGCCGGCCCGCTCGCCGAACTGCTCACCGAGGCGGCCGAACGCCCGGTGCTGGTCAACGCTCTGCGGGTGGAGCCCGAACTCGGCACGCCGGTCCGCGGCGGCCTGCCCGCCACCGTCGCCCGCCACCGCGGCGACCACTGGGAGCTGACCGGCCGTAAGATCTTCTCCACCGGGGCCGTCGCACTGCGCTGGATGCTGGTCTGGGCCCGCACCGACGAACCGCGCCCGCGGGTCGGGTCGTTCCTGGTACGGTCCGACCGCCCCGGGATCACCGTCGAGCCGACCTGGGACCACCTGGGGCTGCGGGCCAGCCGCAGCGACGACGTCCTGCTGGACGCCGTACGCGTCCCGCTCGACCACGTCACCCACCTCGCCACGCCCGACCCGGCCGGCGGCCGGGACCAGGTCGGCGGCGCCTGGAACTCACTCGGCCTGACCGCCCTGTACCTGGGGGTGGCCCGCGCCGCCCAGCAGTGGCTGACCGGCTTCCTGCACGAGCGCACCCCGAGCGCGCTCGGCGCGCCGCTGGCCACCCTGCCCCGGTTCCAGAGTGCCGTCGGCGGGATCGACATCGCGCTCGGCGGCGCCGAACGCCTGGTCACCGCCCTGGCCGAGGCCGTCGACGCCGGCCGGCCCGGCGCCGCCGAGGAGGCGCCCGGCGCCAAGCTGCTCGGCACCCGGGCCGCCATCGACGCCGTCCAGCAGGCCGTCGCCCTGGTCGGCAACCACGGCCTCACCCACCACCACCCGCTCCAGCGCCACCTCAGGGACGTGCTGTGCAGCCGGGTGCACACCCCGCAGGACGACACCGTCCTGCTCGCCCTCGGCCGCGCTGCCCTGCACCGCGGCGCGCCCAACCCCCTTGCCACGAAAGGCCACTGAACCATGTCCGTCGAATTCATCGGAATGATCTCCACCCACGACGTGTCGGAGACCCGCCCCGCCTCCGGACCGGTCGTCGACCGCGACTACACCCGCCGCTTCGCCCAGGCCCACGAGGAGGCCGGGTTCGACCGGATCCTGGTCGCGCACTCCTCCGCCAGCCCCGACCCGCTCCAGGTCGCCGCGTACGCCGCCGCCCACACCGAGCGGCTCGGCCTGCTGATCGCCCACCGCCCCGGCTTCATCGCCCCCACCCTCGCGGCCCGCACCCTGGCCACCCTCGACCAGTTCTCCGGCGGCCGGGTCGCCGTCCACATCATCACCGGCGGCCACGACGCCGAACAGCGCCGCGACGGCGACTACCTCGCCAAGGACGAGCGCTACGCCCGCTCCGACGACTACCTGACCGTGCTCACCAAGGCCTGGACGGCCGACGCGCCGTTCGACCACGACGGCCCGTACTACCGCTTCGCCGACTTCCACTCCGAGGTCCGGCCGGTCGGGAAGATCCCGGTGTTCTTCGGCGGCTCCTCCGAGGCGGCCTACCGGGTCGGCGGCAAGCACGCCGACACCTTCGCCCTGTGGGGCGAGCCGCTGGCCGAGACGGCCCAGCAGATCGCCTCGGTGCGGGCCGCCGCCGAAGCGGCCGGCCGCACCACCCTGCCCGGCACCAGCGTCTCGTTCCGTCCGATCCTCGGCCGCACCGAGGACGAGGCCTGGGAGCGGGCGCACCGCATCCTGGACACCATCCGCAGCCGCGCCGACGCCTTCGGGGGCCGCCGCCAGGTGCTGCCGGTCGGCCCGGACGCGGTACCGCAGAACGTCGGCTCCCAGCGGCTGCTGGCCGCCGCCGCCAAGGCCGACCGGCACGACCGCGCGCTGTGGACCGCCCCCGCCGCCGCCACCGGCGCGGCCGGCAACTCCACCGCCCTGGTCGGCACCCCGGAGACCGTCGCCCGGGCCCTGCTCGACTACGTCGACATCGGCGCCACCACCCTGCTGATCCGCGGCTACGACCCGCTGGACGACGCCACCGACTACGGACGCGAACTGCTCCCGCTGGTCCGCCAGGAACTCGCCCACCGCGACGCGGCCGCCGCCCGCGCCGAGGCCGCCCGTGCGGAGGCTGCCGCGCGCGCCGAGGCCGTGGGCGCGGCCCGGTGACCACCACCCCCGCACCG
>NZ_JAIZ01000086.1 GCF_000710465.2 Kitasatospora sp. MBT63 | reverse complement strand
GCCGGCACCCCGGCCGACGGCGCCCCGGGCGACTCCGGTGCGGCCGGGCCCGGCGGCCTGCCCCAGCGCCGCCGCGGCTCGACCCTGACCGGCGCCACCACCGCCTCCCGCACCATCGCGCCGGCTCCGTCGGCGCAGCCCGTACGCCCCGGCGGCGCGGCCCTGTCCGCGGCCCGCTTCGGCGCCTTCCGGAAGGCCCTGCAGCAGGGGCCGGAAACCACCGACGCTCTCCCGAAGGACGATTCCTGATGAGCAGCACCGACCGTGATCTCGACTGGCTGTTGGAGAACCTGGTGAGCGGCACTCCGGGGGCGCGGCACGCCCTGGTGCTGTCGGCGGACGGCCTGAAGCTCTGTCACACCCTCGGGCTGGGCACCGACCAGGCGGACCAGCTCGCCGCCATCGCCTCCGGGATGCAGAGCCTCGCGCACGGTGCCTCGATCGAGTTCGGTGACGGGTCGGGCGGGGTGCGGCAGTCGATGACCGAGTTCCACGGCGGCATCCTGTGCATCGTGGCGGCCGGTGAGGGCGCGCACCTCGCGGTGGTCACCGACGACGACGCCGACGTGGGCGTGGTCGGGCACAACATGCACGGGCTGATCGAGCAGATCGGGGCGTACCTGAGCGCCCCGCCGCGCGAGATCGAGGCCGGGGTGTGAACGCCCCCCGGAACCTGCCGGGCCGGGACGAGGACCCCGACCGGCTCTACACCGTGACCAAAGGGCGCAGCCGCCCGCCGGAGCACGCCTTCGACCTGGTCACGCTCATCGTCACGGAGCGGGAGGCGGCGCCGGGCATGCAGTCCGAGCACGCCAGGATCCTGCGGCTGTGCGCGACCCCGACCGCCGTGGTCGAGGTCGCGGCCGAGCTCGGCCTGCCGGTCAGCGTGGTGAAGATCCTGCTCGGTGACCTGCTGGAGGCCGGCACCATCACGGCCCGCCACCCCAGGTTCGCGCCGAACAAGGCCCGCCTGCCCGATCTCGACATGCTGAAGCAGGTGCTCCATGGTCTCCAACAGCTCTGACACCGTGGTGCTCGCCCACCGGGTGCCGCTGCGCAGCACCGCGGAGAACGCGCTCAAGATCGTGGTGGTCGGGGGTTTCGGGGTCGGCAAGACGACCTTGGTGGGTGCGGTGAGCGAGATCCGCCCGCTGAACACCGAGGAGACCATGACCCGGGCGGGCGAGGGGATCGACGACCTGTCGGCGGTCCGCGACAAGCGGTCCACCACGGTCGCCTTCGACTTCGGCCGGATCACCCTCAACGACCAGCACGTGCTGTACCTGTTCGGCGCGCCGGGCCAGGAGCGGTTCTGGTTCCTGTGGGACCGGCTGTTCTCCGGGGCGCTGGGCGCGGTGGTGCTGGTCGACACCCGCCGGCTGGAGGAGTCCTGGTACGCCATCGACCGGCTGGAGCAGCACGGGACGCCGTTCGTGGTGGCCCGGAACAACTTCGACGGCCCGGCGCACACCCTGGCCGAGGTCCGGGCGGCGCTGGACCTGCCGGACCACGTCCCGCTGGTGGACTGCGACGCCCGTGACCGGGAGTCGAGCAAGCAGGTGCTGATCGAGTTGCTGCGGCACCTGCACCGGCTGGCCGAAGCCCAGAGAGCTGTTGTGGAGGAGACGCTGTGACCGAGCCCGCGACCACCCCGCCGCCCGGCTGCCCGGCGCACGCCGGCGCCGCCCCGCTGTACGGGCCGCGGTTCCAGACCGACCCTTCGCAGGTCTACCAGGAGCTCCGCTCGACGCACGGTCCGGTGGCCCCGGTGGAGCTGGCCGGCGGCGTGCCGGCCTGGCTGGTGATCGGGTACCGCGAACTGCAGCTGGTGACCAGCCAGTCGAAGGTGTTCGGCCGGGACTCCGACCGCTGGCACCTGTGGCCGGAGATCCCCGCGGACTGGCCCCTGAGGCCGATGATGACCTCCGCCCCCTCGGTGATGTACGCGGAGGGCGCCGAGCATCAGCGCCGCCGGGCCGCGGTGGACGAGGCGCTGGCGTCGGTGGACCCGTACGAGCTGAAGAAGTACTGCGAGGAGATCGCCGACCGGCTGATCGACGAGTTCGCCGGGCGCGGTGAGGCGGACCTGGTGGCCGAGTACGCGCACCAGGTGCCGCTGCTGGCACTGTGCCGGATGTTCGGGCTCGGCGACGACCAGACGCCGCGGCTGATCCGGGCGCTGGTGGCGATGGTGGACGGCGGGCCCGGCGCCCAGGCCGGCGCGGTCGACCTGCTGGCGGTGATGCTGGAGCTGGTGCAGGAGCGGCGGGTGAACCCGGCCGCCGACATGACCTCGGTGCTGGTGGCGCACGAGGCCGGGCTGACCGACGACGAGATCATGCGGGACCTGCGGGTGCTGCTGATCGCGGGCCACCAGACCACGGCGTACTGGATCTCCAACGCGCTGCGGCTGATGCTCACCGACGACCGGTTCGCGGCCTCGCTCTCGGGCGGCCGGCGCTCGATCGGGCAGGCGCTCGGCGAGGCGCTCTGGGAGGACACCCCGACGCAGATCTTCGCGGGCCGCTGGGCGACCCGGGACACCCAGCTCGGCGGCCAGAGGATCGGCAAGGGCGACATGGTGCTGCTCGGGTTCGCGGGCGCCAACGCGGACCCGGCGGTGCGGCCCGACGGCGGGCGTCCGGCCGAGGGGAACCGGGCCTACCTGAGCTTCTCCTACGGGGACCACGGGTGTCCGCACGCGGCGGCCGAGGCGGCCGAGGTGATCGCGACCACGGCGATCGAGGTGCTCCTGGACCGGCTGCCGGACCTGCGGCTCGCGGTGGCGGAGAGCGCGCTGGTGTGGCGGCCGTCGGCCTGGGTGCGGGCGCTGGTGGCGCTGCCGGTGGCGTTCACGCCGGGCTACGTGGCGGACTGAACCGGCCCGCGTCCGAACCTGACCGGCCCCCGGCCGCGTTCGCCCCTGTGTCCGCCGTGGGTGCGCCCGGGCCGCCCGGTGCGGGCGCGCCCGCACGACTGCCCAAGGCCGACCGACCCGACCCGTGAGTGATGGAGAGTGAGCGGATGACCGCCCCGATCGTGATGGACCCGATCGTGATGGACCCGATGGCGAGCGACAACGTGGCGGAGGGCGCCCGGCTGCGCGCGGCCGGCGCGGTGGTGCCGGTCGAACTGCTCGGCGGGGTGCGCGGCTGGGCGGTCACCCGGCACGCGGAGGCCCGTGAGCTGCTGACCGACCACAGGCTGGTGAAGGACGCCGCGCACTGGGCGGCGTACCAGCGCGGCGAGGTGCCGAAGACGTGGCCGCTGATCGGTCTGGCGGTGCCCGGACCGTCGATGGTCACCACGGACGGTGCCAAGCACCGGCGGCTGCGGGCGATCGTGGCGCAGGCCTTCACTCCGCGCCGGGTCGAGCTGATGCGGCCGAAGATCGAGGAGATCACCGCGAAGCTGCTGGACGACCTGGCGGCGGCCGGACCGGTGGTGGACCTGAAGACGGTGTTCGCCTTCCCGCTGCCGATGTCGGTGATCGGCTGGCTGCTCGGGGTGCCGGAGCGCGACCACGCCTACATTCGGGAGTTGTACGAGCGCTTCTTCAGCAGCACCACCGAGCCGGAGGACGTCCCGGCGACCATCGCCGCCCTGAACGCCTTCGTCACCGACCTGGTGGCGGCCCGCCGGGCCGACCCGGGCGACGATCTGACCAGCGCCCTGCTGGCGGCCGACGTCGAGGGCGGTGCGCTGAGCGACGCGGAGGCCGCGGCCACCCTGCGGGTGATCATCGCGGCCGGTCACGAGACCACCGTCAACCTGATCAGCAACGCGGTCCGGGCCCTGCTCACCCACCCCGACCAGCTGGCCCTGGTGCGCTCGGGGCAGGTCGGGTGGGCGTCGGCGGTCGAGGAGTCGCTCCGCTGGACCCCGCCGACCAGCAACTTCCTGTTCCGCTTCGCCAGCGAGGACATCAAGGTGGCGGACACCGTGATCCCGCAGGGCGAGCCGGTACTGATCTCGTACAACGCGATCGGGCGGGACCCGGCGCAGCACGGGATCACGGCGGAGGTGTTCGACCTCACCCGCGACCCGATCCGGCACCTGTCCTTCGGCCACGGCCCACACGTCTGCCCGGGCTCGCCGCTGGCCCGGCTGGAGGCCGGGATCGCGCTGCCGGCGCTGTTCGAGCGCTTCCCCGACCTCGCGCTCGCGGTCGGCGACGAGGAGCTGCGGCCGAGCCCGTCGATGGTGGTCAACAGCCTGCGGGAGCTGCCGGTCCGGCTCTGAGCCCGGCTCGGGTCCGGTGCGTGTACCGAGGGCCGGGCGCCTGCCCGGCCCTCGCTTCGCCGTGGTGCCGCAGCACAGCCGTGTTACGACTGAGGCACCGGCCGGTGAAGGTCGAACGCATGCCTTGGCCACGAATGACTGGTGGGTTAACGTCTAAAAGCCAGCGATCGCTGGGTAGACAATCTCCGGTTCAGCGCAGTGTTGTTCTGTCGTACTGCTGGCATGCCCATGCCCTGACGAGGAGGACTCATTGACCGCCACTTCGACCGCGACCGAGGGATGCCGATGAACGGGACGCATCGGCGCCGCCTGCTTGCCGTACCAGCCGTGCTCGGCTTGGTACTTGCCGCAGCCTGCTCGAACAGCTCGGGCGGGTCCGCCAAGGGTGACGGGGCGGACGCCGCCCCGCTGACCGGCGACTGCGCGAAGTACCAGGCCTATGCCGGCCACTCCGGCACCAAGGTGACGATGTTTGCGTCGATCCGCAGCCCGGAGTCGGACTCGCTGGAGAAGTCCTGGTCCGAGTTCAGTTCCTGTACGGGCATCAAGATCGTCTATGAGGGCTCCCCGGACTTCGAGTCCCAGCTCCCGGTGCGGGTGGCCGGCGGGAACGCCCCGGACTTCGCCATCGTCCCGCAGCCCGGACTGCTCGCCCAGATGGTGAAGACCGGCAAGGTAGTGAAGCCGCCGGCCCGGACCGTGGCCAACGAGGACAAGTGGAGCCCGGTCTGGAAGACCTACGGCTCGGTCAACGGCACCTTCTACGCCGCGCCGATGAGCGCCAACATGAAGTCGCTGGTCTGGTACTCGCCGAAGGCGTTCAAGCAGGCCGGCTACGAGGTCCCGAAGACCTGGGCCGACCTGATGTCGCTCAGCGACAAGATCGCCAAGGCCGGCGGGGGCAAGCCCTGGTGCGGCGGGATCGGCTCCGGCACCGCCACCGGCTGGCCGGCCACCGACTGGCTGGAGGAGGTCGTGCTCGGCACCCACGGCGGTGACGTCTACGACCAGTGGGTCAGCCACAAGCTCAAGTTCAGCGACCCGAAGATCACCGAGGCGATGCAGACGGTGGCCGGCTGGATGCAGAACCCGGCCTGGGTCAACGGCGGCATCGGCGACGTGAAGTCGATCGCCACCACCACCTTCCAGGACGCCGGGACCCCCATCCTGAGCAGCAAGTGCTGGATGCTCCAGCAGGCGTCGTTCTACCGCGCCCAGTGGCCCCAGGGCACCAGCATCGGGCCGGACGGCGACATCTTCGCCTTCCACCTCCCGGCCGTGAACCCGTCGGTCACCAACCCGGTCGAGGGCGGCGGCGAGTTCGTCACCGCCTTCTCCGACCGGCCCGAGGTGCAGGCGGTGCAGGACTACCTCTCCAGCGCCGACTGGGCGAGCAGCCGGGTCAGGGTCTCGCAGGGCTGGGTCTCCGCCAACCAGGGCGTGGACAAGAGCCTCTACACCGACCCGATCGACCGGCTCTCGGCAGACGCGCTGACCGACCCGGCGGCGACGTTCCGCTTCGACGGCTCCGACCTGATGCCCGCCGCCGTCGGCGCGGGGCAGGAGTGGAAGTCGCTCACCGCCTGGTTCGCCGAGGGACAGGCCATCCCGAAGGTGGCGGCCGACATCGACGCGGCCTGGCCGCAGTAGCCGGCCCCACCGGGCAGCGCGGGTCCACCCACCCGCGCTGCCCCCGCCGCTCTCCCGCCCGGCGTCGTCCCTGACCGCTCCGGTCGACCCCGACCTCCTCCGGCCCGCCCGCCCGTGCGGGCCGTCACCCGTGGAAGGACCTCCGTATGCCGACGGCCTCGCTCGCCACCGCCCGGCTGGCCGAATCGGCATGGGCGGACGCGTCGGTCAAACTCCTCAACAGCACCGTCGCCATGGTCGGGTTCGTGGTCGCGCTGCTGGTGGTGTTCGGCCTGACGAGTCTGGTCCGCGGACGGCTGTCCCGGCCGCTCACCATCCTGGTGCTGCTCGGGCCGGCCCTGCTGCTGCTCTTCGTCGGCCTGGTCGTGCCGCTGCTGCGGACCGTCTTCCTGAGCCTGCGCAACGACGACTCCACCCGTTTCCTCGGTGCCAAGAACTACGTCTGGGCGCTGACCACCGAGTCCGTCCAGCAGGTGCTGCAGAACACACTGCTGTGGCTGGTGGTCGCACCGCTCGCGGCCACCGGGCTCGGCCTGCTGCTCGCGCTGCTGGTCGACCGGATGAAGGGCCAGGCGGTCTACAAGTCGCTGATCTTCATGCCGATGGCGGTCTCACTGGTGGGCGCCGGCATCATCTGGAAGTTCGTCTACGAGGCCCGGGACGCCGCCCAGCCGCAGGTCGGGCTGCTCAGCCAACTCGCCGTGAGCCTCGGCTGGGAACACCCGCCGAACTGGATCCTGTCGCAGCCGCTCAACAACTTCCTGCTGATGGTGGTGATGGTCTGGGTCCAGACCGGCTTCGCCATGGTGGTGCTCTCCGCGGCGATCAAGGCCATCCCGGACGAGATCACCGAGGCGGCCCGGCTGGACGGTGCCGGGGGAGTCCGGCTGTTCTGGTTCGTCACCGTCCCGATGATCCGCACCACCCTGGTGGTGGTGCTGACCACCGTCATGATCACCACACTGAAGGCCTTCGACATCGTCCGCACCATGACCGGCGGCAACTTCGGCACCCAGGTGCTGGCCAACGAGATGTACGAGCAGTCGTTCGTGCAGTACAACGTCGGCCGCGGCAGCGCGCTCGCGGTGATCCTCTTCGTGGCCGTGCTGCCGCTGGTGGCGTACAACATCGTCCAACTGCGCAAGGAGCGTGCGACCCGATGAGCGAGACCGCAGTTGGCCGCACCGCCCGCGCCCGGGCGGCGGCGGCCGGGGTCCGGACCGCCCGCAAGTCGCTCGGCAGCCCGCTCGGCTCGCTGGTGGTGATCGTGGTGACCGTGCTGTGGACGATCCCCACCTTCGGCCTGCTGGCCACCTCGCTGCGGCCCAAGCAGGACGTGGCGAGCAGCGGCTGGTGGGAGGTGTTCGTCCACCCCGACCTGACCCTGTCCAACTACCACACGGTGCTCTTCGAGGGTGGCTTCAGCGTCAGCGGCGGCCTGATGCCGTACCTGGTGAACTCGCTGGCGATCAGCCTGCCGGCCACGCTCTTCCCGCTGGTGCTGGCGGCGATGGCGGCGTACGTGCTGGCCTGGGTGCGTTTCAAGGGGAGCGACACCGTCTTCTTCGTGATCTTCGCACTGCAGGTGGTGCCGCTGCAGATGGCGCTGATCCCGCTGCTGCGGCTGTTCTCCGGAGGTGCGCACCTCGGCTCGCTCACCATCGTCCCGGCGGTGGACCTGAGCGGGACGTATGCGCCGGTCTGGCTCGCGCACACGATGTTCGCGCTGCCGCTGGCCACCTTCCTGTTGCACAACTTCATCTCCCAGCTGCCGCGGGACCTGATGGAGGCGGCGGTGGTGGACGGCGCCTCGCACTTCAGGATCTTCACCTCGATCGTGCTGCCGCTGTGCACGCCGGCGCTCGCCTCCTTCGCGATCTTCCAGTTCCTCTGGGTCTGGAACGACCTGCTGGTGGCGCTCACCTTCGCCGGCGGGTCGGCCGACGTGGCGCCGATGACCGCCAGGCTGGCCCAGCTCTCGGGGTCGTTCGGCGGGCGCTGGGAGCTGCTGACGGCCGGGGCCTTCCTCTCCCTGATCGTCCCGCTGGCCGTCTTCTTCGCGCTGCAACGCTTCTTCGTGCGTGGTCTGTTGGCCGGTTCCGTCAAGGGCTGACCGGATTTCGGGTTGACCTGTCCCAGGAATGTGGTGATTCCAAGGACATGACCGCCTTCCAGCCGGTACACCGGTAGCGGCGATTCCGCCGCTGGTGTGGTAATCCGATCTGGGGGCTCGTGTGAGGTTCAGGAAACGTGTGTCGGGCCTGGTGGTGGCCCTGATGGCAGCTGCGGCACTGGTCGCGGCCCCGGCCCAGGCGGCTGGCACGGCAACGCTCGGTACCACCACGGTCGGCGGCTCGACCGACTCCGGTGACTCCAACCACATGAACACCTCGCGCTACGTCACGGGCTCCAACGGTGGTGCGGTCAGCAGTGTCAGCGTCTACGTCGGCGCCGTCGACGCCGCGCCCAACAACCAGTACCAGGTGGGGATCTACACCGACGCGTCCGGCAAGCCCGGCTCGCTGCTCGCCAGCAGCACCTCCGGCACGCTCAGCGCCAACAGCTGGAACACCCTGGCGCTGACGGCCACCCTCGCCCCCAACACCCCGTACTGGCTGGCCTACAACAGCAACGGCAGCTCGGCGGCGGTCAACAACCTCAAGTACGCCGGCGGCGGCACCAGCGGGTACAGCGTCGGCGGCACCGCCTTCGGCACCTGGCCGGCCGCCTTCGGCACCGCCGCGACCGAGAGCGTCAGCTTCTCGATGTACGCGACGTACACGCCGGACGCCGGCACCGTGACCCCGCCCGGCGCGGGCCCGGGCAACGAGGGGCCGATCCTGCTCGTCAGCAACCCGGCCAACCCCTACACCCGGTACTACACCGAGATCCTCAAGGCCGAGGGCCTCAACTACTACAAGGTCAGCGACCTCTCCGGGGTCTCGGCCGCCACCCTCGCCTCCTATGACGTGGTGCTGCTCGGCGAGTCGTCGCTCACCCCGGCCCAGGTGAGCATGTTCACCACCTGGACCAACGGCGGCGGCCGGCTGATCGCGATGCGGCCCGACAAGCAGCTCGCACCGCTGCTGGGCCTGACCGCGACGCCCGACACGCTCAGCGACTCGTACCTGAAGATCGACACCTCGGCCGCCCCCGGCGCCGGACTGACCGCCGACACCATGGGCTTCCACGGCACCGCCGACCGGTACACCCTGAACGGCGCCACCGCCGTCGCCACGCTCTACAGCGACGCCAACACGGCCACCGCCAACCCCGCCGTCACGCTGCGCACCGCGGGCACCGGCCGGGCCGCCGCGTTCACCTTCGACCTGGCCAAGTCCGTGGTCCAGACCCGGCAGGGCAACATCGCCTGGGCCGGGCAGCAGCGCGACTCCACCGACGGCTACGAGGCCAGCGAGATGTTCTACGGCACCGGCGGCCAGCCGGACTGGAACAACCTCGACAAGGCGCTGATCCCGATCGCCGACGAGCAGCAGCGCCTGCTCGCCAACCTGATCACCACCATGGACCTGGCCAAGAAGCCCCTGCCGCGGTTCTGGTACTTCCCGCGGGACGTCAAGGCCGTCGTGGTGATGAGCGGCGACGACCACGGCATCGGCGGCACCGTCGGCCGCTGGGACGGCTACATCGCGCAGAGCCCGCCCGGCTGCAACGTGGCCAACTGGGAGTGCGTGCGCGGCTCCTCGTACATCTACACCGACGACCCGATGACCCCGGCGCAGGCCCAGGCCTACACCGACGAGGGCTTCGAGGTCGGCGTGCACGTGACCACCGGCTGCAAGCCGTGGGGGACCGCCGCCAACCTCCAGTCCGTCTACGCCGCCCAGCTGGGCGAGTGGAAGTCCAAGTACTCCACGCTGCCGACGCCGGCCAGCAGCCGCACCCACTGCGTCGAGTGGGACGACTGGGCGACCCAGGCCAAGACCAAGCTGGCCAACGGGATCCGGCTGGACGAGGACTACTACTTCTATCCGGCCTCCTTCACCAAGGACCGGGCCGGCTACTTCAACGGCACCGGCCAGATCATGAAGTTCGCCGACACCGACGGCAGCGTCATCGACGAGTACCAGGCGACCACCCAGCTGACCGACGAGTCCGGCCAGTCCTACCCCTCGACCGTCAACACCCTGCTGGACGCCGCCTACGGCAGCCAGGGCTACTACGCGGCCCTCACCGCCAACATCCACACCGACTACGCCGCCTCCACCGCGTCCGACGCGATCATCTCGGCCGCCAAGGCCAAGGGCGCCCCGGTGGTGTCGGGCCGTCAGATGCTCACCTGGCTGGACGGGCGCAACGGCTCGGCCTTCAGCAAGATGGCGTGGAACGCCAACAAGCTCACCTTCGACATCACAGGCGGCACCAACGGCCTGCGCGCGATGGTCCCGGTGACCTCGGCGGCGGGCACCCTGACCGGCATCAGCCGGCAGGGCCAGGCGCTGACCTACCGGAGCGAGACCATCAAGGGCGTCGCCTACGCCTTCTTCGACGGCACCGTCGGCTCGTACAGCGTCACCTACGGGCAGGACACCACGGCACCGACCGTCACCGGGACCTCCCCGGCGTCCGGCGCCACCGGCGTCGCCCCGTCCT
Source organism: Kitasatospora sp. MBT63 (assembly GCF_000710465.2). Classification (GTDB taxonomy): domain Bacteria; phylum Actinomycetota; class Actinomycetes; order Streptomycetales; family Streptomycetaceae; genus Kitasatospora. Next base: position 2,843 of record NZ_JAIZ01000086.1, on the reverse strand, counting down.
CGGCGGTCCGCTTCAACTTCAGCGAGCCGCTCAACCCGGCGACCGTGTCCGGTTCGACCGTAACCCTGAAGACCACCTCCGGCTCCACGCCGGTGGCGGGCACCGTGACGTACGACTCGGCGACCAACGGCGCGGTCTTCACGCCGTCGGCAGCACTCGCGCTGACCACCGGCTTCACCGCCACCGTGCAGGGGGTGAAGGACACCGCCGGCAACACCCTGGCCGCGCCCTACAACCTGGCCTTCACCACGGGCGGCGCGCCGCCCAAGACCATCGGCAACACGGCGGTCGGCACCCTGATCGACGACACCGACTCCAACCACATGAACGGCAGCAAGATCACTACTGGCGCCGCGCCCGTGCCGCTGACCTCGCTCAGCGTCCACGTCGGCTCGGTCAGTGCGGCCCCCAACAACCAGTACCAACTGGCCGTCTACACCGACAACGCGGGCTCGCCCGGCACCCTCGTGGTCTCCACCGCGAGCGGCACGCTGTCGGTCAACGACTGGAACACGGTGCCGGTCAGCGTCACGCTGGCCGCCAACACCACCTACTGGCTGGTCTACAACAGCAACGGGACCACCTCCTCGGTCAACAACATGAACTACAGCGGTGGCACCGCGGGGCAGGGTGCTTACAGCAGCAGCGGGGTGCCGTTCGGCACCTGGCCGTCCGACTTCGGCCCGGCGGTCAAGGACTCGCTGGCCTACTCGCTGTACGGGTCCTACTGACCGGACCCGCTGTCGGCCCCGGAGGGGCGCCTGTGTCACAACTCTGCGACACAGGCGCCCCTCCGGGGTTTTGAACCTGTTCAGAACGATCGGTTCGGGCCTAGAGTCGCCAGGGTTCGCACGTGCCGGGCCTCCGCCCGGGCCTCCGGCGAGGCTCTGACGTGCCCGGTCGTCCTGAGGGGGAGTCATTTCCACATCGTCCAATCCACCCACTCCGTCGGAGCCCGGGGCGGAGGTGTCCGCGCCGGGTGTTGAGGCGCCCGAACCGGGTGTTGGGGTTGCTGAGGCCGGGGCTGGGGCTGGGGCCGGGGCGGGGTCCGGGGTCGGGGTCGGTTCCGCGCCCGGGGCCGCCGCGTCCGTGGGTACGCCTGTGGGTACGCCTGTAGGGGCGCCCGTGTCGAAGCCGTTCGGGGCTACGGGGGCCGGGCCTGCTGGGGCCGGAACTTCTGCCGGTACCGGTGCCGGTGTCGGTGCCGGAGTTGGTGCGCCGCGTGCCGCTGGGCCGCAGGCCGGGCGGCCTCCGGTCCCGCCGCAGATGAATCCGTACCGCTCGCCGTACCCCCAGACGCCACCGCCGGCCTGGGTCAAGGCGACCGAGCCGCAGAAGCCCGCGTCTCCCGGCCCCTGGGTCGCTTTGGCGGGGATCGGGGCAGGGCTGGTCACGGCGTTGCTGCTCGGCGACGGACTGGGTGTCAACCTGCTGATCTGCGCGCTCGCGGCGGCCGGTGTGGCCGCGCTGACGGCCCGGTCCGCCCATCGGCGGGCCCGGCCCTGGACGCTGGTCTGGGCGGCTTCCGCGCTGGGTCTGCTGATCGTTCCGGCGGTCAGCGCCGCGGCCTGGCCGACAGCCGTGGCCATCCTCGTCGCCGCAGGGGTGGGATCGCTGGCCCTGCACGGCGGCACCCGATGGGCGGGTGTCCTGCTCGGATCGGTGGGTTTCTGGGGTCACTTGATGACCTCCGTGCCGTGGGCCGCAGCCGGGCTGCGGACGGACAACCTTCCGTCCCGCAACCGGGTGGTGCCGGTACTGAAGGCGGTGGCCGTCTCGGTGGGCCTGCTGGTCGTCTTCGGTGCACTGTTCGCCAGCGCCGACGAGACGGTGGCGAACCTGCTTGGCGACCTGACGCCCAGCATCGACGTCGACGACCTGCCATTGCGGGTCCTGCTCTTCGTGCTGGGCCTGCTGGTGGCGCTGGGGGCGGCACACACCGTCGCGGCCCCGCGCCGGTGGGACCGGCTGCCGATCGCACCGGGCAAGCCCCGAAGCCTGGTGGAATGGGCGCTGCCCATGACGGCGCTCAGCCTGCTGTTCGGCGTCTTCGTCACCGTCCAGGCGGTTGCGGTCTTCGGCGGCGGCCTCGACGCGGTCAGGACCAAGCCCGGTGTGATCCCCGCGGAGTTCGCGAGGGAGGGGTTCTGGCAGCTGCTCTGGGTCATCGTGCTCACCCTTGCCGTGGTGGTCCTCGCCGCGCGGTGGGCGCCGCGTGCGACGGCGGGGGACCGGTTGACAGTGCGGGTGCTGCTGAGCGTCCTCTGTGCGCTCACGGTCGCCGTGGTGGCCTCGGCCATGTACCGCATGCATCTGTACGTCGACGCCTTCGGGCTGACCCGGTTGCGGGTCTCGGTCGCCGCGGTCGAGCTCTGGCTCGGGGTGGTGTTCGTCCTGATCGTGGTGGCGGTGCTGATGGGCTCCCAGCGCTGGCTGCCCAGGGCCGTGGTGCTCAGCGCCGTGGTGGGTGCCGCGGTGCTCGGCCTGATCACCCCCGACTCGCTGATCGCCGAGCAGAACGTTGCCCGGTACGAGCGGACCGGCAAGGTCGACGTGGCCTACCTGCGGAGCCTGTCCGCCGACGCCGTCCCGGCGCTCGACCGGCTCACCGGCGACCGGCGGGCGTGTGCCCTGGAACTGATCAGCGCGGACCTCGCCGACGGTGCGCCCTGGTACGCGACGAGTCTCTCCGAGGCGCGGGCCCGTGCGATCCTGCGGGACCGTCCGGTGCCGCAGGACGCGTCCAAGGCCTGCCGACGGCTGGGTGTTCGGACGGGCGACGAGTACCCGTAAGCGGCAGGGCCCGTGCGGGTGGGCGGGGCGGGCGGGGTGGCGTCGGCGGG
>NZ_JAIZ01000085.1 GCF_000710465.2 Kitasatospora sp. MBT63 | reverse complement strand
GCCCGAAGAGTTCGTGCGCCGTCCGGTACTGGCCGCCCAGCGCGGACGCGGCGACGACGTAGGCCTGGCTGGGGCCGTTGAAGCGGGCCGTGTGGTGGTAGAGGGTCCGGATCCGGATACCGCGCTTGAGCATCTCCTGATCCCGGACCAGGGCCTCCTGCATCGCCTCGGGGACGCGCGCGCCCCCGCCCGGTTGGGAGGTCAGCACTTCCTTCTGACATCGGTCGGATGCACGGTTGAGGGAGTCCCGGACGTCCTGGAGGTTCTCCAGCACCACCAGGGAACCCGAGGCGGAACGCTGTCTGTAGTAGTGGGGGATGAACCGGTTGAGTTCCTGTCTGACCTGTGCCAGTCGCTGCCGCTGCTCGTAGATCTGGGCCTCCACCGGGGCGGAGATCTGGGCGGCGGCGGTCTCGGGCGCAACCGCGAACAGGTCGGCCGGGTTGTCCGGGTTGGTCTGCAGCAGGCGGGCCCGCAGCAGACGCTCGACACTCGCCTCGGCTTCCTGCGGGCCGACCGCGACGGCGGCCGCTATCGCGGTGTGGTCGGCCCTGCCGTGCTCGACCACCCAGGTGTAGACGGCCATGTCCAGGTCCTGCAGACCGCTGGAGGCGGTCTGCATCTCCAGCGCGGTGTCGTCCATCATGTTCGTCGTTCTCCCTCACCGGGCGTGCTGTGTGTTTTTCGGTCCCCTGCCCGTCCGCGCCGGGACGGCCTGTCGCCGTACCTCCCGGCGGGGAGGCACGGCGACAGGCCGCGGGGCGGTGCGTCCGGCGGAGGTGTGCGGTCCTCGTCATCGGACCGCGGTGGGTGGTCAGTCCAGGGTGCGGTCCTGCACGGCCCGCAGGATCTCCTCGACGGCTTCGTCCACCGGGACGAAGTTCTTCTGCTCGCCGTTGCGGTAGCGGAAGGAGACCGCTCCCTGGGCGACGTCCTCCTGTCCGGCCAGCAGCATGTAGGGGACCTTCTGCTGCTGGGCGGTGCGGATCTTCTTCTGCATCCGGTCCGAGCCGGCGTCGACCTCCACCCGGATGTCGTGCCCACGCAGGCGCTCGGCGATCTGCTGCAGGTAGGGGACCTGGTCGCCGGTGATCGGGATGGCCACCACCTGGACCGGGGCCAGCCAGGCGGGGAAGGCGCCCGCGTAGTGCTCGGTGAGCACCCCGAGGAACCGTTCGATCGAACCGAACAGTGCCCGGTGGATCATGATGGGCCGTTCCCGGGTCCCCTCTGCCGACTGGTACTCCAGCTCGAAACGCTGCGGCAGCTGGAAGTCCACCTGGATGGTCGACATCTGCCACGACCGGCCGATCGCGTCCCGGGCCTGGACGGAGATCTTTGGCCCGTAGAACGCGGCGCCGCCCTCGTCCAGGACCAGCTCCAGGTTCTCCCGCCCGGCCGCCTCGCGCAGCGCCGCGGTGGCCTGCGCCCAGTCCTCGTCCGAGCCGACGTACTTGGGACTGGCCGGGTCCCTGGTCGACAGCTCCAGGTGGAAGTCGGTCAGGCCGTAGTCCGCGAGCAGGTCGAGGACGAATCGCAGCACGCTGCGCAGCTCGTCGCCGAGCTGGCCGGGGGTGCAGTAGATGTGGGCGTCGTCCATGGTGAGTCCGCGCACCCGGGTCAGGCCGTGCACCACGCCGGACTTCTCGTACCGGTAGACCGTCCCGAACTCGAAGAGCCGCAGCGGCAGTTCACGGTAGGAACGCCCGCGCGACCGGTAGATCAGGTTGTGCATCGGGCAGTTCATCGGCTTGAGGTAGTAGGTCGCGCCCTCGTCCAGCTCCATCGGCGGGTACATGCCGTCCGCGTACCACTGCAGGTGGCCCGAGGTGCGGAACAGGTTCTCCTTGGTGATGTGCGGGGTGGTGACGAACTGGTAGCCCGCCTGGCGGTGGCGCTTGCGCGAGTAGTCCTCCAGCGCCTGGCGCAGCGCGGTGCCCTTGGGGTGGAAGACCGGCAGGCCGGAGCCGATCTCGTCGGGGAAGGAGAACAGGTCGAGTTCGGCGCCGAGCCTGCGGTGGTCGCGCTTCTCGGCCTCGGCGAGGAGGTCCAGGTGCGCCTTCAGTGCGTCCCTGGACGGCCAGGCGGTGCCGTAGATCCGCTGGAGCATCGGGTTCTTCTCGCTGCCGCGCCAGTAGGCGGCCGCGTTGCGCATCAGCTTGAACGCCGGGATGTGGCGGGTCGACGGCAGGTGGGGGCCGCGGCAGAGGTCCTTCCAGCACGGCTCGCCGGTCTCGGCGTCCAGGTTGTCGTAGACGGTCAGTTCGCCGGCGCCGACCTCGACGTCCGTGCCGTCGTCGTGCGAGGGCGAGCCCTTGAGGCCGATCAGTTCCAGCTTGTACGGCTCGTTCGCGAGTTCCTCGCGGGCGGCCTCGTCGGTGACGACGCGCCGGGAGAAGCGCTGGCCGCGCTTGACGATCTCCTGCATCTTCTTCTCGACGGCCTTGAGGTCCTCGGGCGTGAACGGCCGCTCGACGTCGAAGTCGTAGTAGAAGCCGTTCTTGACGGGCGGACCGATGCCGAGCTTGGCCTCGGGGAAGAGGTTCTGCACGGCCTGGGCCATGACGTGTGCGGTGGAGTGGCGCAGGATGTCCAGGCCGTCCGGGCTGGTGATCTCCACCGGTTCGACGGTGTCGCCGTCCGCGGCCGGGGTGTCCAGGTCGCGCAGTTCGCCGTTGACGCGGACCGCGATCACCGCGGGGTCGTCCGCGTAGAGCGTCGTGCAGGGGGTGCCCGTCGGAACCGTCTCGGTGGACTGCTGGTCGTTGCGGGTGACGTGGAGGGTCACGGTGCTCAAGAGGGCTCCTTGGGCGTGGTTCGAGGGGCTTGGGGATCATAGCTTCAGGTGGGGACGGCGACGTCGCCCCCGACGGACTGCCGCCGGGAGGGCCAAGGGCTCTCCGTGCGGCGGGGAGGGGCCGTTCACGCGAGTGCGCCGGCGCGCGCCGCCCGGCGCAGCCCCCAGGGCACGAGCAGCACGGCGATGACGGCCCATCCCGCCAGTACCGACGTCTCGGCGAGGAGTTCGGTCACGGGCAGCCGGCCGTCGCCCGCGAGGCCGCGGATCGCGGTCAGGGCGTGCGTCATCGGGAGCACGGCCGCCACGACGGTGGCCGGGCCGTGGGGGGCCGGGACGTTCACCCCGCCGAACAGCATCATCAGGACCAGGACGCCGGAGGTGAGGAAGCCGCGGGACTCCGGGAACCGCATGCTCAGCGGGGTCAGCGCGAGCGCCATGGCGTAGCACGAGACGGTGCCGAGGACTTCCAGGGCGAGTATGCCGGGCAGGACGGCCGGTTCCGGCCGCCACCCGGTGAACAGCGGGAGCATCAGGGTGGCCAGTGCCGCGGTGAGCGTGGCGTCGCACACCCAGTACACGCCCCGGGCGGCGAGTACCGGCAGGGGTGCCGAGCGGCCGAGCAGCAGCAGCGGCAGGGTGCCCGAGCGGCGTTCGGCGGCGCAGGAGGCGATCACGCCCAGGGCACCGAGCGGGCCGAGCAGGGCGGCGTTGCCGAGGGCGATGGCGCCGGCGCTGCCCGGGGTGCCGAGCAGCCGGCCGAGCGAGGCGAAGAAGGCGACCTGCGCGAGCATCCTCAGGACCCAGCCGAACAGCCAGCTGCGCCAGGTGAACATCCGGCGGTAGTCCGCGAACCCGGCGTGCACGCCGAGCCCGAAGAGGTACAGCCGCCGGTCCGCGGAGCGCAGGAGAGCGGCCGGTGTACGCCGGGTCGCGGCGGTGGGGGCGGGGGTGGG
>NZ_JAIZ01000084.1 GCF_000710465.2 Kitasatospora sp. MBT63 | reverse complement strand
CTGGGCGGCCAGTACCGGACGGCGCACGAACTCTTCGGGCGGCTGATCGTCTTCGACCGCGAGCTGGCCTTCATCCCCACCCAGGAGAAGAACTGGGGAGCCGTGATGATCAGCGAGCCGTCCGCCGTGGCGTACCTGTGCGACATCTTCGAGCAGACCTGGGACCGGGCCACGCCGTTCGTCAACCCCACCTACCAGGGCCTGGAATCGGTGGCGAACGAGATCCACGACACGATCATGGAGCTGCTCGCCGCCGGCCTGAAGGACGAGAGCATCGCCCGGCGCCTGGGCATGTCCCTGCGTACCACCCGCCGCCACATCGCGGA
>NZ_JAIZ01000083.1:6918-9391 GCF_000710465.2 Kitasatospora sp. MBT63 | reverse complement strand
GCACTCCAGGGTGTTGCGGGGATCAATGGAACCCGCCGGTGGTCCGGGGCTCGGCCGTGCCGTACGGGGCGTGGGCTCACATCCAGACGAAGGGCAGCCCGGCGGTGTAGCTGACGTTGCGGGTGGCCTCGTCCAGCGCGTGGTCCGTCTCGGGGACGGTGGTGCGCTGGTCGGCGAAGCGGGAGACGGTGACCGTCAGGTAGTGGCCGACCACGGCCACCTTGCGGGTGGTGACCGGCTGCTTGGCGGCCGAGGCGGAGGGGCTCGGCGCGGTGGCGGGGGCGGTGCCCTCCGGCGGGAGGAAGAGCAGGGCGGCGGCGCCCTCGCGGACCGCGGCCTCGGCCTTGCGGGCGCTCGCCTCGTCGGCGTAGCGCAGCACCGTCACGCTGCTGGTGACCTGCTGGTCGAGGCGGGTGAAGGCGACCAGCAGGTAGCCCTGGCAGCCGGTGTCGCGCAGCGGGTCATGGGCCTTGTCCTGGACGGTGTCGGCGCAGTCGGCGCCTTGGCCGGCGTTGGAGCGGCGGGCCTTGTAGCCGTCGAGGTCGAGGCCGCGCTGGGCGGGGAAGTACCGTTCGGCGGTGAAGGACTGGGCCTCGGTCTGCGGTGGTGCGGGCAGCACCCCGGGCACCGGCGGGCCGCTGCTGGGTCTGGTGCTGGTCGGGCCGAGGCCGGGTACCAGGTCGCCCGGGTTCGGCCGGGTGACCACCCAGCTGCCGCCGGCGGCGAGGCCGGCGAGGACCACCCAGAGCAGGATCCGGCGCGGGGTCACCCGCGGTCCCCGGCTGTGGGCGGGTGCCGGTTGGTGCTGGTGCGCTGCCGGTGGCGGGGTGGACTCCCCCTGCGTGGTCATGGCGCAGATTCTAAGCAGTCCGGAATTCTGATCGGATCATGGGCCCGGATCGACGGCGCGCGATCGGGCCCGCACGCCCCGTCCGTGTGCTGGGCGCGGGGCCGGGCGGCACCCACGTGACGCCCGCCACTACGCGCGGCATCCGCACTGTGACAACTCGCACACCCCGGAGCGGATCTTCTGGCGGGTTCCCTCTGGCGAAACGCGAGGTCCCCCAGGCAGGATCAGGCGCATGGATCTGCTCGACACCCTCACCGCCAAGGGCCTGCGCCGGGAACTCCCCACCCGCGAGGAAGCCCTGGCCGTCCTCGCCACCACCGACGACGAGCTGCTGGACGTGGTCGCAGCCGCCGGGCGGGTCCGCCGGCAGTGGTTCGGCCGCCGGGTCAAGCTCAACTACCTGGTGAACCTCAAGAGCGGCCTGTGCCCCGAGGACTGCTCCTACTGTTCGCAGCGGCTCGGCTCGAAGGCGGAGATCCTCAAGTACACCTGGCTCAAGCCCGACCAGGCCGCCGAGGCGGCCGCCGCGGGTCTGGCCGGCGGCGCCAAGCGGGTCTGCCTGGTGGCCAGCGGCCGCGGCCCGACGGACCGGGACATCGACCGGGTCGCCGACACCATCTCGGCCATCAAGGGCGCCAACGAGAACGTCGAGATCTGCGCCTGCCTCGGCCTGCTCTCCGACAACCAGGCCGAGCGGCTGCGCGCGGCCGGCGCCGACGCGTACAACCACAACCTCAACACCTCCGAGGGCACGTACGGCGAGATCACCACCACCCACACCTACGCGGACCGGGTGGACACCGTGAACAAGGCGCACGGTGCGGGCCTTTCGGCCTGCTCCGGCCTGATCGCGGGCATGGGCGAGAGCGACGAGGACCTGGTCGACGTGGTGTACGCGCTGCGCGAGCTGGACCCGGACTCGGTGCCGGTCAACTTCCTGATCCCGTTCGAGGGCACCCCGCTGGCGGAGGAGTGGAACCTCACCCCGCAGCGCTGCCTGCGGATCCTCGCGATGGTCCGGTTCGTCTGCCCCGACATCGAGGTGCGGATCGCCGGCGGCCGCGAGGTCCACCTGCGCTCGATGCAGCCGCTCGGCCTGCACATCGCCAACTCCATCTTCCTCGGCGACTACCTGACCAGCGAGGGCCAGGCCGGCCAGGCCGACCTCGACATGATCAAGGACGCCGGCTTCACCGTCGAGGGCGCCGGCGAGGTGACCCTGCCGCAGCACCGCTCGCAGGTCACCGGCGGCTGCGGCTCGGCCGCCACCGCCGACCCGGCGGCCGGCTCCTGCGGCACCGGCGGCGGCTGCGGCCCCTGCGGCGGCCACGCCCACGCCGAGCCCACCGAGGCCGCCGAGCCCGTCACGGCTTCGGCCACGGCCGGCGAGGCGGACGGCAACGGCGAACTGCGCAGCGACCTGGTGAAGGTCCGCCGCCGCGGCGCCGGCACCGAACTGGCCCCGAACGCCTGAGGTCCGGACCGGTGACACACGCACCCGCGACCCACGCGCAGCAACTGCTCGGCCTCGACCGGGCGCACGTCTGGCACCCGTACGGTCCGATGCCGGGCACCAGCACGCCGTACCTGGTGGAGTCCGCGTCGGGCGTCCGGCTGCGGCTG
>NZ_JAIZ01000083.1:0-6843 GCF_000710465.2 Kitasatospora sp. MBT63 | reverse complement strand
GCGGCTGGCCGAGGAGGCCGGCGGGCGGCGGGAGCTGATCGACGGGATGTCGTCCTGGTGGGCGGCGATCCACGGCTACCGGCACCCGGTGCTGGACGAGGCGGTGCGTGACCAGCTCGGCCGGATGAGCCACGTGATGTTCGGCGGGCTCACCCACGAGCCCGCCGTGCGGCTGGCCGCACGGCTGGTGGAGATCACCCCCGAGCCGCTGCAGCACGTCTTCCTCGCCGACTCCGGGTCGGTGGCGGTCGAGGTCGCCATGAAGATGTGCCTGCAGTACTGGAAGTCGCTCGGCCGGCCGGCCAAGCGCCGCCTGCTGACCTGGCGCGGCGGCTACCACGGCGACACCTTCCACCCGATGTCGGTGTGCGACCCCGAGGGCGGGATGCACCACCTGTGGGGCGGGGTGCTGCCCGACCAGCTGTTCGCGGCCGAGCCGCCGGCCGGCTTCGACGCCCCGCTCGACGAGGCGTACGCGGCCGAACTGGGCGACCTGATCGAGCGTCACGCCGGTGAACTGGCCGCCGTGATCGTCGAACCGGTGGTACAGGGCGCGGGCGGGATGCGCTTCCACTCCCCCGCGTACCTGCGGCTGCTGCGCGAACTGTGCGACCGGTACGACGTGCTGCTGATCCTCGACGAGATCGCCACCGGCTTCGGCCGCACCGGCGAACTGTTCGCCGCGGACCACGCGCAGATCTCCCCGGACGTGCTGTGCCTCGGCAAGGCGCTCACCGGCGGCTACCTGACGATGGCCGCCGCCCTGTGCACGGGCAAGGTCGCCGACGGCATCAGCCGCGGCGAGGTGCCGGTACTGGCCCACGGCCCGACGTTCATGGGCAACCCGCTGGCCGCCGCGGTCGCCGGCGCCTCCATCGACCTGCTGCTCGGCCAGGACTGGCGGGTGGAGGTCAAGCGGATCGAGACCGGGCTGCGCGACGGCCTGGCCTCGGCGGCAGACGCGCCCGGGGTCCGGGACGTCCGGGTGCTCGGGGCGATCGGGGTCGTCCAGCTCGACCACCCGGTCGACCTGCGGGCCGCCACCGAGGCCGCGGCCCGCGAGGGCGTCTGGCTGCGGCCCTTCCGCGACCTCGTGTACACCATGCCGCCGTACATCACCGACGACGCGGACCTGGCCCGGATCACGGCCGCCGTGACCGCCGCGGCGGTGGCCGGATGAGCGTCCTGTTCATCACCGGCACCGGCACCGAGGTCGGCAAGACCGTGGTCACCGCGGCCGTCGCCGCCCTGGCCGGGCCCCGGGTCGCCGTCCTGAAGCCCGGTCAGACCGGTGTGGCACCCGGCGAGCCCGGTGACGCGGCCGAGGTACAGCGGCTGGCCGGACCACAGGTGACCGTCCGCGAACTGGCCCGGTACCCGGAACCACTGGCCCCCGACACCGCCGCCCGCCGGGCCGGCCTCGGCACACTGGCCCCGCGCCAGGTCGCCGACGCCGTGGCCGGGCTCGCCACCGAACACGACACGGTGCTGGTCGAGGGCGCCGGCGGGCTGCTGGTGCGCTACGACGAGGCCGGGCACACGCTGGCGGACATGGCCCTCGCCACCCGGGCGCTCGGCCTGGACGTCGAGGTGCTGGTGGTCGCCGCGGCGGGCCTCGGCACGCTGAACACCACGGCGCTCACCGCCGAGGCGCTGTCCGCCCGCGGCCTCGCCGTCCGCGGTGTGGTGGTCGGGTCCTGGCCCACCGACCCCGACCTCGCCGCCCGTTGCAACCTCGCCGACCTCCCCGCCGTCGCCGGGGCACCCCTGCTCGGCGCCGTCCCCCAGGGCGCGGCGGCCGAGGGCGGAGCCCCGTTCCGCACCTTGGCCCACGCAGCCCTCGCCCCGGAACTCGGCGGCGCCTGGGACGTCCTGTCCTTCACCGCCCGCTTCGTCCCGCCGCTGCCGTAGCCGCGGCCGGCGGCACGGCCACCGCGCCGGTGCCGCCGCCTGCGGCGGGCGGTCGCGGCACGGGTACGGGTGCGGGTACGGGTACGGGTACGGCCATGCCGCCCCCGGCGCGAGCCGCACCTGACGCCGGTACGACCTCTCCGGGACGGAGCCCGTCCCGCACGCGAAGCCCGTCCCGTGCGTGGCAGCAGCGACGCCGGTCTTCACCGGGCCCCGCCCGCCGGGCCGGGCCCGGGGTGTGCCGTCGCCATCAGGTCCAGCGCCGGTCGCCGCCGCACACCGCGGCCCACACGCCCTCGCCGGTCGCCGCCTTTCTCACACCTCCCGCAGCCGGCTGGCACCCGGTCACCGCGGGTGCTCAAAAAAATCTTTCGCCGGGGTGTGACACGGGCGTGCGGCGCGGCGCTGAAAGAGGTGAGGCGCAGGCACCGGCGGTGGCCGGGTGGCCCGTCTCGTGCCGCGCGGCCGGTGGGGTCCCCCTGTCCCCGCCGTCCGCGCGGCGCCGCCCGATCCCCGGTGGGGCGGCCGGTCTCCCCGGCCCGGCCGTCCCCCGGTCCGGCACCCGCGGGTACGGCCGGTCCGCTCGGCCGTCCCGGTGACCGGTGCGGCCCGGCCTGGTGTGTACGCGTGGCCGACGGGCCGTTCTGGCGGACGCTGGCCGTCTACCGCCCGTTCCGGTCGGGTGGACGTGACGAAGCGAGGTCCGATGATCGGGGATGCCATCCGCTCCCGGCGGCAGCTGTTGCTGGGCTTCGGCGGCGGTGCGGCGGCGCTGCTGCTGGCCGCCTGTTCCAGCAGCAAGAGTTCGACCACCACGTCCGGTTCCGCCAGTGCTCCGGCGAGTTCCGCGGGCTCGTCCGGACCGAGTTCCTCGGCGTCCGGGTCCGGCTCGGCGTCCGCCTCGGCGTCGGCCTCCGCCTCGGGGTCCGCGTCGGCTTCCGCGTCGTCCTCGGGGCCGGTCGGGTCGGCGTCCATCACCATCAAGGACTTCGCGTTCAACCCGACGCCGCTCACCGTCGGGCCCGGCGCCCGGATCACGGTGACCAACCAGGACTCCACCTCGCACACGCTGAGCGCCAGCGCGGGCGGCGGCTTCGACACCGGTGTCCTGAGCCCCGGCGACTCCGCCACCATCACCGCGCCGTCCCAGCCCGGTAGTTACGCCTACATCTGCACCATCCACCCGAACATGCACGGCACCCTGGTCGTCCAGTGACGGCCCGTTCAGCGACAGGTCTCAGCCGAGCGGCTTGACCCAGCGGCTCCACTGCTCCTCGGGGCGGTACCCGGCGGCCCGCCAGGCGGTGCGGCCGAGTTCGTTGTGGTCGAGGACCATCGCGTCGGCACGCCGCCCGCCGAGCGCCTCGAACCGGGCCTCGGCGGCGGCGAGCAGCGCCGCGCCGATGCCCCGGCGGCGCCGGTCCGGGTCGACGGCGAGGCGGTAGAGGTGGCAGCGCCACCCGTCGAACCCGGCGATCACCGTGCCGGCCAGGGCGCCGTCGTCTTCGGCGACCAGCAGCGCCTGCGGGTCGCGGGTGATCAGGGCGGCCACCCCGGCCGGGTCGTCGCTGATGCTGGTGCCCTCGGCGGCCCGGGCCCAGAAGGCCAGCAGCGCGGGGACGTCGTCGAGGACGGCGGTACGGATCACGGTGTCGGCCATGCCGCACTGTCTACCAGCGGGGACCCGGGCCGCCGGGGGAATTCCACCACCCGGACGGCGCCCGCGACGGGTGTCGGCGGCGGGTGTCGGCCGATGGGCGTCAGCGGGCGGCGGCGAGCTGCCAGACGGTGGTGGCCTTGAGGGCGGTGTCCTCCAGGTCGGCCACCACCGGGACCTGGTAGGCGTCCAGTGCGGTGAAGCGTTCGCGGGGCAGGTAGGCGCGGCCCGGGTCGCCGACGATCACAACGGCTCCCCTGGCCCGGGCGCGTTCCAGGAAGGGCAGGAACCGGGCGGCCATCGCCCGTTCGTAGAAGACGTCCCCCGCGAGCACCACCTCGGCCGGGCCGCCGTCGCCGTCGAGCAGGTCCTCGACGGCCGCGTCGATCAGGACACCGTTGGCCTCGGCGTTGATGCCGATCGCGGCGACGGCGTAGGCGTCGATCTCGGCGGCGCGGACCGACCGCGCGCCGCGCAGCGCGGCGGCGATCCCGATCAGCCCCGACCCGGCGGCCAGGTCGAGCACGGTGCGCCCGGCCACCAGCTCGGGGTGGTCGAGCACGTACCGGGCGACCGCGACGCCGCCGGCCCAGGCGAAGGCCCAGAACGGTGGCGGCAGACCGATCTCGCCGCGCGCCGACTCGGTGGTCTCCCACAGGGTGATGGCGTCGTCGGCCATGTGCAGGCCGACCTCGGGGACGAACGGGACGGGGGTCGGGCGGGTGTGAGCCCGGACGAAGGCCGCGTCGGACATCGTTGCTTCGGACATCGCTGCTTCGGACAGCACTACGTCGATCCGGGGGGAGGTGCGAAGCTCGTTCGGCATCTCCGCAGCATACGGCCCGGCCGTCGGTCTCCCGCGCGGCTGCGGGCGGCCGACGGGCGGGCCGGGCGGGTCAGTCGGCGGCGGCGTACACCTTCCTGGCCGCGAAGCGGACGTCGGGGACGGGGTGGCCGCGCAGCGTGTGCAGGACGGCACGCCAGTGCGGCGGCAGGCCCGAGACGGTCGCGCAAGCCTCGATCACGGCGGTCGCCAGCAGGCCCGCGGCGAGTCCGCCGTCGACGGTGAGCCGCTCGGCCGCGGCCAGCACGGCGTCCGGATCGGGCCAGGGTGCGTGGTGGCCGAGGTGGGCGGCGAGTTGACGGGCGCTCTCGGCGGCCAGTGCCGGACGGCCCGCGTGGGCGGCGGCCAGCGCGCCCAGGGCGCGGGTCAGGTCGGGGAGGGCAGCGTGCGGGTCGACGGCCCGGCGGAGCAGGGTGACGCGTGCGGGCAGGAGTTCGGGGTCGTGCGCGAGGTGCTCGGCGGCCGCCGTCAGGATCTCGGGGCGGCGTATCCCCTGCTCGACCAGGTGGTCGAGGCGCCGCAGGGCCGGCAGGTCGCGGCCGGTCTCCTCCGGCCCGCCCGGGGTCAGGGCGGCGGCGGCCAGCTCGGCGAGGGTGCGGTGCAGGAGGCTGCCGGGGGCGGCGCCACCGAGCGGGTGCGGCTGTCCGGAGTCGGCGAGGCCGCCGAGGACGAGCGCCGCGGACTGCCAACCCGACCGGCTGGACAGGTCGGTGACCGCGTGCCGGACGACGTCGGCGGTCTCCGGCGCGTAGCCGGCCCAGTGCCGCATCGCCCAGACCGCGGCGCGCCGGACGCTCTCGCCCTCCTCACCCGGTCGCCCGCCGGCCAGCCCGGCCACCAGCCGGGCGTAGTACGGCCGGTGGGCCTCGGGCAGGCCGAGTGGGTCGTCGGTGAGCAGCGCCAGCCGTGCCCGGGGTGCCCCGGTGGCGGCGGCTTCCGCCAGCAGGTCCCGGACCGGCTCGGTGCCGAGCAGCCCGAGGGCCCGGCGCACGATGAGGCTCAGGACATCGGGGTGCTGCCCGGGTACGCGATAGGCGTCGGCCAGCGCGGCCGCCGCCCGGTCCGGCGGCAGGTACCGGGCGTACAGCCGGACCGTCTGCTTGCGGGCGGCGACCTCTTCCTTGCCGATTGCCTCTGTCAACTCGGCCAGCGTGACCGCGAGTTGACCTGCCGCTGTGCGGGCGACGATCCGGTCGGCCGCGTGGCCGGCGGCCCGGGCCCGGGCGCCGTCGTCGGTGTGGGCGGCCAGTCCGGTGAGGGCTGCGGCCGGGTCACCGGTCGCGGCGAGTCCGGCCAGCGCGATCCCGGCCAGCGCGGTCCCGGGCCGCATCAGGTCCGACGATCCGGCGAACTCCAGCAGGAGGGCGCGGCCGTGGTCGGGGCAGGCCGCGGCGGTGCGCAGGGCGTCGGCCCGTTCGCGCTGCGTCCGGGAGACGTCCTCGGCGACGGTCCGGGCGAGCCCGACGGCGGCCTGCTGCCGGCGGGGCGGCAGACGGTCGGCGTGGCGCGGGCCGAGGTGCGGCCGACGGGCGGGGTCCGGCAGGAACCGTCCGACGGGCGGGGCGTCGCCGAGCAGCGGGTCCAGCAGGTCGGTACGGCGGGCGGTGACCTCCGCCAGGACCTCGGGCAGCACGATCGCGGAGGGCTCCCGGGCGAGCAGCTCGGCGACGCGCCCGGACCTGGTGGCCGGTGCCGCCAGCCACCGCCGCGCGGCGGCCCGGAACGTCTCGTCGTCGCCGTCGCACAGCGCCGCCGCCAGCAGGTCCTGGAGTTCGGGCAGCCGGTGGGCGCGGCGGCCGAGGGCGTCGGTGAGCGCGAACAGCAGCCGTCGGCCGGGGTCGGTCTCCAGCCGGGGCCGCAGGGCCGTGAGGACCAGCTGTTCCCGGCCGCGGCGCAGCGTGCGGTCGAGGTGTCCGAGTCCGACCGGGCCGGGGCCCGCGGCAAGCTCGGCGAGCGTACGGGCGGCCCAGCCGACCGGCGACCGGTCGCCCGCCGGGGTGTCGGCCGCGATCAGCGTGCTGGCGGTGATCACCGTGACGGCGAGGTCCCGCAGCGCGGTACGGGAGGCATCGGAGCTGTCGGGGGCCGCCAGGACGTGCCGGGCGATGCGGTCGAGCGGGTCGGTGTCCGCGGCGGTGAAGGGTGCCGTGCGGCGGGCGAGGCGCACCAACGCCTCCAGGGCCTCCGTCCGGATCCGGTCGCGTTCGTCGGGCAGCCGGGCGGCCATCTCCGCGAGGAGCGCTCGGCGGGCGTCGTCGTCACGCGTGTACCCGGCGTTGGCGGCCAGGCCGCGCCAGGCCGCCGCCCGGGTCGCGGGTTCGGGTGCCCGGGTGGCGGCCAGCAGCTCGGGCCCGGCCTCACCGGCCGGGAGCAGGGCCAGCGTCGCCAGCCGCTCGGCCGCCGACCAGGACTCGGCGCCGGCCCGGGCCGC
>NZ_JAIZ01000082.1 GCF_000710465.2 Kitasatospora sp. MBT63 | reverse complement strand
GCGAGCGGGCCGCTGTGGACCCTGGACCTCGGTACGGCCCGCTGAGCGATCCGCCACCGAAGCGGCCGGGCGCGGAGGCCGGGCCGCCGGGTGCGGCGGCCCGGCTCAGCGGCCGGCGTCCGGCCGTCCCGCCCAGGCGGTGAGGGCCCGGACCCGCTCGGCCCGGCGGCGGTCCGGGGCGGTGGTGCGGGTGGCCCAGGCCACGTGCCCGTCGGGGCGCACCAGCACCTCGGTGACGTCCGCCAGCAGGGGGTGTGCCCGGCGGGTGGCGGCTGCGAGGGCGGTGACGCGCCGGGCCCAGCCGCCGCGGACGGGCCCCGGCCCGTCCGGTGCCCGGTCGCCGCAGGTGTCCCGGTCGCCGAACGATTCCCGGTCGCCGGTCAGGTCGAGCAGGACGAACCGGCCGTCCCGCAGCAGCTCGTGGACGCGGGTCGCGGCCGAGCCCGGGGCGGCCAGCGGGACGTCGGGCATCCGGTGCCCGGTCAGCGGGTCGGCGTCGGGCGCGGACGGCGGGTAGACGGTGTCGAGCCCGGCGACCTGCCCGGCGATCCGGCGGTTGACGGGGGCCAGTTCGAGCAGGCCGCCGATCAGGTCGCGCAGCGCCGCCCCCGGCCGCCGGTACTGCGACACCAGGGTCAGCTCCCACAGCAGGGTCTGCACCTCGGTGTTGGCGGTGACTGCGGCGCCGACCGGGTGGCGTTCGTCGTGGTAGGTGTCGAGCAGGCCGGGCGGCGCCCAGCCGTTGACCTCGGCGGCCAGCTTCCAGCCCAGGTTGGCGGCGTCCTGGAGGCCGGTGTTGAGCCCCTGTCCGGCCGCCGGGAAGTGGATGTGGGCGGCGTCGCCGGCCAGCAGCAGCCGGCCCTGGCGGTAGCGGGCGGCGAGCCGGGTGGCGTTGCCGAAGCGGGACAGCCAGCGCGGCCGGGCCACCCC
The DNA here is from genome assembly GCF_000710465.2 of Kitasatospora sp. MBT63. Classification (GTDB taxonomy): domain Bacteria; phylum Actinomycetota; class Actinomycetes; order Streptomycetales; family Streptomycetaceae; genus Kitasatospora. Next base: position 12,969 of record NZ_JAIZ01000082.1, on the reverse strand, counting down.
GAGGTCGCTGCCGCAGGCACGCACCAGGGCGGCGCGCAGTTCGTCGGGGGTGACCGGCTCGGCGGAGGGGACCCGCATCCGCTCCGGGTCGATCAGCACGATCCGGGTGAGGCCGCCGGCCATCGGGACGGCCAGCACGCCGTGTTCGGCGGCGAGGGCGGGCCCGTCCGGGCCGATGACCTCGAAGTCGCCGAGCATCCCGGTCAGTGTCTCGTCGGTGCCGGGGAAGTCGATCCCGGCCGCGGTCCGTACGACGCTGCGCCCGCCGTCGCAGCCCACCACGTAGGCGGACCGGATCTCCCGTACGGCGCCGTCCGGGCCGCGCACCTCGGCCTCGGCGGCGTCGGCGTCCTGACGGACCGTCAGCACGTCGTGTCCGCGCCGCGGGGCGGCGCCGAGCCCGGCGGCCCGCTCTTCCAGCACCTCCTCGGTGCGGTCCTGCGGGAGGAAGAGGGTGTGGCGGGGCGGGTGTCGAGGGCGGTGAGGTCCAGCCGGGTGGCCAGTCCGGCGAAGTGCCAGTCGGGCACGGTCCGGCCGAGGGCGAGGACCCGGTCGGCCCAGCCGCGCTGGTCCAGCACCTCGAGGCTGCGCGGGTGCAGGGTCAGCGCGCGGGAGTTGCGCTGCCGCGCGGTCCGCCGGTCGAGGAGTTCCACCCGCACGCCGGCCTGGGCCAGTTCCGCCGCGAGCATCAGTCCGGTCGGGCCCGCCCCCACCACGACGACATCGGTCTCGGTCACCATCGGTCCTCCCGCATCCTTTAGTGAACGTCGTTCACGTGAACGACGTTCACTATACCCTTCCCGGCGGGCGGCCCGGGCCCCGTACGGATGCCGCGCCGTCGCGCCCCCGCAGGCGCGGGCCCGGCAGGGCCTAAGGTGCGGGCCATGACGGAAGAAGCCGCTCACCACACCCGGCTCGAACGCATCCTGGGGATCCCGCTCGCACCGGACGCGGTCCGGCAGTGGCCGCAGAGCGGCGAACTGATCCGCGGCCGCGACCGGATCGCCGAGGTGGAGTCGCACTTCGTCGGCCTGCGGATCGGGATCGGGCGGCGGCACACCCACGGCGACACCGTCGTGGTCGAGTGGAGCACCGACTACGGCGACGGCCGGGTCTACCGCAACGTCTCGATCGCTGAGACGGCCGACGGCCGGGCCGTCCGGATCACCGATTACTGGGGCGAGCCGTTCACCCCGCCGGCCTGGCGCCACCCGCTCGCCGAGAGGCTCGACATGCCCCCGGACGGCCCGTGGCCACCGGGCAGTGCGCTGCTCCCGGACTGACCCGGAGCAGGGCCCGGGAACAGCGTGTGACCGAGCGCTCTACCCAACCGGTATGGACGCGAAACACCAGGTTCGTCCACACTGAATCGACAAGACGGCAGGTCGGCCCCACGCCGGCACCCGACCGCACCCGGTCCCGACCGTCCTCGGCCGACGCCGCCGCGTGTGTATCCCACCCGGCGGCGCAGGCCGCAGCGCCAAGCGTGGCGGCTCCGCCCGACCGGGCTCCGCTCGCACCGTGCCCCGCCGACCGCCCTGCGGCCGGGCGGGCCCACGGGTCGCGAACCACCGGTGAAGCCCGTCCGTGTCCCCCCGCCGGACCGGCCAGCCGGACTCCGCCCTCCGCCCGGCCCCGCGCGTGTCCCACCCGCGCCGGGGCGCAGCCCAGGACGGAGACCGCGGAGGTCCGCACCGCAGCGGCCCCCGCTCCCCGAGGAGCTCATCCATGAGGACCGCCCACCACTATCCGACCGGCACGAGGTCCGCCTCGTACCTGCGCTGCTATCCGGCCGACACCTGGCGGATGACCGCGCACCGGGAGATGCTCAGCCGCCACGCGCACCGGCTCGGACTGCCGGAACCCGTCGTCTTCATCGACAACGGCTGCCGGTCGTTCGATCCCCTGCCCCGGCTCGAACAGCTGCTGGGTCATGCGGCCGAGGGGCTCTTCCACGTGGTGCTCATCCCGGGTTCCTGGGTCTTCAGCCTGGACGACACCGAGGCGCACCGGGTCCGTCGGCGACTGGCCGCGCACGGCTGTCAGGTACTGGAACCGCCGCGCGGCACCCGCCCGGGACCGGGCGGCGGCCGCGCGCTGCCCGGCTTCGGCCCCCACTGACGCACGGCAACATCCCGCCCACCGGTGGACGGCCGGTCGGCGGGCCTCGCCACGTACGCGGCCGGGCCGTGGTGCGATGGGACCGGCGCTCGCGGCCGGGCGCGCCGCGCACAGAGGAGGCGGACGGTCCATGGCAGCCCAACCTCCCGGCAGCCCGCCCGGCGCCTCGGACGAGCCCCTCGACAGCCGCCACGAGAGCCCCGAGCAGCGGGCGGACCGGCGCTGGGGAGATCTGCTGCAGGAGGTGCGGATCGCGCAGACCGGTGCGCAGATCATGTTCGGTTTCATGCTGACCGTCGCCTTCACCCCCCGCTTCGCCACCCTGCAGGGCTTCGACCGCGGCCTGTACGTCGCCGTGGTGACCTGCGGCGCCGTGGCCACCGGGACGCTGATCGCGCCGGTCGGTTACCACCGGGTGCTGGCGGGACGCCATCTGAAGTCGAAGATGGTGACCGCGGTCAGCCGGCTGGTCGCCCTCGGGGCGGCGCTGCTCGCGCTGACGGTCGGCGGCGCGCTGCTCCTGCTGCTGCGGGTCGCCGGCCTGCACGCTGCGGCGTGGCTGGTCGCGGGCCTGGTGATGCTCTGGTTCGGGATCTGCTGGCTGGTGCTGCCGGCCGTGCTGCTCCGGCGGGCCCAGGAGCGGACCGGGCCGGGCGTGCGCTGACGCCCGGCAGCGGCGGCCGGTTCAGTGGCCGGTCCGGTGGACCAGGCCGTGGCGGCGGCGTCCGCCTCCCGGTAGTGCGCTGGATCCGTACTCACCGGGCTCGCCCGGCCGGGTGTCCGGGTCCGGTCCGGCCGGTCCGGCCGCCTCGACGGGGTCGACGGGCTCGACGGGGTCGGTGCCGGTCCCCGGGTAGGCCCCGGTGTAGGCCGCCGGCGCGGTCCGACCGGCGGCGGCCCGGGCGGTGCGGAGTTCGGCGGAGCGGCGGCGGGAGCGGCGGACCCCGGCGGCGATCAGCAGACCGCCGAGGCCGACCAGGAGGGTCAGTGCGATGCCGGCGAGGAAGGCGGTGAGGCTGTCCACGGTGGCCACCTCGGTGCCGAGGACGGTCGCCGTGTAGTCCGGGCCGCCGCCGAGGTTGTCCGCGATCAGCAGGCCGGTGAAGGCGCCCGCCGCGGCGAGCAGCAGTACTCCGAGCAGAATCATCCGGGTGTCCCCTTCCGGGAGTCTTCCGGGGTCGGTCCCCCGGGCGTCTGCCCGGGAGACGGCGGTCCACGCGTCACGGTCTCGGGTCTTCCGCCCGGGTCCCGGTGCCGGTGGTGGGCCGGCGGCCGTCGTCGTCCAAGGTCTGCCTGATCCAGCCGTCGAGGTCCGCCCGGTACTGCTCGCGCCCGCTCGGGACCCCGGCGAAGCTGCGCTGCAGGAACTCCTCCAGTGCAGCGCTCGGGGTGCGCAGCACGGCCGTCGAACCGTCCACCCCGCGCAGCAGCAGCAGGACGTGGCGGTGGCCGATCTCCGGTTCGATCAGGACGTCGCCCTGGCCGGCCGGCACGCCCAGGCCCTCGGCGAGCAGGTCACGGGCGAACACCCAGTGCTCGGGGGCGCCGGCGGGGACGTGGAAGTCGACGTGCACGGCGAACGGGTCGCGGGGGTCGTGGGTCCAGGTCGACCTGACCGGCAGCTCGATGGCCGGGGCGAGCAGGAGGAGGGCGGGGACGGTGGTCGTCACTCGGGTCGGGGGCGTCATACGGGCCTCGACTCCTTCCATCGGCCGTCAGGCCGTTGCGGGCGCGGGCGTCACGCGGCCCGTGTGCCCGGCGGCGGCGAGCCGAAACAGGCGGGCGATCCCGCTCCCGGCTCACCGGGTGCGCCGCCGTCGCCGGCCGATCAGCCCCGCGAGGGCGGTCAGCGCCGCCGCCCAGGCCAGCCCGAGGACGACCAGGACGGCCGCCGTAGGCTCCCGGACGGCCGCCGCCAGGCACAGTGCGGCGCCCATCAGCAGCATGACCACCGTCGTCGCCCGCACGGCGAGCAGCGCGGTCCGCGCGCGGACCGTCCAGGCCGGGGTCATGGTGCTGAGCCGCCGGTCGAGCCGGGTGTCGCTGCGCAGGTGCTCCTCGATCGACTGCAGGATCTGCCGTTCCTGCCCGGACATCGACGATCCGTCCATCGTCGCCACCTCCGTACCCGTCGGCGACGGCCCCTCTGTTGGCCCGCTACCCGGGCGGAGGCGGTTCCAACCTGTTCCGGCCGGTTTCGGTCGGTTCGCGGCGATTGAGTGCCAACTGTCCTGGTATCGGCCGGTTACTGCCGGTGCCGACCGGTTTCCAGGTCGGCCGTACGGACATACGCTCGACCCGGGGGCCGGGCGACCCGGCCGGGGCGGACGAGGAGGACTGGGATGAGCGACAGCCTGGCGCTGGACGTCGACCGGATCAGCCGGGAGGCCCTGCGGACCATCGCCGCCGGTCCGGTGGCCGACCGCGCGGGCCTCGACACCGAGCGCGTGATCAGTGTGCTGAACGATGTCGTGGCGGCTGAGGTGGTTGCGTGGCTGCGGTACACCCGGCACTCGGTGACCGCCCGCCGCGGCGACCGTTCGGCGGCGAGCGACCGGTTCGACGCGCTAGCGGAGCGGGCGATGCGGCACGCGACGGCGGTCGCGGACCGGATCACCCAGCTCGGCGGGCGCCCCAACTTCGACCCCGCCACCCTCGCCCAGCGCGCCCACACCGACTACTCGGTGACCGACGCCTCGGCGCTGCGCACGCTGTGGGAGCAGAACCTCCAGGCGACCCGGATCGTGGTGGCCGCGTACCGCTCGATCATCGGCTGGCTGGGCGACCAGGACCGGCAGACCCGGGAGTTGATGGAGTCGCTGCTGGCGGACGAGCGGCGCAGCGAGCAGGAGCTGGCCGCGCAGCTGGCGCCCTGAGCCTGCGCGACCGGGCGCCGCCGGCCGGGCCGGCGGCGCGGGAGTGGCCGCGGCGGGGTTGGCGGGGATCAGGTCCCGAGGGGCTGGGTGAAGCGCAGCATGTTGCCGGCCGGGTCGCGGAAGGCGCAGTCCCGCACGCCGTAGGGCTGGTCCATCGGCTCCTGGAGGACCTCGCCGCCCGCGGCGCTGATCCGCTCGAAGGTGGCGTCGCAGTCGTCGGTGCCGAAGATGACGCCGCGCAGCAGGCCCTTGGCCATCAGCTCGGCCATGGCCAGCCGGTCGGCCGGGGAGGCGTTGGGGTCGGCGGCGGGCGGTTCGAGGACCACGTTCACGTCGGGCTGCGAGGGTGCGCCGACGGTCACCCAGCGCATCCCCTCGAACCCGACGTCGTTGCGCACCTCCAGGCCGAGCACGTCGCGGTAGAAGGCGATCGCCTTGTCGTGGTCGTCGACGGCGATGAAACATTGGGAGAGGCTGATGTTCATGGCGTACACGCTACGACCGGCCGCCCGGGGATGCTTCTCCGTTCCTGACCGGTCTGGTGTGGATCTTGGCGATGCAGGCGGGGATGGCGGCGCCGTCCTCGTGGTCGCGGGCCCGGTAGGCGCTCGGGCTCTCGCCGACGAGTTCGGTGAAACGCGAGCTGAACGAGCCCAGCGAGGTACAGCCGACCGCGAAGCAGACCTCGGTCACGGTGAGGTCGCCGCGGCGCAGCAGCGCCTTGGCCCGCTCGATCCGACGGGTCATCAGGTAGCTGTAGGGCGTCTCGCCGTAGGCGGCGCGGAAGCTGCGGGAGAAGTGGCCGGCGGACATCAGCGCCTCGCGGGCCAGCGCCGGTACGTCGAGCGGCTCGGCGTAGTCGCGGTCCATCCGGTCGCGGGCCCGTCGCAACCGGACCAGGTCGTCGAGGCTCTGCCGTCTCACCCGGCCAGTCTCCCACAGCGGCCGTGCCCGGGGCGGTGGTTCGCGGCGCGGCCGGACCGGCCGGGGAGTGGGTGCGGGGAACCGGTCAGGAATGGAGAAGCCCCCGCGTCCGGCGGCTGCCTAGCCTGAGGGCCATGGACATCAGCATTCACTGGACCTTCCTCCCCCACCACGACCCGGAGGCCTCGCTGGCCTTCTACCGCGACCTCCTCGGCCTCGAGGTCCGCAACGACGTCGGCGCGGGCGCGATGCGCTGGATCACGCTCGGCCCGGCCGGCCGGCCCGGCACCGCGGTCGTCCTGGAGCCGCCGGCCGCCGATCCCGGGATCACCGAGGACGAGCGCCGCACCATCGCCGAGATGATGGCCAAGGGCAGCTACGCCCGGATCACCCTGGCCACCGCCGACCTCGACGGCACCTTCGCCCGGCTGAAGGGCGGCGGCGCCGAGGTCGTCCAGGAGCCGACCGAGCAGCCCTACGGGTTCCGTGACTGCGCGTTCCGGGATCCGGCCGGGAACCTGGTCCGCATCAACGAGGTCCGCTGACCCCGGACTGGTTAGATCGGAGCCAGGCGACGCCGGCGGGGGCCGCGGAGGCGGCCCCCGCCCGACGGGATGGAGAGACGATGAGCAAGGCCACGGGGACGGACACGCGGTCGCCCGCGCCGCACAGTGCCGACAGCCACGATCTGATCCGCGTGCACGGCGCGCGCGTGAACAACCTGAAGGACGTCAGCATCGAGATCCCGAAGCGCCGGCTGACGGTGTTCACCGGCGTCTCCGGTTCGGGCAAGTCCTCGCTGGTGTTCGGCACGATCGCGGCGGAGTCGCAGCGGCTGATCAACGAGACCTACAGCGCGTTCGTCCAGGGCTTCATGCCGACCATGGCCCGGCCCGAGGTGGACGTCCTGGACGGGCTGACCACCGCGATCAGCGTCGACCAGCAGCGGCTGGGCGCCGATCCGCGCTCCACGGTCGGCACCGCCACCGACGCCAACGCGATGCTGCGGATCCTGTTCAGCCGGCTCGGCAGCCCGCAGATCGGCCCGCCCTCGGCGTACGCCTTCAACGTCCCCTCGGTCCGGGCGAGCGGTGCGATCACCGTCGAGCGCGGCGCCCGGAAGGCCGTGAAGGCGACCTTCAACCGCACCGGCGGCATGTGCCCGCGCTGCGAGGGCCGGGGCACGGTCACCGACATCGACCTGACCCAGCTGTACGACGACTCCAAGTCGCTCGCCGAGGGCGCGTTCACCATCCCCGGCTGGAAGTCGGACAGCTTCTGGACCGTGCGGGTCTACGCCGAGTCGGGCCTGCTCGACCCGGACAAGCCGATCCGCAAGTACACCAAGAAGGAGATGCACGACTTCCTGTACCGGGAGCCGACCAAGGTGAAGGTGGAGGGCGTCAACCTCACCTACGAGGGGCTGATCCCGAAGATCCAGAAGTCCTTCCTGTCCAAGGACAAGGAGGCGCTGCAGCCGCACATCCGGGCGTTCGTGGAGCGGGCGGTCACCTTCACCACCTGCCCCGAGTGCGACGGCACCCGGCTCAGCGAGGGCGCCCGGTCGTCCAGGATCGGGCGGATCAGCATCGCCGACGCCTGTTCGATGGAGATCCGGGACCTCGCGGAGTGGGTCCGCGGCCTGGACGAGCCGTCGGTGGCGCCGCTGCTGACCGCGCTCGGGCAGAGCCTGGACTCGTTCGTGGAGATCGGCCTGGGGTACCTCTCGCTCGACCGGCCGGCCGGGACGCTGTCGGGCGGCGAGGCGCAGCGCGTCAAGATGATCCGCCACCTCGGCTCCTCGCTCACGGACGTGACCTACGTCTTCGACGAGCCGACCATCGGCCTGCACCCGCACGACATCCAGCGGATGAACGGCCTGCTGCTGCGCCTGCGGGACAAGGGCAACACCGTGCTCGTGGTGGAGCACAAGCCGGAGCTGATCGCGATCGCCGACCACGTGGTCGACCTCGGCCCCGGTGCCGGTTCGGCGGGCGGCACGGTCTGCTTCGAGGGCTCCCTCGAGGGACTGCGGGCCTCGGACACCGTCACCGGACGCCACCTCGACGACCGGGCGTCGCTGAAGGAGTCGGTGCGGACGCCGACCGGCGCGCTGGAGGTCCGCGGCGCGAGCGCGAACAACCTGCGCGACGTCGACGTGGACATCCCGCTCGGGGTGCTCACCGTGATCACCGGTGTGGCGGGCTCCGGAAAGAGTTCGCTGGTGCAGGGGTCGCTGGTCAAGGGCCCGGGGGCGGAGGAGGCCGGTGTGGTCTCGGTCGACCAGGGCGCGATCGGCGGCTCGCGGCGGAGCAACCCGGCGACGTACACGGGTCTGCTGGACCCGATCCGCAAGGCGTTCGCGAAGGCCAACGGCGTGAAGCCGGCGCTGTTCAGCGCCAACTCCGAGGGGGCCTGCCCCACCTGCAACGGCATCGGCGTGGTGTACACCGACCTCGCGATGATGGCGGGCGTCGCGACCGTATGCGAGGAGTGCGAGGGCCGGCGGTTCCAGGCGTCGGTGCTGGAGTACCGGCTCGGCGGGCGGGACATCAGCGAGGTGCTGGCGATGTCGGTGACCGAGGCGGAGGAGTTCTTCGGCGCGGGCGAGGCCCACACCCCGGCGGCGCACCGCATCCTGGTCCGGCTCGCCGATGTCGGGCTCGGCTACCTCGGCCTCGGGCAGCCGCTCACCACGCTGTCCGGCGGCGAGCGGCAGCGGCTCAAGCTGGCCACGCACATGGGCGACAAGGGCGGTGTCTACGTGCTGGACGAGCCGACCACGGGTCTGCACCTGGCCGATGTGGAGCAACTGCTGGGCCTGCTCGACCGGCTGGTGGACGCCGGGAAGTCGGTCATCGTGATCGAGCACCACCAGGCGGTCATGGCGCACGCCGACTGGATCATCGACCTCGGTCCGGGCGCCGGCCACGACGGCGGCCGGATCGTCTTCGAGGGCACGCCCGCCGACCTGGTGGCCGCCCGCTCCACCCTCACCGGCGAGCACCTCGCGGCGTACGTCGGCGCCTGACCGCGGGCGCCCGGCCGCGGGGGCTCTGCTCGGCCGCGGGGCCACCTCCAGCCACACCGTCTTGCCGTGCTCGTGCAGCGCGTACCCCCAGTCGGCGGCGAGCCGGTCGACCACCCGGAGTCCGTGGCCGCTGGGAATGCCGGGGTGCTGGCCGGCGGCCAGGCGCGGCAGCTCGCGGCTGCCGTCGGAGACCTCCACCCGGATCGCCGGCCCGGCCGACACCAGGGCGAGTTCGTTCGGCCCGCCGGCGTGCAGGCAGGCGTTGGTGACCAGTTCGGTGACCAGCAGCAGGACGTCCCCGGCCAGCTCCTGCCCCTCCCGGTCGGCGGCCGGCAGCCAGCCCCAGTCCTCCAGCGCGGTGAGCGCGAACGCCCGGGAGCGGCCGACCGATCCGCGCGGCTCGCCCAGCAGCAGCCGACGTACCTGGCCGACCGGGGGGTACGCGGCGGCGGGGCGGGCGGTGTCCATCAGCGGCCGCCCGGACCCGCGAGGGCCTCGTCCAGCGTGCCGTACACCTCGAAGACCTCCTGGGTGCCGGTGACCTCCAGCATCCGGGCGACCATCGGCGCGGGCCGGGCCAGCACCAGGTCGCCGCCGCCCTCGCGCGCCGCCGAGCGGGCGTTCAGCAGCAGGTTGAGTCCGGTGGAGTCGCAGAACAGGAGTCCCTCGCAGTCGACCACGGTCCGCCCGCCGGGCCCGGCCGTCCGAGCCGCGTGCAGCGCGCGTTCCAGGGGCTCCGCGGTCTCATGGTCCAGCTCGCCGTCCGGGCGGACCAGCACGCCCGACTCCCAGGGGTGTGCGGACACGGTCAGCCGTCCGGTCGTCCTGCCGGTGTCGGAGTCCATCGGCTCCGCTCCCTCGCCTCGCCGGGATTTCGCCCCTCCACCATAGATCCGCCGCCGCCGCGATTCGCCCGGTCGCTGCGGCCCGGGGGGTTTCAGGGTGCGGCCGACCGGTCAGGAGTCGGGCATACGGTCTGTTGATCGGACTGTCGATCGGAGTCTGGGATGCACATCGCCATCGTCTCCGGAGGACGCCGCCCCACCGACGACGCGGTACCCGAGCGGCTGCTCGCCATGGCCGGGGCACTGGCGGCGATCGGCCACCGGGTGACCCTGACCGGCCGGTGGGAGGCGGCGCTGCCGGCCGGGTACGAGTTGCCCCCCGAGGTCGTTATCCGGCCGCTCGACTCACCCCCGACGGACGGCGCCGGCACCGAGGCACTGCTCGCAATGGTCCCCGCCATGGCCGACCAGCTGGAGCATGGCTGGCGCGCCGACCCCCCGGAGGTCGCGCACGCGATCGGGCTGGACGCCGGGCTGGCCGTGCTGGTCGCCGCGCGCAGCGTCAAGAACCTCTTCACCGTCCACGAGCGGATCGCCGTCCTCCCCGACGAGGGCTCGCTGCCCGCCTCCATGGCCGGGAGCGCGCACCGGCTGCAGAGCGCCGTGGCGCGCAGCGCGGACGCGGTCGTCGCCCGGTCACCGGAGGAGGCCCGGGTGCTGCGGCGGCTGGGCGCGCGGCACGGCCGCGTGATGCTGCTGCCGCAGGGCGTGGACACCGAACGCTTCGCCCCCGCGGGCCGTCACCCGCCGCACGAGGTGGCCCAGCTGCTGTGCCTGGACGGCGGCCGGTCGGCCGCCAGCGTCGGCGCGGCCATCCGGGCGGCGGCCGAGGTGCCCGAGGCCCAGCTGGTGGTGGTCGGCGGCCGGGCGGGCGACACCGGCCCGGGCGCAGGTGCGGGCGCGGGCACGGGCGCGGGTTCAGGCTCGGGCGCGGACGGCGAGGTCCGGCAGGTGCCCGAGGTCCCGCACGAGGCCGTACCGGCGCTGCTGCGCTCCAGCGACATCCTGGTCACCGCGCCGCAGACCGACCCGTCCGGGACGGTCGCCCTGGAGGCGATGGCCTGCGCCGTGCCGGTGGTGGCCGGCGCCGTGGGGGCGCTGCGCAGTCTGGTGGTGGACGACGTGACCGGGCTGCTGGTCCCGCCGGACCGCCCCGACCTGCTGGCCAAGGCGGTCCGGCGGCTGCTGGACGACCCGGCGCTGCGCCAGGCGCTCGGCGTCGCGGGCCTCGACCGGGCCCGGGCGGAGCACTCCTGGCCGGTGGTGGCGGGCCGGCTGGACCGGGTGTACCAGGGGCTGCACCACTGACGGGGGCGCGGTCGCCATGGTCGCCGGCGGCGTGCTGCGCCCCTCGGCGGGTCAGGGTGTCGCCTCGCCGCCGGTCGTCCCGTCCGCGTCGGCGTCCTCCAGCCGTTCGCGCAGCCGGCCGAGGATCCCGGCGAGCAGCCGGGAGACCTGCATCTGCGAGACGCCGATCTCGGCGGCGATCTCGGACTGGGTGTGATCGCCCCAGAACCGGGCCAGCAGCACGGCGCGCTCGCGCGGCGCCAGCTCGTGCAGCAGCGGCCGGACGGCCACCCGGAACTCCACCAGGTCCAGGTCCGGGTCGCAGTGGCCGAGACGCTCGCCCAGGGCGCCGCCGCCGTCGTCGGCGTCGTCGGTGCCCGGGGCGTCCAGCGAGTGGGTGCGGCAGAGGCGGGCGGCCGTCAGGCCGGCGGCGACCTGTTCGGGGGCGAGGTCGAGTTCGGTGGCCAGTTCGGCCTGGGTGGGCGGCCGGCCGAGCCGCTGTTCCAGGCGGTCGGAGCCGCGGGCGGTCACCAGGTACATCTCCTGCATGCTGCGCGGCACCCGGACCGGCCAGGAGGTGTCCCGGAAGAACCGCTTCACCTCGCCGGTGATGGTGGGGACGGCGTACGTCAGGAACTCCACGCCGCGGTCGGGGTCGAAGCCGTCCACGGCCTTGATCAGGCCGACGGTGCCGACCTGGAGGATGTCGTCCAGCTCCTCGCTGCGGTGGCGGAAGCGGGCGGCCACGAAGCGGACCAGCGGCATGTTCAGCTCGATGATCGTGCCGCGGACGTAGCTGTAGTCCCGGCTCTCCCGCTCCAGACCCGCCAGGCGCCGGAACAGCGCGTCACTGAGCGCGCGCGCCTCGGTCTTGCCCATCGAACGCAGCTGCTCGGGGGTGGGGCGCGCCGCGGCGACGGCTTCGGCGGTCAGGTCCGGGTCCGGGGACTGGGCCTGGGCCGGGGCCGGTTCGGGCGCGCTCTCACGCGGCGGGGTCCCGGCGGGCGCGCCCGTACGGTCTGCGGTCAGGGTGATGCTGGCGGTGAGCACGACGTTCAGCTCCCTGCGGGGTCTCGGGGCTCCGGCTCTCCGGCGTGCTCCGGCGCGGGCCGGGGACGCCCGGGGAGGGGAGCTCGTGGTACCGCCCGGCCCGGGCTGAGCCGCGCGGGCCGACGGCGGGAGGCGGGCAGAAGAGACTGCACCTCCATCTGACCGGTCTACCCGGCCGTACGCCGATCACGCCCGATCCACCCTACTTGTCCACAAAAGATCCGAGCCGATCTGGAACGGGCGCATGCCGGAACGCCACCCGGGTAGGCGCGCAGGCGCAAGCCCGAGCGGACCTCGGAACGCGTCGGACGGAGAGGAGCAGCCGCCATGCCCCGTGGAGCGAGCCCCAAGCGCGAACGCCAGTACGAACACATCAAGGAAGGCCTGCTGGAGCGCGGCCGCGACGAGGACACCGCCGAGGAGATCGCCGCCCGGACGGTCAACAAGGAGCGCGCCCGCCACGGCGAGTCCAGGACCGCCGGCCGCAGCTCACTGCAGGACATCTCCTCCGGCCGGCGCGGCGGCCTCCGGTCGCACCAGGGCCCCGGCGGGCGAACGTACCAGCAGCTCTACAACGAGGCGCGGAAGCGCAATCTCAAGGGCCGCTCGAAGATGGACAAGAAGCAGCTCTCCGACGCACTCGGGCACCGGGACGCCTGACGCCCGGGTGCGGACGGCGACGAGAACCGAGGAGGAACCGGACCATGCCCTCCATCCCCGTACCGCCCGGGCCCGACGTCGGCCCGCTGCCGCCCGACCCGGTCCCGGTCCCACCCGAACCCGTCCGGCCCCCGGGCCCGGCCCGCCCGGGCGACCCGCGCCCCGACCCGCCGGT
>NZ_JAIZ01000081.1 GCF_000710465.2 Kitasatospora sp. MBT63 | reverse complement strand
GGCCGGTCGGGAGGGGGCCGGGCGGGGGCCGGTCGGGCGGGAGCCGTCACGCGGCGGTTACGGAGGCCCAGACGGCCTTGCCGCAGGCGCCGAAGGGCGCGACGCCCCAGGCGTCGGCCAGCGCCTCGACCAGGGCCAGGCCGCGGCCGCCGGTCCGTACGGTGCTCTCCGGCAGCCGCTCGACCGGGGCGGGGGAGTGGTCGGCGACCACGATCAGCACCCGGCCGTCGCGGAGTTCCATCACCACCGAGGCGGCCGCGCCGTGCAGCACGGCGTTGGTCAGCAGCTCCGACAGCAGCAGACAGGGCGTGTCGGGGTCGGCCCCGGCGGCGGTCAAGGCGTCGCGCAGCAGCCGCCGCACGGCGCCCACCCCGGCGGGCGTGGCCGCCGGGCGGATGTCGAACCGGAATCCTGGCGGAGCCTCGACCGGCGGGTCGAGCAGGTGTGCAAGCATCGGAAGGGTGCTCCCAGTCTCCTGGACTTCGCCCTGCGGGTGAGGGCCGGCCCCGGCATCGCATCGAGGCGTCCGGTGACGGGGCGTCTTGCGTCGAGGCGATCGTGCGGGGTGCCCATGGACCCGGAGCGACGGTGCGGTCCGGCCTGCTCCGATGCCGTGGGACACGTGCCGGGCGGAGTACGACGGGGAGTGCGGTGTCGGAGGGTTGGGTTCATGGGGGTGTGGCGACCACTGTCGCATTGACTGAAAATTCAGTCAATAGCTCGGACAGGCCCCGGTCCGGGCGCTGCCGGACGGCCGCGGGGCCGGCCCACCGCGGGGTCGGCCCCACGGGCGGGGTCAGCGCGGGCGCAGCTCGGCGTCGATGGCGTCGCGCAGCAGCCGGCGGGCGTGGTCGAGCGGGAGGGAGCCGCTGAGCCAGCGGACGCTGAGGCCTTCGAGCAGGGAGGTGAGGCGTTCGGCCGAGGCTGCGTGGGCCGGCGCCGTCCCGGCGGGGTGGGCGCGGCCGAGCAGCTCGGCGATCTCGTGGACCCAGGTGTGGGTGGCCTTGGCGAGCTCCTCGCGCAGGTCCGGTTCGAAGACCGCGCTGGCCCTCAGTTCGCCCCAGGCGGTGCTGTTCTCCCGTACCTCGGCGGTGTCCTGGAGCTCCAGCAGCAGGACCTGTTCGAGTTCGGCCCGCGGGCTGTCGGACGGTGCGGCGGGGTCGCGTTCCGCGGTGTACCGGTCCGCGCGGTCGCTGATGAACTCCAGCGTCTGGCGCAGGATCCCGGCCCGGTCGGTGAAGTGGTAGTAGATCAGCGAGGTCGACACCCCCGCCTCGGCTGCCAGTTCTCCCACGCGTAGCCCGCGCACCCCACGCCGCGTGATGACGCGGGTGGCCGCTCTGAGTATCTCTGTTCGACGGTCCGACACGAGCGATCACTCTACCGGGTGGCAGGGCGTTGTGAAGCAGATTTCCTGATCGAATTCTCAGGATGGCTCCGACGGTGGGTGTCCGTTGATATCCCAGGTCAGTCGCGGGTGTTCGGATCGGGCCGGGGGTGTCCTGGGCTACGTGCGGCCCTCCTGGTGCCGGATGGGCCGGTTCAGGGGCGCGAGAGTATTGACTGAATTTTCAGTTGGGGGCAGGATGCGTGGCACACCACACCTCCCAGCACCCTCCAGGGAGTCCCATGAACACGCCAGCCCCATCCCGCCGAACCGTTCTCCGGCTCGGCGCCGCCGCGGTGCCCCTGGTCGCGCTCGGTGCCGGCCTGCCCGCGACCGCGCGGGCCGAGGCGGCCGGCCCGGCCGCCACCGCCCTGCGGATGCCGGCCGAGCACGACCGGCACGACCGCACCTTCATGGCCTGGCCGGCGCTCTCCTCCGTCTGGCGCGACCAACTCGGCGCCGTCCGGCGGGACATCGCGAACATCGCCCACGCCATCTCGCGCTACGAACCGGTCGTGCTGCTGGCCCGCCCCGCCCAGGCCGCCGACGCCCGCTACGCCTGCGGCCCGGGTGCGTACCACCCGATCGACGTGCTGGAGATCGCCAACGACGACCTGTGGATCCGCGACTTCGGCCCGACCTTCGTGGTCGGCCCCGGCGCCATCGCCGGCGTGGACACCAACTTCAACGGCTGGGGCAAGACCGGCACCCGGTACGCCCAGCCGTTCGCCAACGACGCCGAGGCCGCCGCGGCGCTGCTGGACCGGTACGGCATCGACCGGATCCGCGCCCCGTTCACCGGCGAGGGCGGCGCACTGGAGACCGACGGCCAGGGCACCCTGCTGGCCACCGAGAGCTCCCTGGTCAACGCCAACCGCAACCCGGGAGCCACCCGGGACCAGGTCGAGGCGGCCCTCAGGTCCTCGCTCGGGATCGACAAGGTGATCTGGATCCCGGGCCTGGCCGGCCAGGACATCACCGACGCGCACGTCGACTACCTGGCCCGCTTCACCGCTCCCGGCCAGGTCGTCCTCGACCGGCCCGCCCCCGGCGCGGACGCCAAGTGGGTCGCCGTCCACGAGCAGGCCCGGGACATCCTGCGCGGCGCCACCGACGCCCGTGGCCGCTCCCTCACCGTCACCGAACTGGCCTGCCCCGACCCGGGCCGGATCCGCGGCCGCGGCAAGGAGTTCCTGGCCAGCTACACCAACTTCTACGTCGTCAACGGTGCCGTCCTGGTACCGCAGTTCGGCCACCCCGAGGCGGACGCCGCCGCCTACGCGGTGCTCCGGGCCGCCTACCCCGGGCGCGACGTCGTCCAGCTCGACATCGACGCGGTCGCCGGCGGCGGCGGTGGCATCCACTGCGCCACCCAGTCGCAGCCCGCCGTGCCGCCCGCCGGCTGACCCGCGCCCCCCTCCACCCACCCCGCCCGCTCCACCCCCGTTGGCGCAACCCGCGCACACCCGCACAGGAGAACACCATGACCTTCCGCATGCCCGCCGAGTGGACCGAGCACGAGGGCTGCCTGATGGCCTGGCCCACCAGGGTCGAGCTGTGGGGCGAGACCTTCGAGGAGATCAAGCACGAGTACGCGCAGGTCGCCCGGGCGATCTCGGAGTTCGAGCCGGTGACCATGGTCGCCTGCCCCGGCCAGGGCGAGGAGGCCCGCGCCCTGTGCGGCGACGGCGTCGAGGTGGTGGAGCTGCCGCTGGACGACTCCTGGTTCCGCGACTCCGGCCCGATCTTCGTCCTCGGCCCGGACGGCGAGCGCGCCGGCGTCGACTTCCGGTTCAACGCCTGGGGCCGGAAGCACCACCCCTTCGACACCGACGACAAGATCGCCTCCGCCCTGCTGGAGCGGCTCGGCGTCGAGCGGATCGACTCCCGGATGATCCTGGAGGGCGGCGCGATCACCGTCGACGGCGAGGGCACGCTGATCACCACCGAGCAGTGCCTGCTCAACCCCAACCGGAACCCCGGGATGAGCAAGGCCGAGATCGAGGCCGAGCTGATCGCCAAGCTCGGCGTCACCACGGTGATCTGGCTGCCGTACGGCGGCCTGCTGGACACCGAGACCGACGGCCACGTCGACGGCGTCTGCGCCTTCGTCGCCCCCGGCAAGGTCGTGGTCCAGTTGCCCTCCGACCCCGCCCACCCCGACTACGAGCGGATGCGCGCCAACCGCGAGGTGCTGGCGGCCGCCGTCGACGCCCAGGGCCGCGAGCTGGAGATCCTGGACCTGCCGCAGAGTGCGTTCGTGCAGGTCAACGGCAAGGAGACCGAGGTGGGCTACCTCAACTTCTACATCGCCAACGGTGGCGTCGTCGTCCCGGTCGCCGACGTGCCCGAGGACGAGGGAGCCCTGGCCGTGCTCGCGGCCGCCCTGCCCGGCCGCAAGGTCGTCGGTGTCCGTTCCCGGGTGATCGCCTACGGCGGTGGCGGCGTCCACTGCATCACCCAGCAGGTGCCGGCCGCCCGACCCGCGGTGTGACCTTCCGCACCACCACCCGGTCCAGGACCACCCTTGCCGCGCCCCTGCGCCCCCACCGACCCGCAGGACGCTGACCACCTCCTCGCCACCCCCGTGAGCACGGAAGAGAGAACACCGATGACGGACCCCCAGGACGGGGCAAGAGCCCACAGAGCCCCGCACCGCCGTCCGGCCGCTCACCGGCCGACCGTCCGCCGGCTGGCCCTGCCCGCCGCCGCCCTCGCCGCCTTCACCCTGGTCGCGGCCTGCGCCGGACCGCCGAAGAGCGGCGGCGGCGCCGACGGCACCGGGTTCACCCTGTCCGCCGACACCCCGGCGGCCAAGGGCCCGATCGACTCCTTCACCTGGGCGCTGTACGCCGAGCCCCCCACGCTCGACTACATCTCGGCGTTCGACTACCCGCAGAACACCATCCTCTCCAACGTCTGCGAGAGCCTGATGCGGTGGACCCCGCAGCTGACGCTCGCCCCGGGGCTGGCCGAGAAGGCCACCAACCCGGACCCGACCACCTGGGTCTACGACCTGCGTCCCGGCGTCCACTTCCACGACGGCACCGTGATGACCGCCGACGACGTGGTGTACAGCCTCGGCCGCCAGATGAACCCCGACAACGCGGCGGCCTGGGCCCAGCAGTTCCAGAACGTCAGCACCATCACCAGGACCGGCCCGCTGCAGGTCACCGTCAAGCTCACCCAGCCCGACTCGCAGTTCAACCAGTACATGGCCACCGCGGCCGGTGCGGTGGCCTCGCAGGCCGGGGTGGAGGCGGCGGGCAAGGACTACGGCACCAGCGGCAGCCTGGACTGCACCGGCCCGTTCGAGCTCGGCGCCTGGAACAAGGGCCAGTCCATCGAACTGCGCCGCTTCGACGGCTACTGGGGCACCAAGGCCAAGTCCGCCAAGGCCGAGTTCCGCTTCCTCACCGACCCCTCGGCCCGGGTCAACGCCATGATCAGCGGCGAGGCGGACGGCGGCTACCTGATCCCCACCGAGAGCTACGACCGGCTGCGCAACAGCGGCGTCGGCACCCTGTCCTTCGGCGAGGGCCTCAGCACCGTCAACGTCAACGTCACCAACATGCAGGGCGTGCTCGGCGACGTCCGGGTCCGCCAGGCGCTGTCCCTGGCACTCGACCGCTCCGGTTTCGTCAAGGCCGGCCTCGGCGGCGCCGGCAGCGTCACCGGCTCCCTCACCACCCGCGCCGCCTGGGCGGGCGCACCCGAGGACGCCCGCAGGAGCGCCTTCGAAGGGCTCACCCCCACCACCCCCGACCTCGACCGGGCCAAGGCCCTGATCAAGGAGGCCGGGGCCACCGGCAAGACGATCACCGTCGCCACCAGCCCGATCGGCCAGGACGTCTCCCTGCTGGCCACCGCCGTCCAGGCGGCCGGGGCGAGCATCGGACTCGACGTCCAGCTGAAGACCATCGCGCCCAACGCCTTCACCTCGCTGTTCACCTCGGCCGAGGCACGCCAGGGCATCGACATGTTCCCCGAGACCTACTACGACTCCATCACCGACCCGCTCGACCTGCTGGCCAACTTCAAGACCGGCGCCTACCAGAACTTCGCCTCCTACAGCGACCCCGCCTACGACGACCTGGTCAAGCAGGCCACCAACGCCTCCGACCCGGCCCAGCGGTACGCCATCGAGGCCAGGCTCCAGCAGACCGCCTCCCGGCAGCTGCTCTGGATCCCGGTCGCCGAGTGGCCGACCGCGGTCTTCCTGAACAAGCGGATCACCGGCGCGCCCACCACGATCTCCTACATGTACTACCCGTGGGCCGCGGACGTGGGTGCGGCCCGGTGAGCTTCCTGAGATTCGCCGCACGCCGGCTGGCCGAGATGGCCGCCACCCTGTTCGGCGCCTCGTTCGTGATCTTCGGTGCGATGTACCTGGCACCGGGCAGCCCGGCCAGCTTCCTGCTCTCCGGCCGCTCCGCCTCCCCGGAGGCGCTGAAGGCGATCAACGCCCAGTACCACCTGGACGACCCGTTCCTGCTCCAGTACCTGCGCTGGACCGGCCAGATCCTGCACGGCGACTTCGGCCGCTCGATCACCTACCGCACCGACGTCTCCCGGCTGCTCGCCGACCGGCTGCCCGCCACCCTGCTGCTGGTCGCCATGGCCCTGGTGCTGGTGGTCGCGCTCGGCCTGCTGCTCGGCTGGATCGGCGCCGTCCGCGGCGGCGCCACCGACTCGACCATCCTGGTCACCACCACCTTCGCGCTCGGCACGCCCTCCTTCGTCGCGGCGGTCCTGCTCCAGGGCCTGTTCGCGGTCGAGCTCGGCTGGTTCCCGACCGGCGGCACCGGCGAGGGCTTCGGCGACCTGCTGTGGCACCTGACCCTGCCCGCCGTCGCCCTGGCCCTGTACCTGATCGGCATGCTCGCCCGGGTCACCCGCGCCGCGATGCTGGAGGTGCTCGGCCAGGAACACGTCACGGCGGCCCGCAGCCGCGGCGTCGCCCCGCACCAGGTGATCCGCCGGCACGTGTTCCGCAACGCCCTCGGCACCGTGCTCACCACCGGCGGCCTGATCGTCTCCACCCTGCTGGTCTGCACCGTCCTGGTGGAGTCCGCGTTCAGCGTCGGCGGCATCGGCCAGCTCCTCGAACTGTCCACCACCACCAAGGACTTCCCTACCGTGCAGGCCATCTCCCTGATCATGGTGGGGCTGTTCATGACGGTGAACCTGGTGGTCGACCTGCTGCACCCGCTGGTCGACCCCACGGTCACCCTCGGGGCGAGGAGGTCCCCCGCATGAGCACCACCGTCCTGCGCCGACCCGGCCTGGCCCGGATCCGCACCACCCGCGCACCGCTCCAGCGACTGTGCCTCGGCTTCGTCGCCCTGGTCGTGCTGGCCGCACTCCTCGCCCCCTGGCTCGCACCGTACGACCCCAACGGCGTGGACCTCGGCAACGCCCTCGCCGGGCCGTCCGCCGACCACCTGCTCGGCGTCGACGCCTCCGGCCGCGACACCCTGTCCCGGCTGCTCATCGGCGCCCGCACCTCCCTGCTCGGACCGCTCGGCGTGGTCGCCTTCTCCACCCTGGCCGGCGTCGCCGTCGGCGTCGCGGCCGCCTGGCGCGGCGGCTGGCTGGACTCCGTGCTCTCCCGCAGCACCGAGCTGGTCTTCGCCTTCCCCGGCATGCTGCTGGCGATCCTGATCGTCTCCGTGTACGGCGAGGGCCTGCTCGCCCCCGTCATCGCGCTCGCCATCGCCTACCTGCCGTACGTCAGCCGCCTCACCCGCTCCCTGGTGCTCGCCGAACGCCGCCGCAGTTACGTCGAGGCGTACCAGGTCCAGGGCCACTCCGGCCTGCAGATCTGCCTGCGCCACGTGATCCCGGGCATCGCGCCCGTCGTGCTCGCCCAGTCCACCGTCAACTTCGGCTACGCCCTGATCGACCTGGCCGGCCTCTCCTTCCTCGGCCTCGGCGTCCCCGCGCTGACACCCGACTGGGGCCGGATGGTCTTCGACGGCCAGTCCGCCATCCAGCACGGCTACCCGCTCTCGGCGGTGCTGCCCTGCGCCGCCATCGTGCTGACCGTCGTCGCCTTCAACGTCGTCGGCGAGCGCTGGGCCGACCAGGTCGCCAGGAGGGACCGATGACCACCCTCGACATCCAGGCGTACCGGCTGCGCCTGCCCGACACCGCCCGGCCCGTGCTGGCCGGCGTCGACCTCACCGTCGACGCCCGCGAGACCGTCGCCCTGGTCGGCGAGTCCGGCTCCGGCAAGAGCCTCACCTCGCGCAGCGTCCTCGGCCTGCTGCCGAAGGGCGCCGCCACCGAGGGCAGCGTCCGGGTCAACGGCGAGGACGTCCTCACCATGACCCCCGAGCAGCTGCGCCGGCTGCGCACCAACACCGCGGCGATGATCTTCCAGGACCCGCGGGCGGCCATCAACCCGCTCCGCCGGATCGGGGACTTCCTCACCGAGAGCGTGCGCCTGAACGCCGGCACCGGCGCGCAGGCGGCCACCGACCGGGCCGTGGAGATGCTGGAGGCGGTCGGCCTGACCGGCGCGGTCCTGCGGCGCTACCCGGGCCAGCTGTCCGGCGGCATGCTCCAGCGCGTCATGATCGCGGCCGCCCTGATGGGCGACCCGGCGCTGATCCTCGCCGACGAACCCACCACCGCCCTCGACGTCACCACCCAGGCGGAGGTCGTGGCCCTCCTCAGCGACCTGCGGGAACGCTTCGGCACCGGACTGCTGTTCGTCACCCACGACCTCGGCCTCGCCGCCGCGATCAGCGACCGGGTGTACGTGATGTACGCCGGACGGATCGCCGAGACCGGCCCGGCCGAAGCCCTCTTCGACCGCCCGCGCCACCCCTACACGGCGGCCCTGCTGAACTCGACCCCGCGGCTGGAGGCCCCGCAGGGCCGGCTCGCCGCCATCGAGGGCCGCCCGCCGGGGCTGCGGGAGGAACTGACCGGCTGCCCGTTCGCCGCCCGCTGCCCGCTGGCGACCTACCTGTGCGGCCAGCAGGCACCCGCCCTGCTGCCGGTGCCGGGCGAACCCGCCCGCCGGGTGGCCTGCCACCACAGCGACCGGACCGGCGAGGGGAGCCACGCCGATGCGTAGCACAGCCACCGGGAGCACCCCCGCGACCCGGCCGGAGGGAGAGCCGTCGATGAGGAAGACCGTCCTCGAGGTGCTGGGCCTGCACCGCTCGTACGGGAGCGTCCGGGCGGTGGACGACGTGACCTTCACCCTCGCCGAGGGCAGGTCGCTGGGCATCGTCGGCGAGTCCGGCTCGGGCAAGACCACCACCGCGCGGATCATCGTCGGCCTGGAGAGCGCCGACTCCGGCCGGGTCCTGGTCCACCGGCGGGACCGTACCGAACGGGGCCGGGGCCGGGGCCGGGCCCGGCGCCTGGCCCGGGCCCGCGAGGTGCAGATGGTCTTCCAGGACCCCTATCTCTCGCTGGACCCCCGGATGCCGGTCGGCACCGTCCTGCGGGAGACCCTGCGACTGCACTTCCCCGGCACCGACCACGAGCGGCGGATCACCGAGCTGCTCGACCAGGTCGGCCTCGGCAGCCGGGAGGCCGCCGCGCTGCCCCGGCAGCTGTCCGGAGGGCAGCGCCAGCGCGTCGCCATCGCCCGCGCGCTGGCGGTGGAGCCGGCCGTGCTCGTCCTGGACGAGGCGGTCGCCGCGCTCGACGTGTCGGTGCAGGCGCAGATCCTCAACCTGCTCTCCGACATCCGGACCGAGACCGGCATCGGCTACCTGTTCATCACCCACGACCTCGGTGTGGTGCGCTGCGTCACCGACGAGGTGGTGGTGATGCGGCAGGGGAAGATCGTGGAGTCCGGCCCGACCGCCGAGGTGCTGGCCCGGCCCCGCCACCCGTACACCCGGCTGCTGCTGGACTCCGTCCCCAGGCCCGGGTGGGACCCGCGGAGCATCGCCGCCGCGCGCCGGGCGCTGTGACCCGGCCCGGGCGGCCCGTCCCGGGGTGCGGGCCGCCCGGCAGGTGGGCCACCTGCCGCATACCATCGGGAATCACCCGAACCGTCCAGGTATGTGCACCTCCAGGGGGCCCGCATGAGCCGGCTCGACCTCACCCGCAGGACGCTGCTGCGCTCGGGCGCGGCCCTCGCGGCCGCGGCCCTGCTCGACGGCTGCGGATCGGCCACCACATCCGCGCCGTCCGACGGACCGTCGGTGGGCCCGGCGGGGCCCACCGGCACCCCCTCGCCCGCCCCGGCGTCCGCCTTCGCCATGCCGGCGGAGTGGCAGCCGCACACCCGGACCTTCATGGCCTGGCCGGCTCTGGAGGAGGTGTGGGGCGACCAGCTGGGCGCCGTCCGGCAGGACATCGCCCGGGTCGCCCAGGCGGTCGCCCGGTTCGAGCCGGTGGTCCTGATGGCGCGCCCGGACCAGGGTGCCGGGGCCCGGCAGCTGGCCGGCTCGGGGGTGGAGGTGATCGACCTCCAGGTGGACGACCTGTGGGCCCGCGACACCGGCCCGACCTTCGTCACCGGCGCGCCCGGCCTGGCCGGGGTGGACCTCAATTTCAACGGCTGGGGCAACAAGCAGACCCACGACGCGGACGGCCAGGTCGCCCGCGAGCTGCTCGACCGGTACGGGATCCGGCGCATCCAGGCGCCGCTGACCGCGGAGGGCGGGGCGCTGGAGGTGGACGGCGAGGGCACCCTGATGGCCACCGAGAGCTCGCTGGTCAACCCCAACCGCAACCCCGGCCGCAGCCGCGAGCAGATCGAGGCGGACCTCGAGGCGCTGCTCGGCGTCCAGCGGGTGATCTGGTTCCAGGGCGTCGCGGGCAAGGACATCACCGACTGCCACATCGACGCACTGGCCCGGTTCGCCGAGCCGGGCGTGGTGGTCCTGCACCGCCCCGGCCCGGACACCCCGCCGGACATCTGGTCCACCGCGTCCGACCAGGCGCTGCAGGTGCTGCAGGGCGCGACCGACGCCAAGGGCCGCACGCTGCGGATCGTCGAGCTGACCGAGCCCGACTTCTCGAGGATCACCGGTCGCGGCGACGACTTCCTGGCGACCTACCTCAATTACTACGTGGTCAACGGCGGGGTGATCATGGCGAAGTTCGGCGACCGGGCCGCCGACGACCGGGCCGCAGGGGTGCTCGCCGACCTGCACCCGGACCGGGAGGTCGTCCAGGTCCCGATCGACGCCATCGCCGCGGGCGGCGGCGGGATCCACTGCTCGACCCAGCAGCAGCCGGTGGCTGCCGCGACCTGACGTCGCTCCGGGCCCGGGCTCAGCCGTCGGCGCCGGCGGTGGCGGCCAGCCCGTGCATCAGCGCGCGCACCGCCGCGGCGCCGTCGACCTCCGGGTCCAGCGACTCGATGGCGGCCAGCCCGTCCACGGCCGCGGCGGCCGCCTCGCCGAGCGGGCGAGGGTCGAGCCCGCCGCCGCGCTCGTCCGCGAGCACCTGGAACAGGGCGACGAAGCAGGCCCGCCACCGGCGGTACTCCTCGGCCAGCCCGGCCCGCACCCGCTCGTCGTTGAGCGCGAACCAGTGCAGCGCCGAGTGCAGGCGCGACAGGTCGGCGCCCTCCGGCTGGGTCAGCAGGCCGATCACCCGCTCGGCCCGTTCGGCGAAGCCGCCCGGGGCGTCGACCGCCCGCTCCAGGGGGGAGATCCACTCCGGCCGGATGGACTCGATGACGGCCAGGATCAGGTCGGTCCGGTCCTGGAAGTGGTAGTGGCACATGCCGTGGGTCACCCCGCCCGCGGCGGCCACGTTGCGGGTGGTGAACGGGACGCTGCCGTCGCCCGCCAGCAGGGTCCGGGCCGCCGCGATCAGGCGGGCCCGGGTCTGCTCGCCCTTCGCGGACACGCGCGTGCGGCCGGCCGGCCGCTCCGCCGGGACGGGCAGGGATCGGGGGTCACTGGTACCTGTAGCCACCCGCGAACTGTAACGAGTCGGCCGGACCCGGTGGATCCCGTACGGAGAAACCGGCCGCGCCGACCGGGCCGCCGGGTCCGCGCGGGCCCGCCGACGGGTGCGGACCGGCCCGGCGGTCGGGTACGGACGAGCCTTCGGCGGCGGCCGCTCCGGCGCTCCCGCCCGGCCGCTGGAGTCCGTCCAGCCGCGGCTGACCAGGGACGATGCCGCGGCTCCGGGCGGCGCGCGCGACGCCGGAACGGTCCGGCACGGCCCTGCCCGAAGTATTGACCGAGCGCTTGGTCAGTTATAGCTTTCCCACCCATCGGCGGTCGGTTCCGCCGGTTCCCCCACGCGGAGGCTGAGCAGATGAACGAGCAGGTAGCAGCGGAGACTTCGACCGGCAGAGCCGAGATGCCGGTGCTGGGCCGGCGCCGGGTGCTGGCGGCGGCGGGACTGACCGCCGTCGGCGTGGTCTGGGCGGCGAACAGCGGCACCTCCCAGGTCGCCCGCGCCGACACCCCCGGCTGCGGCACTCCCACCCCCACGCCGACCCCCACTCCCACGGGCGGCACCGGCACCTTCCGGGTCCCGATCGACACCGTCCGGCACACCCGCACCTGGATGGCCTGGCCCGACTCGACGGCGATCTGGGGCAGCGGCGGCGGTCGCGGCGGCACCTCGCTCGCCGGGATCCAGGCCAACATCGCGCTGATCGCCAACACCATCGCCAAGTACGAGCCGGTCGTCATGTGCGCCAACCCGGCCAGCGCCGCGGCCGCGAAGAAGGCCTGCAATGCCGCCAACGTGACGGTGATCAGCTCCATCCCGGTGGACGACTGCTGGATGCGCGACTCCGGTCCGGTGTTCCGCACCGACGGCGCCGGCGGGCTGGACGCCATCGGCCTGAACTTCAACGGCTGGGGCAACAAGCAGACCCACGCCAAGGACGCCCAGGTCGCCAGGCTGGTCGCCGAGTACGCCGGTGTCGCCTTCACCCCGGCGGCCGGCTTCTGCGCCGAGGGCGGCGCGATCGAGGCCGACGGCGCCGGCACCCTGATGGCCACCCGCAGCAGCATCCTGGACCCCGCCCGCAACGGCGGCATGACCCAGGCCCAGGCCGAGGCCGCGATGTGCGCGGCCTACGGCGCGTCGAAGGTGATCTGGTTCGACGGCTACATCGACTCCGGCGACATCACCCGTGACCACGTGGACGCCACCAGCCGCTTCCTGGAGGTCGGCAAGGGGCTGGTCCAGCAGCCCAACACCAAGGACGTGAAGGACGGCTGGTACAACGACGAGGTCAACCAGTACAAGGTGCTGGCCGCCGCCACGGACGCCGCGGGCCACGCGTTCGCCGTCACCAAGATCGGCGGCCCGGACTACAACGTGATCCGGTCGACCAACGCCAACTTCGTCGGCTCCTACGCCAACTACTACGTCTGCAACGGCGCGGTCATCTCCGCCCAGTTCGGCGACGCCAAGGCCGACGCCGCCGCCAAGGCCACCCTGCAGAGCCTGTTCCCGGGCCGGGTGATCGAGCAGCTCAACATCGACTCCGTCGGCGCCGGCGGCGGCGGGATCCACTGCGTCACCCAGCCGCAGCCGGTCCCGTAGGCCGGACGGCGCGGGCCGGGCCGGAGCCCCGCGGCTCCCCCCGCCGGCCCGGCCCGCGCCACC
>NZ_JAIZ01000080.1 GCF_000710465.2 Kitasatospora sp. MBT63 | reverse complement strand
ATAACCCAGAGGTCGCAGGTTCAAATCCTGTCCCCGCTACAAGATGTGAGGGCCCGGCAGATGCCGGGCCCTTGCTGTTTCCCGCCCGCCATCCAGCCCTGGGGGCGCCGGCCCTCCCGCGGTGGTCGAGCCGTACGGCAGCACGGCCGGCGCTCGACCGTGATCCGCCTCGGTCGGCGCCACGTGGCCGAATCGCCATGCAGCACCGCCCGCGTTCGCATGCGTCGCGTACATGACCCGCTACTGTGAGCCACGTCACGGCTGCGCCCGGTCGCGCCGTCCTGCCGTGCAACGGACAACTGGACGACTGCGCCGGCCGCACAGCACAGCAGCGCTCACTCGGAGGTGTACGGTGTCGACCACCCAGGGCGGGTCCCTGGCCCTTCGCCGGCTCCTCCTCGCCCCCGGCACGAGCGCCCGGGCGCTGTGGCTGTGGCGCGGCGGCCGGACGGGGATCTCCTTCGACGTCGCCTGGCGCCGCACGAGGCTGGGCGGCCACCCGGACGAAGTCGCCTACCTGCGCTTCGCCCATCGCCCGCCGGCGGCCGCGGGAACGGGCATCGAGCACCGCCAGGGCGGCCACCGGCGTTAGGCCCGCTCCTTCCCGGGCGGGCGCCAGGTCGCGCGAGGCCACCGCCCGGATCGACAACCGCCGATCCGGCCACCCGATCGGGTGAATTCCGTGCCGCTGGATCCGTCGGACCGGTCCGCGCGCGACGCCGGGCAAGGCCGTCAACACCACTGTGCGCCAAGCAGGTTGAAAGCGGCCGGAAGTGGTGTCCGGCGAGCGGCGTGCACTCCGCAGCGCACGGCGACAGATCGTCAAGACCCCGTGCGTCCATCACCGGGTTGTGGGTAGCCTGCCGCAGGCAAGGACCCGGCGTGGTTCACGCCGACATGCCGCCGCACATCGTCAGGAAGTGGGAGCGTCCCGATGGGGAAGGCCAGCCGCCGTCGCCGAGAGGGCCGTCCCAAGCCGGCCCGCGCCGTCTCCAAGCTCTACAGTGACCTCCCCTCCCCGGTCATCGAGGCGTGCGAGGACGTGCTGCGGGCCTACACCGCCGGCAGCACGCCGACCGCCGCTCCCGCCACCCTCCGCTGCTGGCAGGCCGAGGTCTATGCCGAGGAGGCGGCCCTGGAAGCCCTCGACCTGCTCACCGCCCGCCGCGGATCCAGCAGCGACCTGCTGTTCACCGACCTGTACAACATGCCGGCCTTCGAGCCGTTCACCCCCGCCATGCCGTCGCTGCTGCGCTTTCTGCGCGCCCGCCGCGCCAACCTCAACCCCACGCTGCGCCTGGCTGCGGACACGCCGGGCCTGGCGCTGACCCTGCTGCTGCTCGCCGGCCATGCGCTGGTGCAGGCCGCCGACACGGTGCCGGGCGATCCGCGGGCGCAGGTGCTCCTGGCCGAGTGCCTGGCTCGGCTGGCGGCGGCGCCGCTCGGGGAGCGGGTGCTGCCGGGAGACCTCGCGTTCGCCCTGACCGAAGAGGAGCGGCGCAGCGTCGAGGACGCCGTGTACGCGCGCGACGAGCTCCGCCGGTTCCTCACCGAAGCCGTCCCCCTACGCCGGTCCGTCGCCGCGGCGCCGGGCCGGGCGCCACTGCTCGTCCTGGACCTCAGCGCGCGAGACGACGTCGAGGACCTCATGCGCGTCATGCGGACGGACAACCCCGCCGACGGTGCCGACACCGTCACCCGCTGGCGCGCGCTGGCCGACCTGATCCGGCTCGAAGTCACCTGGCTCGAGCCGGTGCACACCGAACTCGCGGTGGTCCTGCAGTCCGATCAGCACCGCGAGCTCCTGGCCGCCGTCGCCGCCGACGGGCGCGTCGCGCTGACCGGCACCGATCCGGCCGACAGCCTCGACACCGAGTTCTCGATCACCCAGGTGGCCACCGACGGCCCGAGCCTGACCCACGTCTTGGCAGCAGCCGCGACGTCCTTCAGGCCCTGACCGGGCGGCCCGCCACCTGATGGCGGGCCGCCCGGTCAGAAACCTCGAGCCGCCCGGGGCAGCGGGTCTGCGGCGGCTACCGGCGGTGGGGGAAGAGGCGTCCGAGGGCCGCGGCGGTGGCAGCCCACAGGCAGGCTCCGGCCAGCAGGGTGCCCGTCCAGGGCCAGCCCGTACCGGTGGACAGGAGCAGGACCAGGACGGCGCCGTTGACGAGGCCGCCGCAGGACGCGAGATCGCCCAGGACGGCCGGCCGCTCGCCGGCCACCGCTCGGGCGAGAGCGCCGTGGACCAGGACGAGACTTGGGCACAGGACCCAGCTGAGGATGAGGACGCCCCACCACGGCATGGGCGACAGCCACAGCAGCAGTAGGCAGGCGAGAACGCCGATCGGCAGGATGAGGAGGACACCGAGCGACGACGCCTCGTGCGGGTCGGCGTCGGCGGAGGGGCGGGCGAAGAGCGCGAGGACGCCGGCGAGGATCAGGAACAGGGCGGCGGCGATGACGAGCGGCCACGGCGTCGCCAGGCCGCTCAGGGCGGTGAGTTGGGCAAGGACCCCGGCCGCGGCGGTGCCGGCCGACGCCAGCACCGGGCCGCGGAGCGCCACCTGCCGGGCGGGTGCGGCCGGGGAGATGGTGCGGCCGGGAGCCGGGGCGCGGCGGGTGGCCGGAAGGGTCGGCTGCCGAACGGCCCGGCCGGCGGCCCTTGCCAGCGGGGTCGTGGGAACGTCGCGGAGGCCGCGCAGCCGGGCGGCGACCGCCTGGGCGCTCGCGGGACGCTGCGCCGGGTCCTTGGCCAGCAGGTGCAGGACGAGGTCCTCGAGGTCGGCGGGGATGCCGGCGCGCAGGGTGCTGGGGGCGGCGGGGGTGGACGTCATGTGCTGGTGCAGTACCGCGATGGCGTCCCCGGTGAAGGGGGGTCGGCCGGTCAGGAGGGTGTAGAGGAGGCAGCCCAGGGCATAGAGGTCGGCGGGAGCGCCGATCTCCGGGTCGGCGCTGGCCTGCTCGGGGGCCATGAAGGCCGGCGTCCCGATCACGTTGCCCGTGGTGGTCAGGGCCGGGTGCCGGGCACCGCGGTGGCGGGCGATGCCGAAGTCGACGACCTTGATCCCGTCGGGAGTGAGCATGACGTTGGCGGGCTTGATGTCGCGGTGCACGATCCCCGAGCGGTGGGCGACGGCCAGGGCGTCGCAGATCTGCGCCGCCCAGGCGATCACGTCGGCGACCTCCGGCAGGCGGTCCGCGGTCAGGCGATCCAGGCTCTGGCCGCCGAGGAGCTCCATGACGAGGTAGGCGACGGGGCGGCCGTCGAGGTCGGCCCGGCCGAGGTCGTGGACGGTGACGATGTGGCGGCTGGCGAGGGTGCCGGCGGCGTTGGCCTCGGCGAACAGGCGCTGGACCGCAGTGCCGGTCGCCCCGGTGAGGTCGAGGACCTTGACCGCGACCGGGCGGCCGATGCGCGTGTCCGTGCCCCGCCACACGGCACCCATCCCTCCGGCTCCGATCAGAGCCTCCAGGTGGTACCGCCCGTCGAGCAGCATCGCTCTTCCGCCTCGTAGTCCGGGTCCGGCGGACCTGCGGTCCGCGCCGGCGATCGGCCGCCGGTGCGGGCACAGTACCGGCCTCCCGCCGGATCGTGCGCATGCCAGCTGATCACGACGCCGACGGGCCGACCGGCCACCCCCGACTTAAGTTGCACAAGAAGCATTAGTGCTGTAACTTATTAAGTGTCTGAGAGTGTACCTCTCCCCCGAAATCCCTGGCCGCGCAGCCGCGTCCGGCTACGAGAAGGACCGTGATGGCCAAGCTGACCCGCCAGCAGGCGACGCTCCACGCCGAGGCGTGCGAGCTGCTCGCACTCGACCGTGACCTGACCCCCGACGAGCGGCTGTTCGTCCTCGACAACTGGCAGGAGTCCGCGACCAGCAGGAACACGCTCGACGGCGCCTTCTTCACGCCTCCCGGCCTCGCCGTCGACATGGCGGTCGAGGTGACCGGCCACCGGATCGTCGACCTGTGCGCCGGGATCGGGGCGCTGGCGTCAGCCTGCCTCACCTACGGCCCGCGCGGCCGCGAGATCGTCTGCGTGGAGCGCAACCCGCTCTACGTCGAGGTCGGGCGCAGGGTGGTGCCGGACGCGACCTGGATCCAGGCCGACATCTTCGACCTGCCGGACGGACTCGGCCGCGACCTGCCGGACGGACTCGGCCGCTTCGACACCGCCGTCTCCAACCCCCCGTACGGCGCGACGCCCCGCACCGGCGACAGCCCGGCCTACCGAGGACGCCGCTTCGAGTACCACGTGATCGCCATCGCCTCGCAGCTCGCGGCCCACGGCGTCTTCCTCGTCCCGCAGGAGAGCGCCCCGTTCCGGGCCAGCCGCAGCGGGGGCCTCACGACCGTCGACGATCCGGAGTACGAGCGCTTCACCGCCGCGACCGGGATCCGCCTGGACACCAACTGCGGACTGGACACCTCCTCGTACCAGCACGAGTGGAGGGGAGCCGCCCCCCGGACGGAGATCGTCCTCACGACGTTCGGCATCCCCCGCGGCCCCTCACCCACCGCCGCCGAGACCGCCCCGGGCGAGCTGGCCCTGTTCCCGCCGGGCGATGCCCGGTGACCCGTCCCGAACGCTGAACCCGGCGCACCTCCACGCCCAGCCCTCACCCTCACCGCCACGCCCGCCCAGCGGGCCGACCACCACCGGACCACGGAGTCTGCCTCGAACGGATCTTTCATGCACCAGGCCCCGGAACCTGTACGCCTCGCCCCCGACAGCCGCTGGCGGCCACACCCCGGCGAGCCCGACCGTCCGCTCACCACCGCCGAAGCCGCCGAAGCCGACCTCCTGAGGGCCTACGTCGCCGACCTTCGCGCGTCCGGCCACACCGTGGAGCGGTACCGCATCGACTCCCCCGACGGAACAGTCGATTTCGTCGACGCCCTGGACACCACGACCGCAACCCTCGTCGCCGCGCGGGCCGGCACCGCCCACCCCGCCGTCCTCCACTACACGATCGGCGAACTCCTCGACGTGCGGTCGCGCTTCGACCCGCTCCCCGCCACGGTCCTCCTGCTCCCGGCCCCGCCGTCGCCGAACACAGCCGGGCTCCTGCACAGCATCGGCATCACACCGGCCTGGCCCGACCCCGCTCAGCCCTCCGGGTTCGCCCACGGCGCCCCCGCCTGAACCCGTCCCGCCCCCGACCGGCGCTCTCCCACCACGCCCAGACCCCTCACGGAGAACCGATGAACCACACCACCGCGACCCCGAGCCCCCTCACGGCCGCCCTGGCCACCCAGTTCGACCAGGCACTCCAGGCCGCCAAGTCCACCCGCCGGGCCGCGCTGCACAACGCCGCCGCCTTCGCGGCCCACCTGATCCGCCAGGAGGAACCGACCGTCGCGGTCCTGATCGTCGACACCGACACCGGCCAGCTGTGCGGCTACCGCGCGGCCGACCGGACGCCATTGTGGTGGTTCAGCCTCGACCAGCACATCGCCGACCAGATCGAATCCCGCCTGGCCGACGTCCTGGCCCTCGGCACGGACACGGACGAACTCACCGACGCCGGATGGACGAACCACGACGAGGAGGGCACCTCGGAACTGCGCCTGCCCGCCCCGGTGGCCACCAACGGTCTGCTCGACCGGATGATCCACCACCTCAGCACCCACGCCATCCTCATGACCACCCGCGCGGCAGTCGACCTGTACGGCGCCCACGGCGACCCCCACGACCAGCTGAGCAGCACCCAGGTCGAGCAGTTGGAGGCCCTCGCGGCCCTGTACGCCGACTACGAGGGCTCCCTCGACGGCCCGCTGTACCTGCTCGGCGAGCTGGGCGTCATCGGTGTGATCCGCTCCGGCGTGGAGCTGTTCGCCTCCCTCCCCGACCCCGGCAAGGCCCTGACCGATGCGCAGACCGACTGGCTGAACACCCTCACGGGGTTGCTGGACGAGGAGGACAGCGCATCCGCCACCGGCGCCTGACCGGCCCGGCCGCACCCGAACCACACACAGCCCGGGTGCGGCCCGGAGCCCTGCCGTCCAGTGGGCCCGAGCCGGTGGGAAGCACCGCCCCACGGCGGCCCGGACGCGGACCACACCCCCGCCCCCGATACGACCCGGCAACGTTGCTGCCCCTGGGAGTTGTCCGATGAACACCCTTGAACCCTGGCGGAAGCATCTCCCCGAATGCCCCGACTGCGGGACCGCCGTCGGCGAGGCCCATGACGCCCGCTGCGACCAGGCCATGTGCCTGGGGTGCGGTGTCCAGCGCATCTCGTGCGACGGCGGCCACCGCATGGGCGTCGACCGGTGGACAGGCACCGACCCGCGCTTCGCCGCTTGCGAGGAACTGGGCTGGTTCGCGCTCGCCGAACCCGGCTGGCCCCGCTGCGCCCCCGGTACTCCTGGCGCGTGGCCCGACCTCAACCGCCTCTACGCGGAGGCCGACTGGGACCCGCGTGCCCGCACGTGGAAGCCCCGGCCGGTGACCGTCGTGGTGCTGCTGCCCACGGACGACAGCTGACCGACGTTCGCGCGCACTCCTCCGACAGGCGATCTTGACCGGTGCGCTCGCTCGTACGGGATCGCTGGTCTCGGATGCCGTGTTGACCCGGGCCCGCTTACAGGCTCATCGGGTCGACCCCGGCCAGCTGGAGGTTGAGCCAACTGGTGAGCAGAGCGAGGATCGCGGCGTGCCGCGGAACGTCGTACTGCTGCAGCAGGATCCAGGCGGTGGTGCCCTCGCCGGTCAGATGGAGCCGTAGAACGCGCCGGGCGAGCACGGCGAGGG
Organism: Kitasatospora sp. MBT63; assembly: GCF_000710465.2. GTDB lineage: Bacteria > Actinomycetota > Actinomycetes > Streptomycetales > Streptomycetaceae > Kitasatospora. The sequence continues at coordinate 9,233 of NZ_JAIZ01000080.1, read as the reverse complement.
CGTCGTCCTGCCGATCGCCCACCGCGACGACGTCGCCGCTGGGCAGAGCGTTGTGCAGCAGAGCCTTGGAGGCGACCTCGATGGCACCACGCAGGGGCTCGCGGTTGCGCTCCTGGCGGATCAGAGCGAGAACGTGCTCCGTCGCCACGCTGTTGCCGGCGTCCGGCCCGGCGGCGGTCATCGCGGCCACGTGGGAGACGGCACGGCGCTGGCGAGGATCGACGGCCGCGTCGGTGAGCCGAGCGTGGAGGGTGGCCGTCTGCGGAGGAGTGAGAGTAGGCACGATGGGGACGGTAGCCGGTTCGCCGTCTGTCGATGCCGTGGCCTGCGGATCGGTCAAGGGCACCTGTCACGAAGTGCAAATTGGCTACCCCCTCGCCGGACCAACGTGCTGGACTGGCGACCATCGACCAGGCAGCTCGGAACCTCGGAGGACCACGTGCCGCGGCACACGACCACGCACGACGCAACGGCCTCGTCCGGCGGCGACCTCGTCTCGCTCCGGGAGTTCGCAGCCGATCCGGCCAACCACCGGCCCCGGCCGGCGGCAACCCGCACAGCGGAGCCGCCGGCCGGTCCCGCGGCCCCGTCGGTCCGCAATCCCGAGACCGGTGAGGTCCGGGTCATGGCCGATCAGTGCACCACCTGCATCGGGCGGCCGGGGACGATCAGGAATCCCCAGCGGCGGCGTGAGCTGCTCGGCGTCGACGCGAACGGGCGCTACGACGAGGGCCACACCGTCTGCCACGCGACTCTGGACGGCAACCCCGACGGCCTGCCGGCCGCGGTCTGCGCCTGGATCGCGCAGCACCCGCAGGCAGCTGCCCACTCGCTGGCCCTTCGGATGGCTGCGGTGACCGGCATCGAGTACATCAGTGCGCCCGGCGCGGCCGGGGACGACGCTTCCGGCTGAACGTCACCTGTCAGTGATGGCTGCTCAGGAGCTGTCCGGATCAGGAGGACTGGTCCTGGTCCGTGTTGTCGTTCGGCAGGTCCGGTGGCCTCGCACGCGCTGTCCGAGGCGGGGGTGTCCGCGAGGGTCCGCAGCGCATCTGCGACCACGCCGGCCCGGTCGGCCCGGCCGCATACCGCTCGTCGCGGGCCCCGACGGGAAGGCCACTGGGCGGCACGGCAGGTGGCCTTCACCGCTGGGCGACCGGCGGCCGGGTGGTCGAGCTCTGGCTTGCGGCCGCCGCCCCATCGGCGCACCCGGTCGAGGCAGGCAGCGTGCTGTTCCCGAGCCTGGAGGACGGGCCTGGCTGGCCACCACCGGCCTGCTGATCCACGGGGCCACCAACCCGTCGTCTCCCGCATCGCCCCGCTGACCCTCGCGCCCGAGCTTCGGAGCAGCGGCTTGTGCCGGCGGCACCCGCGCCCACCGGCGCCCCCGATCGGGTGATCCGCGTCCGCGTGCCGCCCCCGCAGCCGCTCACGGCCGCTACAGTCCCCTCAGGCAGGAAGCGCACGCCATGGTCGCTGTCACCTGTCACCTCATGCCCACGCCGCCGAGGTGACACGAGCGGCCGAGGCCCCACCGGCACAGCCGGAAAATGGGCCCGCCCGCAGCACGTTGATCGACCGCCGTGGACACCGACCGGGCGGGAAGCGTGGGTACCCCGTCCAGAAGGCGACATGTGCCATGACGAGGAACGGCTCCGACTCCCGCAAGCAGCGTGCCCGGGAGCTGATGCGCCCCGACTTTCCCTACAGCGAAGCGCTCCAGTTGCGTGACCGGCGTCGCGCCGCCTCGCCCGCGCGCCAGCACCTGGGGTGCGTCGTGCAGTTCGACGGCCGTCAGGGGGCGGACGTCGTCGTCGATCTCGCCGCGGCGCTCGCCCTGGACGGCCTGCGGGTCCTGGCCGTGCACACGGTCCGGCCCGGCGTCCTGTTCGGTGGCCGCGGGGCCCGTCGCCGGCCCCAGCCAGAGGCCCCGCCGGTCTCCGCGATCACCGAGCGGTCCGTTTCCGGCCGCGGGGCCCTTCACGAGGTCACCGTCACGACCCGCCCATTCGCATCCGGCGCTCCGGATCCCGTCCGAGCGCTGGTGGAGGAGGCCCGGAGCCGGTACGACTACGTCCTGGCCCGCTCCCACACCGTGCCCTACGACGTGCTGGAGCGGCGGGACCTGCTGGTCGGCGTGGTCAACCAGGAGCACCTGCCCGTCTCGCAGCTGATGATGACCGTCAAGGACGGCAAGCCCTGCCAGGTCGAGGCGCCGCTCACCCCGGCGCAGTCCATCGCGCTGATGCAGCACGAGAGGGCGTCCCTGTTCGGGTGGAGCCCGCAGCCCCCGTCCGCGCTCATCCTGACGAAGTACCGGGGCCTGGACACGCTCCCGGCCGAGTTCCGGGCAGCGGTCGGCTACGAGCTGGAGGCCGCCGGCACACCGGTCCTCGGGGACCTGGAGGAACTGGTACGCGCCACCCGCACCCCGGTTCCCGAGGTGGTCCTCGACGATCCCGACGGTGAGCTGGCCGCCGGCTTCCGCGCAACCGCCCGCGCCCTGCACACCCTGGCCCGGGGCCGCGCCGTGCCGGCTGCCCGGCCGGCCCGGCTGCCCGGCTCCTGCGCCGGCGTCGTGGTCGGCCTGCTGCCCATGCAGCGCGCCGACGTCGTGACGGTTGCCGCAGCCCTCGGGCGGGCCCTGGTCGAGCGCGGCCTGAAGGTCCTGGTGGTGGACGACTGCGCCCGCGCACCGCTCGCGGGCGAGCCGGTGCCCGACTGGCCCGCTCCCCCGGCCGCCGCCGCACTGGCGACAGCCGGCGGACCGCACCCGCGAGGTGACGACCTGGACGCCGCGTTCGCCCGCGCGCGGGCCGGCTTCGACATCGTCCTGCTGTTCAGCCGGGCGACCGACGGAAGTGCTCCCTACCGCATGAACGGGCGGGTGGACACCCACCTGGTCATCGCACAGGACGACGACCTGCCGCTCGTCGAGCGCGTCGCCGACACCCGGCTGAGCGGGCAGCACCGCGTGCACTCCTGGCTGGACCGCCACTACCGCTCACAAGGGCGCGACCGGTCCGGCCCGTCGGCAGCAGCGTTCGTCGACAGTGTCACCGAAGCCGGCCGCCGGCTGTGGGGGGAGCTGTGGGGCGCCGCCTCGACCTGGCAGCCGCTGGAGGATTTCGGGCCTCGCCAGGTCGCCACCCACACCCGGACCCTGCCCCCTGCCGCAGCCGCGGCCGTCCTGCGTGAGCGCTTCGTCCATCCCGCCGGTGGCGTCATGCCCATCGCTATCGCCGGCCTGGTCCTGCTCTCGGCCGCCGCCCCGCCCGAGCAGTGGCTGTCGGCCGTCGCGGCCGAGATGGCCGCCGCCCGCACACCACTGCTCGGGCTGGTGCCCACCGGGCCGGACGCCGTGGGCGGTGCGGCGATGTCCACGGTGGCAGCGGCTCTCGAGACAGCGCTGCGTACTGCGGGCGGCCCCGAAGGCCGATGACCGGAAGGCGTCGCCGGCCCGAAGCGCCCGGCCGGCGACGCCGCGCCGGCAGCCTGACCGCGCACCGGGCCGGCCGCCAGCACGCGTTCCGCAGACCGGCACCCGGGCGGCGGCAGCACGGGCCCATACGGCCGCTGCGGCCGCAGAATTGGCCTGAATCTTGCTGTACGTCAGGTATTGCGCCCCTTTATGGTGTTCCGAGCTACTGCTCGGCCGCCCGGTGGCGGCCGTGGCCCGGCCGCCGGCCCGTGACCGGTGGGCGAAGAGGCCTGAGGGTGCGCCTGTGCATCGACCACCGCAAGCACCACCGACTCGTCGTGCCTGAATCCGGCGCGCAGCGGATCACGGGACCAGCGCGCCGACGAACAGGAGCGACATGGTCAGGCACCACGGACGCAAGCAGACCGCGCGGCGGCGAGCCGCCGCGGGCAACACTGGCCACCAGGTAGCGGTCGAGCAGTTGAAGGCCCGAACCAGCACCGCAGCCCACGGCACTTCGCCGTCCGCCGAGGCACACGACTGGGACGAGACGGTCGTGGCCGCCCTCACCGCCCTCGTCACCGGCGCCGGCACGGCTCCGATGCGCACCGTGTGGCGGAACGAGTCCAGCGCCCGGGGCGACAGCAGCCGCCCGCCGACCCAGGGCCGGCCGCCGATGACCGACCCCGACCGGTGGGGGGTGGCCGAGGCCTGCGTCGACGGCTACCTCGTCCGGCAGATCGACTCCAGCCACAGCCACGGTTTGGAGAAGGGGACCCGGGTGCCGGTGCCGTACCGCACCCGCGACGGCGAGGTGGAGGTCGCGGCGCTGTGGCCGCTGGTGCACTGGCCCGAGAGGGGCCTGGGCTGGCGGTGGGTCCACAACGGATGGGGCGTCGAGCAGCCCGGGCGGATCCTGGGCGATGCCGACCCCCTGCGCCCCGCCGTCGCGCTGCCGTTCGAGGTTCGTGTCTTCAGCGTCCTCGACGGCGTCCTCGGCGAGGACTACGGGGGCTCGGCCCCGGGCTGGGAGACCGTGGCCTGGTGCGCCGCCTTGGAGCACGCCGCCGAACTCGCCCACGCCTACACCGACCACCAGTACACGATCCCCAAGCGCCGGCCCGACGTCGGGTACGTCCAGGCCGAGGTCTGGGAGCACGCCATCACGCTCGAAGTGCTGCCGGTGCAGCGTCTGGTCACGCACGCCGCCCCCGACCGGGCCACGATCGCGCACCTGCGCTCCGACGCGCCGGTGCCCGGCCGGCCAGCCAGCGGCCCGCCCACCCCCGAGCCCGACTGGAGGCCGGGCCTGAAGTACCCGCCGAAGGGTGAGCTCAGGGTGTGGGACAACGGCCGGTGGAAGTCCTTCGCCTGGTTCACCGGTGCCGGCGACCCCGGCATCGCGGCCGCCCTGCTCCGGGTCGGCGCCGGCGGCCGCTACCCGTACGCGGAGAGCTGGCGCCCCCGCCACCCCGACGCCTGGAGGCACGACTGGACCCAGGAGGGCCGGAGCCTGTCGCACCGGTACCCGGCCGAGCCCTACACGGAGACCGCCCGGCGCAGCGACCGGTCCCGGCGCCGACGTGCCGAGCACCTGGCCGCTTCCCTCGCCGGGCGCAGCGGCGGCCGCCTCACTATCGAGCAGGCCGCCGACCGGATCCGCCGGGGCGGCCAACAGTACGAGGACTTCCTGCGCACCGGTCAGGTCGTCGTCCTCGACGTTCTCAACGCCCAGCGCCTGGCCCTCCCCGAGGGGCCGGAACGCGATGCCGTGCGTGCGTTGATCGACGGACTGGAGGACCGCCACGAGGTCCCCGGCGATCTGGTGCCGCCCGCGTGGGCCCGTCTGGACCAGGACGAGCGGGACGGCAAGCTGCCGGGTATGCGCGCCTACCGGGCCCGGGCCCTCACCGAGTACCTGACCCCGGCGGCGGGCGGGGACGGCCTGCCCGGTCTGGCTCGCTGACGCCCTCGTCCCATCCTGGTGGCTCGGACCACGCTGAAGGGCCTGGTCTGGCAGCGTCGCTCTGCCGGACCAGGCCTGTGCGATCCGTCCAGCTCCGGTATCTCCTCGCCCGGCATCCGAGGCGGACAAGGCGGTTGGGACGGTGGTCATCCAGGCGAACATCTCCCCGCCGGGCCGGTGTCCCGCACGGTGCCCAGCGATCGGCTCCAGCCGGCCGGGGCGCCGGTGCGCGAGCATGACCGGTTCGCCCACGTAAGCTGCCCACCGTGGGCATGGCGAAGCGGCAGATGGAGACGGCGGACGAGCGGGGCTGGTACTCGTGCGGCGGGTGGGTCTGCGCGGAGTGCGTCGCGGAAGCCGCCCTGAAGCAGGTGGTGTCGGACGCCGCCGGCGCGGACAACGCCTGCGACTTCTGCAAGGGCACGCCCGCGGCCGACATGGACGTGCTCACCGAGGCGTTCGTCAACGGCCTCAACACCGAGTACGCCAACGCGGACAACGAGGGCGTCCCCTACGACAGCGCGGAGGGCGGCTACCACAGCGCCACCACCTGGGACACCTGGGACCTCGTCCACGACCACTCCGACGTCTTCGCCAACGACGCCCTCCTCCAGCCCATGGTCGAGGCGATCGGCGAGCAGACCTGGACCAACATCAACTGGCAACTGCCGCGATACAACGAGCAACTCGCCTCGAGCTGGTCGAACTTCTGCGAGCAGATCCAGTACAAGACCCGCTACGTCTTCTGGCTGCGCCGCGACGGGCAGGACGAGGAGGAGGAGGCGCTCTGGGGAGAGATCCCCGCAGGGCGGATCCTCGACCAGATCGGGCGCCACCTGCTGGACCTCGACCTGGTGCGGGACCTACCGGCCGGCACCACGCTGTGGCGAGCCCGCCCGGTGACCGACCAGGACCTGGAGGCAGCTTCGAGCTGGGGTGCCGAGGCCCTGGGCACCGCACCGCGGCAGTACGCCGTGAAGCCCAACCGGATGAGTCCGGCCGGCATCCCGATGTTCTACGGAGCCTTCGACCAGGCGACGGCCGTCCAGGAGGTCACCCAAGGCACCCCGATGCGGCTCGCCGTCGGCGCGTTCGAGCTGTCCCACGCCTGCACCGTCGTCGACTTCACCCAACTCCCCCCGATCCCGTCCATGTTCGACCCCGAGCACGGCCACCAGGTCCGTGCCCTGACCTTCCTCCACCAGTTCGTGCGCCAGATGGCCACACCGGTGCGTCCCGGGCACGACCACATCGACTACATCCCCACCCAGGTCGTCGCCGAGTACCTGATGAAGGCCTTCAATCCGGGCCGCCCGGTGCACGGCATCGTCTACGGCTCCTCCCTCAACCGACGGCGCTGTGTCGTCCTCGACTTGGACAGCACTTGCTGTGTCGAGCAGGTCGACGGCTGGTCCTCCGAGCACGCCCGCCTCGGACTCGTCCCCAACTCCGTGGCAGTGCTGCCCGCGGAGACCAGCTGACCACCCAGGCCGGCCCGGGCAACCAGCACGGAGCCCCGTACTGCAGGCCGCCGCCGGCGCCCCTCCCGATGGCTGACATTCGCCTGATCGAGGGAACTCCCCACGTCCCGCTTGCTCCTGGCCGCCACCGCCCGCCAACCTGGGCCAAGGCCTCGGTGGGAGGCCCTTCTCCGGGCGTCGGCCGGCCAAGTGGACGCTGGCGGGGACAGAGCCGCAACACCGCACCCCACCGGCAACACCCAGCGCACAGCCGAGGTAGCGACCAACTCCTCCCCGCTCGTCGCGCGCCCGAGGCCGGCGGAACGCGCGAGGAACGGACCCCCGTGAGCTCCAGGCAGCCCAGCCGCAAAGCCGCCCTCTACCGCATGTACACCGGCGACTCCCTCTCCAACCTCAAGCACGCCGCGAGCACCCGACTGCCCGCACCGAACGCCCTCCGGACTACCTCCCCCGCGCAGCAGGAACTCGAGCACCAGGTCCTGCTGCACTACCGCGGCGGCAGCGTCTACGCCGCGCATCCGTTCGCGATCACCTACACGCGTGTCCTGGGCGACCGCACGGAGGTGCGCCTGGACCCGGCGGCGCGCGCATTCGACGAGCGCGTCGACACGGCCGAGCGCGCCATCGAGCACCTTCTCCCCTACACCCATCCGACCGCTCGCCCCGATGAGGGGCCTGGCGGCGCCCCTGGCATCCGCCTGCGCGGCATCGACCGAGTCGGTCTCCACCTCACGCACGCGAGCGACCCGAGCGCTCACCTCGTCCTGACCGGGCCCTCCGAAGTGGCCTGGAGCGCTCAACTCCAGGCTCGGACAGCCAAGCTCACCGCCGCCGGGCGCGTCCCTCTCTGGGACGAACCGACCCTCACCGCGGCTGAGCGCTCATACCCGAGCGAGCCCTGGCCCTGGCTGAGCGCCGGCGTCCTACGGCGGATCGGCCTGTTCTCCCGCGTCTCCACCGCGTACGACACCTACTACGGGGACCGTCACAACAGCCTGATGGTCGTGCTCCGCCACCTCCACCCAGCGCTCCCCGCGCACGACCAGCTCGTCCGCCGGCTCACCGACCCGGCCTGGGGCATGCCGCTCGTGATCGACGAGAACCACTGCGACTGCCGGCTCCGTCGCCCTGACCGCCCCTACACCCACGACCACACCTGGGAGCGGACCTGCCACGTCGCCCTCACCCATCGAGACGGACTCCCCGGCCGGCTCCTGCTGCGCTTCATGTCCTCGTCCGCCGACATCGGAGCAGAGGCCGGCTCCGCGGCTGAGGCCCGACGCGAACTCGCCCTCGCTGGAGCACCACGCGGCTGGCTCCGGAGAACCATGCCCGCTCCCCCACCCGCGCAGCGAAGGAGGCCGAGCCTGGCCGCCCGGCGCGCCAGCTGTACCGGCGAAACCCTCGCCGATGCCGCACGAGCGCTCACGCCCGACGCCAGGAGCGCATTCCCCATCGCCACCGCTGAGCAGGAGCGACTCGAGAGCGAGGTCCTCCAGACCATGAGCGCTCTTCGAGCGTTCGCACCCCGCGCACTGGGAGTCCGAGCGCTCCACCCCATGAGCGACCAGATCACCATCGACCTCGAGCCAGCCCTGCACACCGCTCAGCACTGGGCCGCCCTCCTCCCGGTCGGCTCCAGCGGTCGCACACCAGCCTCGGGGATCCCGGGTCTGCGTCACGAGCAGCACCCAGACGGAGTGCACCTGATCCGGGATGCACCTGGATCCGCCACTGCACGCGTCATCCTCCACGGGATCGAGCCTTCGCAGTGGATGGAAGCCGCGACCGGACTCAGGCGCGGCACGAGCCTTGCCGACCTCACCCCATGGACGGAGGAGGAGGTCGGCCTCTATAGCGCCGCCAGCCACCCCGCGTGCGAGCACTACATCGGCAGCGGACTCATGCGCATGATCCGAGCTGTCTGCGGAGCCGGAGCGTCATCCGCGATCACGGTCTCCTCACACCCCGGTGAGAAGCCTCGACGCTGCGACTGGCGGGTCAACCTGCTCGACGGCCCTGGGCACGGCGCACTACTGGACCTGCTCACCGACAGCAGCCTCGCGCTCGGCCTCGAACTCTGGAAGCGCTCATGCACCAGCGACCACACGGGCTGCTGGTTCAAACTGACCGACGACGGTGGCCAGAGGCTTCTCGTGTTTGATCACTAATCTGACAGCACTCAGACGCGTGACCGGTGAGCGACCACCGTCCAGTTCTCTCAGGGGATGCATGGCGCTCGTTAACTCTTATCGTCGCGCCGACGATAAGCGTCGCCCGAACGGGTGAACCATCCCGCCCCCCGTCCAGGTACCGCGGGTACCGGACGACCACCGCACACCGTCCAGGCCGCAGACGGTGCGGC
>NZ_JAIZ01000079.1 GCF_000710465.2 Kitasatospora sp. MBT63 | reverse complement strand
CGGCCGGGTCGGCGAGCGCGGTGGCGGCGGCTGCGGCGGTGGGTGCTGCGGCGGCCGCGGCGTCGGCCCGACGGGCGGGCCGGGGAGCGGCGCCGCCGTTCCTACTGCCGCCGTCCGGCGCACCGTCCCCCGGCTGCCGATCGGCGGAGGCGCCGCCGGAGGCGGGCGCGGAACCGGTGACCGCCGCGTCGACGGTGTGCGCGGTCATCGGGCACCTCCCGTGCCGACGGTACTCAGCGGATGCGCCGCGCCCGCGAAGACCGCGGTGCGGACGGACCGGCGGAATCCGGTGCGCTGCAGTCCGGTGCGCTGCGGTCCGGTGCGGCGGCATGACGCCGGGCTTGGCAACGTCAGGTGGTGCGACCTCGGGTGCGACCTCGGGCTGGGCAACACTGCGTCCTCCTCGCTCGGTCCGGTACCCCGGCTCGGCCCGGGGCCCGCGGACGTCGGCCTCGATACCTCGGTGCGGACGGGCACCGGTGCAGGGCGGGCCGAGAAGCGAGCCTAGAAGATTCGTTCGTCTCCCTGCGAGGTGGCCCGGGTGTTCCACGTCCATCGCGGCCGGTGGCGGGGGCACCCCTCGGGGAATCTCCGGCAGGGGGCAGCCGCGCCGAGGCCTGGCGCGGAGCGCGGGTGCGGCCGACGGACCTCACCCGTCTCCACCATGGACCTCGCCCGGCGCTTCAGCACCGCGAACCGGCTCGGCGGGCCCGACTCCACGCCTGATGGGTGACGCTGTCGAATGACAGATATTGAAATCTGTCATCTCACATGCCATAGTTGTCATCAGTCAGCCGAAGACCGTCACCCGCCCCCAGCCCCACCAGCCAACGGAGCCACCCCATGACCACCCCCCGCACCGCCCTCGCCCGCACCCCCCTCGGCGCCACCGGCCTCACCACCTCCGTCCTCGGCCTCGGCCTGATGGGCATGTCGGACATGTACGGCCCGGCCGACGAGGCCGAGTCCATCGCCACCATCCACGCCGCCCTCGACGCGGGCGTCACCCTGCTCGACACCGGCGACTTCTACGGCATGGGCCACAACGAGCTCCTGCTGCACGAGGCGCTGCGCGGCCGCGACCGCGCCGGCGTCGAGATCAGCGTGAAGTTCGGCGCCCAGCGCGGCCCGGACCGGAGCTGGCTCGGCTACGACGCCAGCCCCGCCGCCGCCAAGTCGGCCCTGGCGTACACCCTGCGGCGGCTGCGCACCGACTACATCGACGTCTACCGCCCCGCCCGGCTCGACCCGAACGTCCCGATCGAGGAGACCGTCGGCGCCATCGCCGATCTGGTGAAGGCCGGGTACGTCCGCCACATCGGCCTGTCCGAGGTCGGCGCCGACACCCTGCGCCGGGCCGCCGCCGTGCACCCGATCAGCGACCTGCAGATCGAGTACTCGCTGATCTCCCGCTCGCTGGAGGCCGAGGTCCTGCCCACCGCCCGCGAGCTCGGCATCGGGATCACCGCGTACGGCGTGCTCTCCCGCGGGCTGCTCAGCGGCCACTGGCAGAGCGACCGGGAGACCGCCCCGAACGACTTCCGCGGCCACAGCCCCCGCTTCCAGGGCGACAACCTGACCCACAACCTGCGGCTGGTCGAGGCGCTGCGGTGGATCGCCGACGCGAAGGGCGTGAGCGTCGCCCAGGTCGCCATCGCCTGGGTCGCCTCGCGCGGCTCGGACATCGTGCCGCTGGTCGGCGCCCGCCGACGGGACCGGCTGGCCGAGGCCCTCGGCGCGCTGCGGGTCGAGCTGTCGGCGGACGACCTCGCGGCCGTCGAGGCGGCCGTCCCCGCCGGGTCCGCCGCCGGTGACCGGTACGCTGCCGCACAGATGGAGCACCTGGACAGCGAGCGCTGATCACCCCCGGCTCACCGCTCGTGAGAACCGCACGATAGGACGTACCCCGCCGTGACCACGGAGAGCACACTCACCCCCGAGCAGATCCTGAGCGCGGCCGAGGACGTCCTGCGGCGGTTCGGTCCGGCCAAGGCGACCGTGGTGGACATCGCCCGTGCACTCGGGGTCAGCCACGGCAGCGTCTACCGGCACTTCCCCAGCAAGGCAGCGCTGCGCGAGGCGGTCACCCAGCGCTGGCTGGACCGTGCGCACCACAGCCTCGCGGCGATCACCGTCGAGCGCGGCCCGGCGGCCGAGCGGCTGCACCGCTGGCTGGCCACGCTGTTCGCGGCGAAGCGGGCCAAGGCACTGGAGGACCCGGAGCTGTTCGCGACCTACATGACGCTGGTCGGCGAGCTGAGCGACACGGTCGAGGCGCACGTGGAGACCCTGGTCGGCCAGCTCGCGGACATCATCCAGGACGGCATCCACCAGGGCGCGTTCCGGCCCACCCACGTCCGGACCGCCGCCCGCGCGGTGTTCCAGGCGACGGCGCACTTCCACGACCCGGCGCACTCCGCCGAGTGGGGCCGGCCCCAGGCCGACGCCGACTTCGAGGCGGTCTGGACGCTGATGCTGCACGGTCTCAAGGGCTCCTGACCCTCAAGGGCGCCGGCCGGGGAGGCCGAATCCGTTCGCGCCACGGCACCCGGGGACGCCAGGATGGGCGGCCGGACCGCACCCGCCAGGAGAACCCCGTGCCCGCCCAGCTCCCCCACCCGACCACCCCGGACCCGTACGCCGACCCGGCACCGGGCACCGCGCCGACCGCCGCCCTCGACAGCCTCCAGGGTCTCGCCCTGGGCGACGCGTTCGGCGACCGCTGGTTCCACCCCCGGGTGGACGAGGACAGCGTCGAGTACCGGACCAGGACGCCCCGCCCGGCCCCCTGGCCGTGGACCGACGACACCGCGATGGCGCTGACCCTCGTCGAGCACCTGGCCGAGCACGGCGAGGTACGGCCGGACGGGCTCGCACGGGCCTTCGCCGCCCGCTACACCGCCGACCCGGACCGGGGCTACGGCCCGTCGATGCACCAGGTGCTGAGGCAGATCGACGGCGGCGCGCACTGGCACGGCGTCACCTCCGCCGTCTTCGGCGGACAGGGCTCGCACGGGAACGGCGCGGCGATGCGGGTCGCGCCGCTGGGGGCGTGGTTCTCCGACGACCTGGAGATGGTCGCCGGGCAGGCCGAACTGTCCGCCCGGGTCACCCACTTCCACCCCGAGGCGGTGACCGGTGCGGTGGCGGTCGCGCTGGCCGCCGCGTTCGCCGCCCGCAGCCGGGGCCGACTCGCGCCCGGCCGGGAGGAGTTGCTCACGCTGGTGGCCGACCGGCTGCCCGCGGGCGACGTCCGGTCGGGGCTGCGGACCGCCGCGCGGTTCACCGACCGCACCTCGCTGCGGCACGCCGCCGAGGTCCTCGGCACGGGCACCCTGTTGTCCGCCCAGGACACCGTCCCGTTCGCGCTGTGGTGCGCCGCCGGGCAGCTGGACTCGTTGCCGCAAACGCTCTGGCAGACCGTCGGCGGCTGGGGCGACATGGACACCACCTGCGCCATCGCGGGCGGCATCACGGCCGCACGGACCGGCCTGGCCGGCGTGCCCGGCGAATGGCTGGCCGCCCGGGAGCCGCTGCCCGCGCTGCCGCTCCCCCGCTGACACCCCCGACGGCCCGCGGGCCCGACCGCCGACAGGCCGGACCCGCGGCTGCTGACTCAGCCGAGGGCCCGGCCCGGAGGTGGCGCCGTCGTGCGCGCGGGGCGCGCCGCCCGTCAGTCCCGCGACCGGCCGAACAGGATCCGGTAGGCGATCAGCAGCACCAGGGCGCCGACGATCGCGGATCCCCAGGTCGGGAGGTCGAAGAAGTTCTTGGAGATCGGCTTGTCCAGGATCTTGGAGGAGAGCCAGCCACCCACGAACGAACCGGCGATGCCGATCAGGGTGGTGACGATCACGCCGCCCGGGTCCTTGCCCGGCAGCAGAAACTTCGCGATGGCCCCGGCGACCAGGCCGAGGACTATCCAGCTGAGAATGCCCATAACCGCTTTCCTGCCCTTCGTGGGACGGGCGAATCACGTCCGCCTCGCCGGGCAGGACGCACGGCCGCCCGCAGCCGGTTGCACGGGACGGCCCAGGACCCGCCGCCCGGACCGTACACGGCCGCGCGAACCCGGCCTGCCGGCCGGCGCCCGGCCATGAGAGGGTCGGCCCACGACGGCGGGAGGAGGGCCGGTGGACGGGAACGGCAAGGCAGCGGCGGGACGGGTCCTGGTGGTGGACGACGACGCCGCCATCCGCCGCTCGCTGGAGCGCGGGCTGCGGCTAAGCGGCTTCACCGTGGTGCTCGCCGAGGACGGCCGCACCGCGCTGCGCCGGCTCACCGAGGCACCCGCCGACGTGGTGGTGCTCGACGTGTCGATGCCCGGCATGAGCGGCACCGAGGTCTGCCGAACGCTGCGCGCCGCCCGCGACGACACCCCGGTACTGATGCTCTCCGCGCTGGACGAGCTCGCCGACCGGGTGGCCGGCCTGCAGGCCGGCGCCGACGACTACCTGGTCAAGCCGTTCGCCCTGGAGGAACTGGTGCTGCGGCTGCACGCCCTGCTGCGCCGCCGGCCCGCCCCGCCCGGCGACCGGTTGCGGGCGGGCCCGCTGACGATCGACCCGGCCACCCGACAGGCCCGCTGGGACGACCGCGAACTGCGCCTGACCCGACGCGAGTTCGAGCTGCTCACCCACCTGGCCAGGAACGCCGGGATCGTCCTGAGCCGGGACCAGCTGCTGGACCGGGTCTGGGGCTACGACTTCGAGGTGCGCACCGACGCGGTGGACACCTTCGTCAGCTACCTGCGCCGCAAGCTGGAGGAGGGCGGCCGGCCCAGGATCATCCACACCGTCCGCGGAGTCGGCTTCGTCCTGCGCCTGCCGGCCGGCCACCCCGCACCGGACGGCCCCGCGCCGGACAGCCCAGCGCCGCACAGCCCCGCGCCGCGCAACCCCGCCCCCGGCGGTCAGGCGTGAGGCGGCGAGCGACAGGAGGCACGGCCGGGCCGGCCGGACCGGGCCGCCCCGGGCCGCTCGCCCGCGGGCGGCGGCAGCGCGGCATCCGGCTGTCCACCCGGATCGCGCTCTGGGTGACCGTCCTGGTCCCGCTGCTGGTGGTGGCGTTCGGCCTGCTGCTGCTCCCGCTGGTCAACCGCGACCTGCACCACCAGGAGGACGCCGGCCTCACCGACCGCGCCGCCGCCGTGCTGCCGAGCGTACGGACCCTGCTCGCCGCCGACCGCCGGGGACGGCCCAAGGCCGAGCAGAACCAGCAGCGCAAGGTCATCAACGACGCCCTGGACTCCGGGGTCCGGGTCGCCGCCCAGGACGGCGACGTCCTGGTCGCGATGGGCCCGCAGCCGAGCGACTCGGTCCGGCTGCCGACCCGGCCCGGCGGGCCGGTCACGGTCCGCGGCGGCGGGCAGGCCTGGCGGGTGCTCACGGTCAGGATCGAGGGCGCCGCCCCCGGCACCCTGTGGCTGGTGGTGCCGTCGTCCAGCACCGAGCCCCAACTGACCGCGGTCCGGCGCCGGTTCCTGCTGATCGCCCTGGTCTCGGCCCCGGTCTCCGGCCTGATCGCGCTGGCCGTCGCCGAACGCGGCACCGCATCCCTGCGCCGGCTCAGCCGCCGGGCCGCCGCGCTCGACCCCGGCGCGGGCGCCGCCGGCTTCGCCCACGGCCGGACCGGCACCGCCGAGGTCGACGAACTCGCCGCCGCCATCGGCCTGGTGCTGTCCCGCTACGACGAGCAGGCGGCCCGGACCGCGCAGGCCCTGGACACCGCCCGGTCGTTCTCCTCGGCGGCCTCGCACGAGCTGCGCACCCCGCTGATGAGCATGCGCACCAACCTCGACGTCCTGTCCGCCCATCCCGAACTGCCGCGCGCCGAACACACCGAGGTGGTCCAGGAGCTCCAGCAGGACCACGCCCGGCTGCTCGAACTCCTCACCGCCCTGCACACGTTGGCCCGCGGTGACCTGGTAGAGGTCTCCGCGTTCAGCTCCCCCGACCTCGCGGAACTGGTCGACGCCGAGGTCGCGGAGGCCGCCCGGCGCCACCCGCACGCCAAGATCCACGCCGAACTGCCCGCCGGACTGCGGGTGTTCGGCTGGGAGCCGGGCCTGCGGATCATGCTGGCCAACCTGCTCGGCAACGCGGCGCTGCACGGCCGCGAGCAGGACGGCGGCGCCCGCATCCTGGTCCGGCTGCAGGCCGAGGACGGCCGGGCCCGGCTCACCGTCGACGACCACGGGCCCGGAATCCCGCCGGAGGAGCGCGCCACGGTGTTCCACCGCTTCCACCGCCGCCAGGACAGCCCCGGCTCCGGGCTCGGCCTGACCCTGGTCGCCCAGCAGGCCGCCCTGCACCGCGGCACCGTCACCATCGGCGACGCCCCCGGCACGGGCGGCTGCCGGTTCACCGTACGGCTGCCGCTGCCGCACCCCGACGCCGCGGCCGAACCGCTGCCGCCGCGCCGCGACTGGCTCTCCGGCTGACCGGCCGCCGGGCCGTCCACAGGGATTCCACAAGAACGGGTCCTACGCTCCTGGCGGGTCGGAGCCGAACGGCATCCGAGAACCGGAGGAGATCGCCGTGCCCGTGAACCGTAAGGCCGCCGCCGCCGCAGCCGTCGCCTCGCTCGCCGTCGCCGGCGCCCTGCTGGCCGCGGCCCCCGCCCAGGCCGCCCCGACGCCGACCGGCGACGGCTCCAAGGCCATCTGCAAGCGCCTGCCGAAGACCGAGGAGCGGGTCACCAAGGCCCTGACCCGGCTGAACGGCGACGCCGGTGTGGTCGGCTCGGTGGCCCGGCTGGAGCAGCGCGTCAACAACGCCAAGAGCGCCGGCCACACCGAGATCCAGACCTACCTCAACGACCGCCTCACCTACCGCAAGGGCCTGGTCACCACCCTGCAGACCCGGCAGAACGACCTGAAGTCGGTCGCCACCTGGTGCGGCACCCAGAGCGGCAAGTGACCGCCCGCCCCACCGCGGCCCTCGCCACCCTGGCACTGACGGCCGCCCTGCTCCTCACCGCCTGCGGCCCGAACGGCGCCACCCCGCAGCAGGCCGCCCCCTCCGCCTCCGTCGACCAGGCCCAACTCGACAGCCTCCAGCAGAAGTTGGACGCCGCCGAAAGCGCCGCCGCCGAGGCCGACCAGAACGCCACCGAGGATAACTGACCCACCCACGAGCCACCGTAGACCTGCCCTTCCCCGGGGGCAGGTCTACGGTCGTCCGGGGCCCGGATCGCCGGCTCGGGCGGCTCCCGCCCCACCCAGGCCGACCCGAACATAGAATCGCCCGCGTCGAACAGCCGACCGGGGGAAGCATGCACGCAGTCCGACCGACGGACAGCAGCCGACTGCGGTGGCGCCCGGCGATATCCGTGCTCACCGCCTGCCGGACCGACCGCACGGCCACCCTGCCCGCCGCACTCACCTCGCTCCTCGCCCAACAACGCACCGACTGGGAGTGGGTGCTGGAGTTCGACGGCCCGGTCCCCCCGCTGCCCGCGCCGCTGGCCGACCTGTCGGCGACCGGCCGGCTGACCGTCGGCGGCAGCGGCATGCGCGGCGCCCACGGGCCCGCCGAGGCGCGCAACCGCGGACTGGCCCGCTGCCGAGGCCCGCTGGTGCAGAACCTCGACTCCGACGACGAGCTCGAAGCCGGGGCCCTGGCCCTGCTCGCCGACGCGCTGCGCCGCCATCCCGGGGCCGCGTACGCCGTCGGCGATGCCAGGGACCTGCTGCCCGACGGCTCCCTGGTGTCGGTCCACCTGGACCTGCGCCCCGGCCTGCTGGCCCCGGGCGAGGTCTACGCCCGCTGGCGGACCGAACCGCCCGGCGCGTACTCGGTCCCACTGCACCCCGCCGGGGCGATGTGGCGACGCTCGGTCCTGCGGGAGTTCGGCGGCTGGCCCGCCCTGTGGGGCATGGACGACACGGCGCTGCTGATGGCCGTCTCCGCCCTCCGCCCCGGGGTGTACGTCGGCGCCGACACACTCCGGTACCGACGGCACGAGGGCCAGTTCTCCACGACGGTGGCGGAGCACCGCAGCAGGCTGCGGGACCAGGTCGCGGCGGTCCGGCAGCGGGTCACCGCACTCCGCTCCGGCCGTGGGAGCGACGCCGGCACGGAGTGTCACCGGGCCGCCGGGTGGGGGAACGGGGTGGTCCAGGGGGTGGGCCGGGCTTGACTCGGTGGGGGATTGTCGTGAACGATCTGGCGCATGAAGCCCGGCACCGCTCTGGTCTGCCGCCTGCACGTCGATCTGCGACGCCAGGCGAGCGACATGTGTGCCCGCTGACCGATTCGGTCAGCCCCGTGTCGTCGTCCGGGGCCCTGTTCCACCGATCGTCGTTCCACTGATCGTCTCTGCCGCCCTTCCGGTCGGCGCCCGCGCCGGTCGCCGTCGGCTGCGCAGGGTCGCCGCCGTTCCCTTCGGCCTCGTTGAGGACATCCGATGAGTGTTGTGAGCCTTCAGCCGGCACCGGCCGGCACCGCGCGGCCACCTCGGCCGCTGACCCCCGACGCCCTGCGGGCGGTCGTCCGCGATCTGGCGGAGCGCCCCGAGGAGTGGATCCACCGGGTCCGGCTGGCGAGCGGGGACCGCTGGTACGAACGGCTGGCGGCCGACCGGGACCACGAGGTGTGGCTGATCAGCTGGCTCCCCGGGCAGTCGACCGGTTTCCACGACCACGGCGATTCGGCCGGTGCGTTCACCGTCGCGCTGGGCGAGTTGGAGGAGCTGTCGCTGGCCGGCCCCGACCAGGGCCTGCTGATCCGCCGTCTGGCACCGGGTGCGGTACGGACGTTCGGGCCGGACTACCTGCACGACGTCCGCAATTCGGCGGCCGGTCCCGCGGTGACGATCCATGCGTACTCGCCGCCGCTGAGCGGGATGTCCCGCTACGACCTGCGGGCCGGCGGTCTGGTGCGGACCGCGGTGGAAGGGCCGGAGCAGTGGTGAGCGCGGTGGACGCACTGGTGGCGCGGTCGCGGGTCGGCGTGCACCGGCCGGGGCCGGTGCAGGCGCAGGAGGCGGCCGGCCGCGGCGCGCTGCTGGTGGACATCCGTCCGGCCGCGCAGCGCGCCCGGGAGGGCGAGATCCCCGGCGCCCTGATCATCGAGCGCAACGTGCTGGAGTGGCGGCTGGACCCGACGGGCAGTCACCGCATCCCGGAGGCCACGGGCAGCGAGCTGGAGGTGATCGTGGTCTGCTCGGAGGGGTACGCGTCGAGCCTGGCGGCCGCGAGCCTGCGGGAGCTGGGCCTGCACCGGGCCACCGATCTGGACGGCGGTTTCGTCGCCTGGGCGGCGGCCGGGCTGCCGACCCGGACGGCGGATCGGGGTTTGGGCTGAGGCCCGCCCGGGCAGCCGTGCTGGCGGACCATTCGACAATTGTTCGATAAGTTCGGGCATAGCCGGGCCGCCCGACCGGTTGGACCGTCAGGAGCCGTCCCGTTCACCCGCCCGGCTGCACCAGAACCACCGAGCCCGAACCACCGACCCCGAACCACCGACCCGCACGACCGACCCCGGCACCATCCGCTCCGTTCCACCGTACGGCCACCGCTAGGAACACCTCTGTGATCAGATTCGACGGCGCCGCCAAGCGCCACCCCGACGGCACGGTCGCCGTCGGAGGCCTTGACCTCGACGTCCCCGCGGGCCGAATAACGGTGCTGGTCGGGCCGTCCGGCTGCGGGAAGACCACGATCCTGCGGATGGTCAACCGGATGGTCGAACCGACCTCCGGCCGCGTCCTGCTGGACGGGGTCGACGTCGCCGAGCGGAACGCGGCCGAGCTGCGCCGCGGCATCGGGTACGTGATCCAGCAGGCCGGCCTGTTCCCGCACCGCCGCGTGCTCGACAACATCGCCACCGTGCCGCGCCTGCTCGGCTGGGACCGCAAGCGGGCCCGGGCCCGCGCCGCGGAGCTGCTGGAGCTGGTCGGGCTGCCGCCGGAGGCCGGCGGCCGGTACCCGTACCAGCTGTCCGGCGGCCAGCAGCAGCGGGTCGGGGTGGCCCGGGCGCTGGCCGCGGATCCGCCGGTGCTGCTGATGGACGAACCGTTCAGCGCGGTCGACCCGGTGGTCCGGGCGGGACTCCAGGAGGAGTTGCTGCGCCTGCAGTCGGAGCTCAACAAGACGGTGCTGTTCGTCACCCACGACATCGAGGAGGCCGTCCGCCTCGGCGACCAGGTGGTGGTGCTCCGCGAGCACGGCGAGATCGCCCAACTCGCCGATCCGCACACCCTCCTGACCGCCCCCGCCGACGACGGCGTGGCCGCCTTCCTGGGCCGCGACCGCGGCCTGCGGGGCCTCGGGCTGCGCCCGGCCGACGGCCTCCCGCTGGAGCCGCCCGGCCACCGCCCCGGCGGCTGGGAGCTGGCGCTGGACGGTTCGGGCCGCCCGGCCGGCTGGCGGGCCCCGGGGGACGCCACCCTGCACCCGGCGCCGGTCTTCCACCCGGGCCGCGACACGCTGCGCAGCGCGCTGGACGCCGCGGTGCTGTCCCCGGCGGGCGTCGCCGTCGCCGTGGACGACACCGGCCGGGCCACCGGTCTGGCCGACCGCGCCACGATCCTGGCCGCCACCGGGCCGCAGGCCGCACCGGTGCGCACCGAGCACGGGGTGGCGCCCGGTGGACGGTGAACCCCTGGTCCGCTGGCACTGGATCGGCGACCATCTCGGCTACCTGCGCGACCTGACCCTGGACCACGCGGTGATCGCCCTGGTCCCGGTGCTGATCGGGCTGCTGGTCGCGGTGCCGCTCGGCCTGGCCTGTGTCCGCTGGCCGAGGCTGTACCAGCCGCTGGCCGGCCTGTTCAACGTGGTCTACGCGCTGCCCTCGCTGGCGGTGTTCGTGGTGCTGATCCCGTACACGGGGCTGGCCACCCGCGCCACCGTGATGGTCCCGCTGACGTTCTACGCGGTCGCGGTGCTGCTGCCGACCACGGTGGACGGGCTGCGCGCGGTGCCGGAGGCCGTCCGGCAGGCGGCCACCGCGATGGGCTACGGGCCCTGGCACCGGCTGACGGCGGTCGAGCTGCCGGCGGCGGTGCCGTTCCTGACGGCCGGTCTGCGGGTGGCGGCGGTCGCCTCCATCTCGCTGGCGGCGGTCGGCGCGCTGGTCGGCCGCGGCGGGCTCGGCTACCTGTTCATCGACGGCTTCCAGCGGACCTTCCCGACGCCGATCGTGGCGGGGATCGTCCTGGTCGCCCTGCTGGCCCTGGTCACCGACCTGCTGCTGGTGCTGCTGCGCCGGCTGCTGGCCCCCTGGGCCCGGCGGACGGGGGCCGGCCGGTGAACTGGCTGAACTGGCTCAACACCTTCTTCTCCGCCCCGGACCACCGCAGCGGTCCCGACGCGATCGTCCACCGGATCGCCGAGCACCTGGTGATCTCCGGCGAGGCGCTGGCCATCGCGGCGGTGCTGGCGGTCCCCGTCGGGCTGCTGATCGGCTACACCGGGCGGGGGACCTTCGTGGTCACCGCGCTCACCGGCGTCGCCCGCGCGCTGCCCACCCTCGGGCTGGTGACGCTGGCCGTGCTGCTGGCCGGGGTCGACGACCTCGCCGTGCTGATCCCGCTGGTCGCGCTGGCCGCGCCGCCGCTGCTGGTGGCCACCGCGGAGGGCATCGCGGGCACCGATCCGGAGGTGCGCGACGCGGCCCGGGGCATCGGCCTGACCCACCGGCAGGTGCTGTTCGGGGTGTGCGTCCCGGCGGCGCTGCCGACGGCGCTGGCGGGTGTGCGGACCTCGGCCGTCCAGGTGATCGCGACCGCGACGGTGGCCGCCTACGTCGGTCTCGGCGGCCTCGGCCGGTACGTGATCGACGGGCTGGCCACCCGCAACTTCCCGACCACGCTCGGCGGCGCCCTGCTGGTGGTGCTGCTGGCCGTGGCCACCCAGCTGGTGTTCGCCCTGCTGATCCGTCTCACCCTGCCGCCCGGCGAACGCGTCCGGCGGTCCGCACCCTCCACCAAGGAAGCACTATGACGTCCCGTCTGGTCAGAATCGTCACCGCCACCGCGATCGTGCTGGGCGCGGCGGCGTGCAGCTCCTCCGGCGGCGGCGACCCGCTGGCCGCGCCCAGCGGTACCGGTGCCCCGGCGGGCGGCAGCGGGAAGACCGTGGTGGTGGGCTCGGCCAACTTCCCGGAGAACGTGCTGCTCGCCTCGATCTACTCGCAGGCCCTGAAGGCCAAGGGGGTCAAGGTCGAGGAGAAGTTCAACATCGGCAGCCGCGAGGTGCTGTACGGGCAGCTGCAGAGCGGCAACCTGACCGTGCTGCCCGAGTACAACGGCGCCCTGCTCGGCTACCTGGACCCGAAGGCCACCGCCACCGGCACCCAGGACGTCAACGCGGCGCTGCTGCAGAAGCTGCCCGCCGAGCTGGCGGTGCTGGACTCCTCGGCCGCCGAGGACAAGGACTCGCTCACCGTCACCCAGGAGACGGCGGACAAGTTCCAGCTGAAGTCCATCGCCGACCTGGCCGGCAAGGCCGGCGAGTTCACGGTCGGCGGCCCGCCGGAGTTCAAGTCGCGCCGGGAGCAGCAGTTCAAGGACGCGTACGGGCTGACCTTCAAGGAGTGGAAGCCGACCGCCGACACCACCGCGAACGCGCTGAAGGACGGCTCGGTCCAGGCCGGCAACGTGTTCACCACCGACCCGCGGATCGTCCAGTTCAAGCTGGTGTCGCTGGCCGACCCGAAGAACGTGTTCAGCTCGCAGAACGTCACCCCGCTGGTCAACAAGGCCGGGGTGGACGCCACCGCGACCGCCGCGCTGAACGCGGTCTCCGCCAAGCTGGACACCGCCGGGCTGACCTCGCTGATGACCAAGGTCTCGGTCGACAAGGAGGACCCGCAGAAGGTCGCCAAGGACTGGCTGACGGCCAACAACCTCGGCTGAGTCCCCGCGCGGACCCGACCGACGGCCCCTCGGGCCGGACGCCCCCCGGCGCCCGGCCCGAGGGGCCGTCGTCATCCGGACCGGGAGCCGGGCACCCGGCCGACTCCTCTGCAGGACGCGGGCCGGGCCCGGCCGGTTCCGGCCACGGCAGCCCGGCTTCCCTTGCCCGGAAGCTGCGTTGGCGAACTGTTAGGGCTCTTGACAGACGACTGGTCTAGTCCAAACATAGGCGTTGGTCTTCCGACCGGGACGCATCGTGGGGGTGTGACCACCGGCCGGCTGTGCTGTCGTGCACTGCCGCACCACCCCTGCGTTCCCACTGTCGCCCAGCGCGCCAGAACACCGCCGTGCCCAGGTCCGGGCCGGCGGGCCATCCTTCCTGTCTGTTGGAGCATTCATGCGCCTGTACAGATCGATCCAGGCCCTGCTGACCACCTGTGCCACCGTGGCCGCCTCGGCGGGCCTGCTGGCCCTGGGCGGGGGCACCGCGCAGGCGGCGACCCCGCTGCCGCAGCACGTGTTCGCCCCCTACTTCGAGGCCTGGACCGGTGAGAACCCGGCCACCCTCGCCGCCCAGTCCGGTGCCAAGCACCTGACCATGGCGTTCCTGCAGACCGCGAGCAAGGGGTCGTGCACGCCGCTGTGGAACGGCGACACCGGGATGCCGGTCTCCTCGGCCGTCTTCGGCGCCGAGATCAACACCATCAAGGCGGCCGGCGGCGACGTCATCCCGTCCTTCGGCGGCTACACCGCCGACAACACCGGCACCGAACTCGCCGACAGCTGCACCGATGTCAACGCCATCGCGGCCGCCTTCGAGAAGGTCGTCACCACCTACGACATCAGCCGGATCGACCTCGACATCGAGGACAACTCGCTGACCAACACCGCCGGCATCGACCGCCGCAACAAGGCCATCAAGCTGGTCCAGGACTGGGCCGCGGCCAACGGCCGGTCCGTGCAGTTCTCGTACACCCTGCCGACCACCACCTCCGGGCTGGCCGCCAGCGGGCTCGCCGTACTGAAGAACGCGGTCACCAACAACGCGCGGATCGACGTCGTCAACCAGATGACCTTCGACTACTACGACAACGCCGGGCACAACATGGGCGAGGACACCAAGACCGCCACCACCGGCCTGTACAACCAGCTGGCCAAGCTCTACCCGGCCAAGACGCCCGCACAGCTGTGGGGTTCGATCGGCATCATCGAGATGCTGGGCATCGACGACTTCGGCCCGGCCGAGACCTTCACCCTGGCCGACGCCACCAACGTCTACAACTGGGCCGTCGGCAAGGGCGTCAACACACTGTCCTTCTGGGCGCTGCAGCGTGACAACGGCGGCTGCGTCGGCACGGCCGGCTCCGACAGCTGCTCCGGCATCAGCCAGGGCACCTGGGACTTCTCGCACATCTTCGCGCCGTTCACCGGCGGCGGCCAGAGCACCAACGACTTCTCGCTCGGCCTCTCCCCCGCGGCCGGGTCGGTCAACCCGGGCGGTTCCGCCTCCGCCGCCGTCAACACCGCCGTCACCAGCGGCTCCGCGCAGACCGTCAGCCTCGCCGTCACCGGCGCCCCCGCCGGCGTCACCGCCACCCTCGCCGCCACCTCAGTCACCTCCGGCGCCTCCACCACCCTCAACCTCACCACCACCGCCGCCACCGCACCCGGCAGCTACCCCCTCACCATCACCGGCACCGCCCCCAGCGGCACCCACACCGCCACCTACACCCTGACCGTCAACGGCTCCGGCGGTACCGGACTGGTCAACGGCGGTCTGGAGAGCGGCAGTCTGAGCCCGTGGAGCTGCCAGAGCGGCGGCGCCGTGGTCTCCACCCCGGTGCACTCCGGCAGCAAGGCGCTGCAGGCCGCGGCCACCGCGAGCCAGACCGGCGAGTGCGGGCAGAGCGTCACCCTCGTGCCCAACACCAAGTACACGCTGAGCGCCTGGGTGCAGGGCAGCTACGCCTTCCTCGGCGTCAGCGGCGGCGCCACCGCCAGCACCTGGACGTCCGGCACCGGCTGGACCAAGCTCAGCGTCCCGTTCACCACCGGGGCCTCCGGCACGGTCACCGTCTACCTGCACGGCTGGTTCGGCCAGGGCAACGTGTACGGCGACGACTTCACCATCTCGTAGCGCGCCCGGCCCCCGCCGGTCCGCACCGTCCCCGGTGCGGACCGGCACGGCCGTCCCCGCGCGATCGCTCCGGTGTTCTAGGATCGCTGACCATGAGTGACGGGTGGGGCACCGGGAACGGCTGGGGCGGGCCAGGCGGACAGCCGACCGGAACAGCGGCACCCGGGTCTGCACCCGGGGCGTCATCGACCGCCCCCGACTGGGCCGCCCTGGCCGAGCAGCACGAACAGGACCGGCGACGGCGCAAGCAGCGCCGGGCGGTCGGCGCGGCCGTCGCCGCCACCGTGGTGATCGGCGGCATCACCGCGACCGCCGTCACACTGACCGGCCACCGGACGGCACCCACCACCGCCGCCGGGGACAGCTCGCCCTCCCCCGCCTCCGACAGCCCGTCCGCCGTCGCCTTCGGTGGCGCCTCCGACCCGCCGTCGCCCTCCTCCACCGGGTCCGCCACGGCATCGGCCTCCCCGGGCGCCTCCGCCCCGGCCTCGGCGTCCGCCTCCCGACCGGCCACCGCGAAGCCCTCGGCCAGGCCCGGCGGAACCACCCCCGCGAGCCCGTCCCCGGCCGGGCCGCCGGACCCGCTGACGGTGATCTCCGCCGCGGCCACCGACACCGCGCCGCTGGACCCCGCCGGGCTGTTCCCCTCGGCCACCCTGACCATCGGCGGCAGGACCTGGACCAGGGTGGCCACCTGCTCCGCCACCCCCTGCTGGAACGCCACCACCGGCCACCTCGGCGACCCGGTCACCGCCCAGGGCTGCCGGGCACTGCTGCGCGTCACCTACACCTCGGGCACCGGCGCGGTGACCGTCGGCGTCGCCGTCTTCGACGCCAAGGCCAACGCCGACGCGGCCGCCGCCGGCCACCAGGGCCAGGTCCAGGGCCTGGTACCGGCCGGGAACGCCTCGTACTGCGTCACCGACGGCTGCCCCGGCACCCACGCCGCGATCGGCCGGTACACCGTCTACACGGTCTCCGGCACCACCAAGCCCGGCGGCAACGCCACCGACGCGACCGCGACCGCCGCCGGCCCCGGCTTCGCCTCGTACGCCCAGGCGCAGCTGCTCGCCCGGGGCAGGCGGTAGCCGTCCGGCGGTCCCCCGGCCCGAGGAGGCGTCAGGCGGCCACGGGCTGCGGCCGCTGCGCCCAGGGGCGGCAGAGCAGCAGGTAGGCCGAGGTCGCGAGGAGGGCGCAGGTCAGCACGACGGTGCCGAGGGCGACCGCCGACGGTTCGCCGCCGGCGCTGCTCAGCGGCGCGACCACCGCACCGCACAGGAAGGTGCTGGTCCCGAGCAGGGCGGAGGCCGAGCCGGCCGCGTGCGGCGCCATGGTGAGCGCGCCGGCCGCCGAGTTGGGCAGGATCAGGCCCTGGCCGGCCATCAGCAGGAACAGCGCGGGCCACACGCCCGCCAGACCGACGTCCCAGAACGTGGTGAACACGATCAGCGCCGCCCCGGCCAGGGCCGCCATGCCCAGCCCGGTCAGCATCAGCACCGACTGGCCGAACCGCCCGGCCAGCACCCGGCCGTTCAGCTGGGTGAAGGCCACCACGCCGACCGAGTTGGTGGCGAAGATCAGGCTGTAGGTCTGCGGGGAGACGTGGTAGACGCCCTGCAGCACCACCGACGAACCGCCGACGTAGGCGAACAGCGCGCCGAAGCCGAACGTGCTGGTCAGCACGTAGCCGAGGAACGGCACATCGCGCAGCAGCCCGCCGATCGCCGTGAACGTCGAGCCGAGCCCGCCGGCGTGGCGGCGTTCCGGCGGCAGCGTCTCCCGCAGCACCAGCAGCACGCCGAGGGTGAGCGCGGCCCCCACCACCGAGAGCGCGACGAAGGTGCCGCGCCAGGTCGTGACCCGCAGCAGCTGACCGCCGAGCACGGGGGCGAAGATCGGGGCCAGCCCCGAGATCATGCCGAGCGAGGCCAGGAAGCGGATCATCGCCACCCCCTCGTACCGGTCGCGGGCGATGGCCCGGGAGATGACCAGACCGGCCGAGCCCGCGACCCCCTGCACCAGCCGGGCGCCGATCAGCACCTCCATCGAAGGCGCCAGCGCGCACAGGACGGTGGCCAGGGTGTAGACCGCGAGGCCCACCCCCAGCGGCCGCAGCCGTCCCAGCCGGTCACTCAGCGGACCGAACACCAGCTGGCCGAGCGAGAGCCCGGCCAGTGAGGCGGTGAGGGTCAGCTGGGCGGCGGGGACGGTGGAGTGCAGGCCCTCCCGGAGGGCCGGAAGGGCCGGCATGTAGAGGTCGAGGGTGAGCGGACCCAGGGCCGCGAGGCCGCCGAGGACGACCACGGTCGCCGGCCCCGGCGGGGCGCCGGCCGACGGTATCGGGCCGGCGTCGGTCGAACGGTCACCGTCGGCGTCGACGGACGGGGCTGACATGGGGCTCCTTAGCGTGGCGGTTACGCCCCGTCCTATCGCACCCGCACGGTCCGGCGAAACCCAGGGCCCCCGATCGTGGCCGCCGCTGGGGCAGTCGGCCCCGCCCGCACCTCAGGCGCGGAACTCGTGGACGACCTCGATCCGGCCCACCAGGTGCCGGTTGAACTCGGGTAGTTCCTCGGCCGGCACCCACAGCTCCAGGATGGTCTCGCCGCCGGCCTGCCGGACCGGGTAGCGGGCGAGGAAGGCCGTGTCGACCTCGAACCGCGTCACGTACCCGGCGCCGGACGCCGGGACGTTCCAGTCGCGGGCGATCCGGACGGCGTAGTCCTCGTTCAGCACCGGGTAGAAGATCGGCTGGTCCGGAAGGCGCGGCGGCCAGGCCCGCCGGTCGGCGGCCTCGACCAGCGCGAGCTCGGCGGGGCCGGTCGGACGCCAGAGGGTGGTGGTCGGGTGGCCGGTCATGGCGGTGGTCTCCTTCGGGATCGCCGCGCACGCTACCGGCCCGGCCACCGTCGCGACCAGCGCTTTTCCCTCGCTCCGCGGCCTGCGCCGACCGCCCGTCCCGGCGCGGGCCCCGAGGCCGCGTCAGCGGTAGGCGGCCTCGCCGGTGATCGCCTCGCCGAGGACCAGGGTGTGGATCTCGGAGGTGCCCTCGTAGGTGAGCACCGACTCCAGGTTGTTGGCGTGCCGCAGCGGCGAGTACGCGGTGGTGATGCCGTTGGCGCCGAGGACGGTCCGGGCCGAACGGGCGATCTCCAGCGCGGTGCGGACGTTGTTGAGCTTGCCGAAGCTGACGTGCGCGGGCAGGCTGCGGCCCTCGTCCTTGAGGCGGCCGATCCGGACCGCCACCAGGTACGCCTTCTCCACCTCCAGCATCATCTCGACCAGCTTCTGCTGGGTGAGCTGGAACCCGGCGATCGGCCGGTCGAACTGGATCCGGGTCTTCGCGTAGTCCAGGGCGGCGGTGTAGCAGTCGCGGGCCGCGCCGACGGTGCCCCACAGGATGCCGTACCGGGCCTCGTTGAGCGAGGAGAGCGGGCCGCGCAGGCCGCGCACCCCGGGCAGCATCGCGTCCGCGGGCAGCAGCACCTCGTCGAAGGCGAGCTCGCTGGTGACGGAGGCGCGCAGCGAGAGCTTGCCGTGCACGTCGGTGGCGGTGAACCCCTTGGCGCCCCGCGGGACCAGGAAACCGCGCACGCCTTCGTCGGTCTGCGCCCAGACCACCGCGACGTCGGAGACCGAGCCGTTGGTGATCCACATCTTGGAGCCGGAGAGCACCCAGTCGTCGCCCTTGCGGCGGGCCCGGGTGCGCATGTTGGCCGGGTCGGAGCCGAAGTCCGGTTCGGTGAGCCCGAAGCAGCCGATCGCCCGGCCGGCGGCCAGCTCGGGGAGCCACTGCTGCTTCTGCTCCTCGGAGCCGAAGGCGTGGATGGAGCGCATCGCGAGTGATCCCTGCACCGAGACGAAGCTGCGCAGGCCGGAGTCGGCGGCCTCCAGCTCCATGCAGGCGACGCCGTACTCGGTGGCGGTGGAGCCGGTGCAGCCGTAGCCGTCCAGGTGCATCCCGAGGACGCCCAGCGCGCCCAGCTCCGGGGCGATCTCGCGGGCCGGGAAGTGGCCGCGCTCGAACCAGTCGCCGATCTGCGGGCGGATCCGTTCGTCGGTGAACCGGCGCACGGTGTCGCGGATCAGCCGCTCCTCGTCGGTGAGCAGCTCCCCGACGGCGAGCAGGTCGGCCGGGTCGAGACGGTCGGGGGTGGTGGCCATGGCGGTCTCCTCGGACGGACGGCGCGGCGAGGGGTGGGCCGCGGCGACGAGTATCCCGCGCCGCCGGGCGCGGACGGTACGAGATGATGCCCACAGTCGACCGACGATTGGGAGTGCGACATGCCCGCGATCACCCGTCTCGAGGCCGGGGAACTGCTGGAGAGCGCCGGGGAGCTCGGTGAGCTGCTGGCCGACGCGGTGGCCGGCGGTTCCTCGGTGGGCTTCCTCGCCCCGCTCGCCGCCGAGGAGGCGGCCGGCTGGTGGCGGGGTCTGGCGGCCGGGGTCGGGGACGGCTCGATCGCGCTGTGGGCGGCCCGCGACGGCGGACGGCTGCTGGGTACCGTCCAGCTGCGGCTGGCGCCGAGCCCGAACAGCCGGCACCGGGCCGAGCTGGCCAAGCTGATCGTGCACAGCGGGGCGCGCGGCCGGGGCCTGGGACGGGAGTTGCTCGCGCACGCGGAGCGGGAGGCGGCCGGGCTCGGGGTCAGTCTGCTGCTGCTGGACACCCAGACCGGCAGCCCGGCCGAGCGGCTGTACGCGGCGGCGGGCTGGACCAGGCTGGGCAGCGTGCCGCGGTTCGCCGCCGACCCGGCGGGCACCCTGCGGCCGACCACGTTCTTCCACAAGTCGCTGGTCTGAGCGCGGGCGGCGGGGCCGGGCCGTCAGCGGCGGGGGCGGCGGATCTTCATGTCGTCGACGCTGGTGGCGGCGGCGCGCAGCGGCCCGTGTCCGATGCCGAGTCCGGCGAGCCGGGCGGCGGCCCGGTCGCAGGCGGTCCGCTCGGCCGCCTCGGCGCCCAGGGCGGTCCCGTCCGCGTCCGCGGCGGCCTGGCCGACCACGCAGCGGAAGCTGAAGTTGCGCAGACCCAGGTCGTAGACGAGCGTGCCCTCGTCGGTGAAGGCGGCGCTGAGGATGTCGTGCCGGTCCGCGGCGGCGGTCAGCTCGGCGCGCCGGGCCTCGTCGAGGCCGGCGAAGACGCCGCGGACGATGACGCGGTAGGTGCGTTCACTCATGGGTGGGTTCCTGTTCCGGGTCGGCTGCTTCGGGGGCGGCGGCACGGGCCTGCTCCAGCAGGACGGCGAGCCCGTCGAGGAGCCGTTCGAGGCCGAACGCGAAGCGCTCGTCCATGGTCGGCGTGGTGAGGTCGTCGGCGAGGTCCACCAGGTTCGGGTACCGGTCGGCGGGCAGCCCGCGCAACTGATCGCCGGCGGCGCGGGCCACCTCCGCGCGGCCGGTGCCCGCCGCCTCGGCCGCGGACAGCGGGGTGATCTCCTGCAGCACGAAGCCGTGGACGTAGGCGCCGAGCAGGTAGTTGATCTGGGCGGCGTCGGCGTCGGAGAACCCGGCCTCGCGCAGCCGGTCCAGCTGGTCCTCCATCAGCCGCAGCAGGTGCGGCCCGGGGGCGAGCCGGCCGGCCACCACCTTGGCGGCGTCACGTCTGCCGAGCAGGTGGCTGCGGTGGCGCAGGCCGTACTCGCGCAGCTGGTCGCGCCAGGAGCCCCGGCGCGGGGGCGGGACGGCGTCGGCCATCAGCGCGTCGGTGAGCAGGTCGAGCAGCTGCTCCTTGTTGCGCACGTGCCAGTACAGCGAGGCCGCCTTGACGCCGAGTTCGGCGGCGAGCCGGCGCATCGACAGTCCGTTGACGCCGTCGCGTTCGAGGATCCGCAGCGCGGCCGTGACCAGCGCCTCGCGGGTGAGTTGCGGCGTGGCCGCCTCCTCGCCCGCGCCGGGCAACGCCGTCATCGCGTCCCTCCGTCCGCTCCGGAGCCCGGACATCCGGGCCACCTAACACCGTTAGGGAGAGTCTAACAGTGTTAGGTGGCGCCCCGGCGGGCGGGCCTCAGCGCAGCAGGCGGTCCAGGAAGGCGTTGGAGAACACCCGGTCGGGGTCGTGACGGTCGAGGACGGCGACCGCCTCCGCCCAGCCGCCACCCTCGCCGAGCGACGCCGGGACCACCCGCTCCAGCAGGTCCGGGTCCGCCCAGGCCCCCTCCTCGGTGTACGCCCAGCCCTTGGACCACTCGACCCGCAGCCCCGCCCGGGTGCCGTCGAAGGTGCGCAGCAGGAACTGCTCCAGCTCCCGGCAGAACCGCGGCAGGCCGGGCGTACCGGGCAGGCTGAGCACGTCCAGCCAGACGGCGGTGTCCCACTCCGGCCGGTCCGCGCGCGGCCGCAGGGCCGACAGCAGCGGCGGCCGGGCGCCGGGCACGCCCGGGCCGTCCGCCCGGTCCAGGCCGGTGACCCGGATCTCCACCCCGCCGTTGACCGGGAACTCGCCGCGGTCCCGGTACTGCGCCAGCAGCGCCCGGTAGAACGCAGCGAACTCGGCGGCCACCCACTGGACGTCCGCCCGCCGGGCGAGCACCACGTACCCGTTGGCGGTCACCCTCAGGGTGCTCGGGCGGACGTACTGCAGCAGGGTGCGGGACGCCCCCCACAGGTCGGAGCGCAGGCCGTCGGCCAGCAGGTGGACCAGGGCGTCGCCGCTGAGCAGGTCGCGCAGCAGGCCGCCGCCGAGCAGCAGATCGGTGAGGTCCCCGGTGAGCCCGATCTTGGTGACCAGGTACTGCAGCTGGCCGAGCAGCGGCGCCGACCCCCAGGCACCGGCCGCGATCTCGCCCGCCAGCCGGGCCACCGGCTCCGGGATCCGGTCCGAGAACGGGTAGTTGTACGGTTCGCGGACCTCGCGGGCCGCCGCGGGCCGGGTCGGCGCCGCGCTCCAGACCTTGATCCACGGCTGCTCGGTGAACGCAAACCAGATCACCTCGACCCGGCCGGAGCCCGCCAGCAGGCCCGCCAGGGTGCGCGGGCCCGAGCCTGCGGGGGCGAGCAGTTCGGCGGCCGGGATGTCCAGCCGGCTGACGCAGCGCAGCCGCTGGTCCTGGCCCACCCTCAGCTCGACCTCGGTGAGGAAGGCCCGGCCGAGGTGGACCAGGAAGGCGGCGGCGTCGGCCTCGGCGCGCTCGAAGGTGCGCAGCACGTACCGGTCGAGCGCCGGATCGAGGACCACCGCGGTGAACCGGACGACCTGGTTGCTGACGGTGCCGTAGCCGTGCCCGGGGAGAGCCGCGGCGCCGGCCGGTTCGACGGCGGTGCCGTGGCCGCCGATGGCGAGCACCCCGCCGACGGTCAGCTCACCCGGCGCAGGACAGGCGGCGAGGCCGAGCCCGCGGTCGGCGAGGAAGGCGAGCAGCGCCTCCATGTCGGCGCCGGTCCGGGCGCGGACGGTTGATCCGTCGACCAGGGTCAGCGCGGTGAGGTGCCGGGTGGTGTCCAGCAGCAGCACCCGCGCGTCGGCGTCGGTGCCCGCCGGGACGGTGAGCGGCGCCCAGGTGTGGCGGTACCCCTGGGCGCGCAGCCGCCAGCCGTTGGCGCGGGCCCAGTCGGCGAGCAGTACGACCTGCTCGGGCGAGTCGGGGGCGCAGGTCCACAGCTGGTCGGCGTGGATCTCGCCGGACCAGTTGCGGTACTCGGCGCGGTAGGGCGTCACCCCGGCGGGCAGCGCGGGCGGCAGCGGGACGGCGGCGTCCGCGCTCTCGGGCCCGAGCGTGCCGTTGAGCAGCCAGCCGGCCATCGAGAGGGCGGCCGCGCCGGCCATCAGTCCGCGCCTGGTCAGTCCGGTGTCCGGTCCGTGCTCCACTGCTGTCCGCCCCCGTCTCGCCGCTGTCGGTGCACCGTGCACGGTGCCGCGGCGAGGCTAGGCGACCAGCGGTCGGGAGGCGGCGGGAGACAGGCCGATCTTCATCCGTTCGAGTGATAGATCAGACGAACGGTCAGCGCTTGGCCCGGAAAGCTGCATCGGCGAAGTTGTCCCAGTGTCCGGCCGCACCGGCGGGCAGGCAGAGCCAGTCCTTCATCGGGCGCCCGCCCGCGGGGTCGAACAGGTGCGCGCCGGGCAGGTGCATCGCCTCGGCGAAGGCCGGGGTCTCCCGGCCCAGCCGGCAGACCAGCTCGCCCCGGTGCAGACCCAGGAAGGCCTTGCCGTCGGCGTCCTTCAGACAGGGCATGCCGAACATCTGGGACCGGACGGCCCCGCGCGGCCCCAGCTCGGCCGCGATCTCGTCGAACCGGACGGCGGCCTCGGGGGCCTCCGCCGGTCCGGTCGGTTCGGCCGTGCCGGTCGGTTGCGGTGTCTCGCTCACCCCGCCATCCTCCCGCACCACCGCGCCACCCGCGGGTTGCCCCGCCGAGCCGCGGGACCACCGGACCACCGAACGGTCGCGCCCCGGCACGGCACGGCAGGGAGCGGCCCGGCGGGTGGAAATATTGCGGGCGTCCGCGCGGCTCGGGTGATCAGGAGGTGTCGCACGATGGGTGCTGAGGACGGGTTCAGGATCGAGCACGACTCGATGGGAGAGGTACGGGTGCCGGCCGCCGCCAAGTGGCAGGCGCAGACGCAGCGGGCGGTGGAGAACTTCCCGGTCTCCGGCCGGCGGCTGGAGCGGGCGCACATCGCCGCGCTGGCCCGGATCAAGGCCGCTGCCGCCCGGGTCAACGCCGAACTCGGCGTGCTCGACGGGCCGACGGCCGAGGCGATCGAGCAGGCGGCCGGCGAGGTGGCCGAGGGGCGCTGGGACGGGGAGTTCCCGGTCGACGTGTTCCAGACCGGCTCGGGCACCTCGTCCAACATGAACGCCAACGAGGTGATCGCCACCCTGGCGACCGAGCGGCTGGGCCGTCCGGTACACCCCAACGACCACGTCAACGCCAGCCAGTCCTCCAACGACGTCTTCCCGTCCTCCATCCACATCGCGGCCACCGCGGCCGTCACCGGCGAGCTGATCCCCGCACTGGAGCACCTGGCGGCCGCGTTGGAGCGGCGCTCGGGCGAGTTCGCCGACGTGGTCAAGGCGGGCCGCACCCATCTGATGGACGCCACCCCGGTCACCCTCGGCCAGGAGTTCGGCGGCTACGCCGCGCAGGTCCGCTACGGGGTGGAGCGGCTGGCCGCGACCCTCCCCCGGGTCGCCGAACTCCCGCTCGGCGGCACCGCCGTCGGCACCGGGATCAACACCCCGCCGGGCTTCGCCGCCGCCGTGATCGCCGAACTCACCCGGGCGACCGGGCTGCCGCTGACCGAGGCCCGCGACCACTTCGAGGCCCAGGGGGCCCGGGACGCACTGGTCGAGTTGAGCGGACAGCTGCGGACGGTCGCGGTCGGCTTCACCAAGATCGCGAACGATCTGCGCTGGATGGGCTCCGGCCCCCGGACCGGTCTCGGCGAGATCAACCTGCCCGACCTCCAGCCGGGTTCCTCGATCATGCCCGGGAAGGTCAACCCGGTGCTGCCCGAGGTGGTGCTGATGGTGGCGGCCCAGGTGATCGGCAACGACACCACCGTCACGGTGGCCGGCGCGAGCGGCAACTTCGAGCTGAACGTGATGCTCCCGGTCATCGCCCGCAACCTGCTGGAGTCGGTCCGGCTGCTGGCCAACAGCGCCCGGCTGCTGGCCGACCGGACGGTGGACGGCATCACCGCCAATGCGGAGCGGGCCCGGGAGTACGCCGAGTCCTCGCCCTCGGTGGTCACGCCGCTCAACCGCTTCATCGGGTACGAGGAGGCCGCCAAGGTGGCCAAGCAGTCCCTGGCCGAGCGCAAGACCATCCGTCAGGTGGTGCTGGAGCGCGGCTACGTCGACCGGGGCCTGCTCACCGAGCAGCAGCTGGACCGGGCCCTGGACGTGCTGCGGATGACCCGCCCCTGACGCGCGGAACCCGGAGCCGGACCCCGGGCAGACCGCCGGCCGGTGCGGGCCACCACGTCACGCACCGGCCGGGGCGTCTTTCACTCAGCTGCCGCCACCACGGCGCATCGGGGAACCGGCCATGGAGATCGCTCCCAGCGACAGGCAGATCATCAGACCGCCGACGACGAGGTTGGTGAGGATCGTCCGGAAGACGGCCTCACTGCCCACCGTCCACCAAGGGGCGAGACAGGTCCAGGCACCGATGGCGAGGCAGGCCCAGGCGCGCGCGTGGGTGCGCTCGTAGGCCGAGCCGTAGCCCGCCATCAGGACGGTGAAGGCCAACCCGAGAACCAGGTTGCTGATGGTCAGCGCGGAGAAGCCGGAGAATCCGACCACCCACGGGGAGATCGCCAGGAAGAGACCGGTCACCAGGGCCAGTGCCTCAACGCCCTGGGCGCGCGGCGTGGCCGCGGCCCGCTCGTAGTGCTCACGCAATTCCAGGATGTCCGGGTGGTGCTCCATGCCCATGGGCAACTGGGTCGACACCGGGACCACCTCCTCGATCGAGACTGGCAGGCGCCCTGTAGCTACCCGATCCTGGACGGATATAACACTTATTCGCACTTTATGTCCGATTTTTCATGCAGGGTCCTCCAGCCGGAGCGACAGCGGCTCGCCGAGGAAGCCCCCGACCGCCTCCACCTCGGCGTCGAGGCCCCGGCGGACGCCCCGCGGCAGCACCTCGAACGGCTCCACCAGCAGCTCGCCCCGGGCCGTCCGCCAGGTGCCCAGCACCCGGCCATCGGCCACCAGCGCGGGCCGGACCACCCCGCCGCCGGCGTTGATCCGCTTCGCCCGCGCCGGGTCCAGCATCAGCCCCCGCGAGCGGTAGCCGAGCAGGTACCCGTCGTACGGACCGAGCAGCCGCACCAGCGGCGGACCGGGCGGCGGCGGTGCCGAGCCCGGCAGCACGGACAGCCCGGGCAGCGTCTCCACCGCCCCGGCCGCCGCGAAGGCCGCCCGGGCCGTCGCCTGCGGCAGGCCCGACCAGGCCGCGAGGTCGGCCGGGGCGGCCGGGCCGAAGGCGCGCAGGTAGCCGCGCGCCAGGTCCCCCGCGGTGAGCTCCCGGCCCGCCGGCAGCGGCCGGTAGCCGGGTTCGCGCGGCGCCACCTCCGCGCCCCGGCAGAGCACACCGTGCGCCGCGAGGAAGGCCGTCAGGTGCGCGGGGGCCTGCCCCTTCGGCTCCACCGGGACACCGTGCGCGCGCAGCGCCGCGATCAGTTCCGCCCGGCCGGGCGGAGGGTCCAGCAGTCCGGGGGCGACGGCGAGCGCCCGGGCGCACAGCTCCTCGGTCAGCCCGAGCTCCCGGCGGCGGCGGGCGCCGCCCGCCAGCAGCCGGTCCCGGTACAGCGCCAGCAGTCCGGCGGCGTCCCCGGCCGGCACCAGGTGCAGGGTGCCGCGCATCAGCCAGGTGGCGACCACCTCGCCGGCGGCGTACGCGGCCTGCACGGCCGCCGGATCGCGCAGGCCGCGGGCCCGCAGCGCCAGCCGGACGGCGCCGGCGTCCTGGGCCTGGACGCCGGCGCAGCGGCGGGCGATCTCCGCGACCCCTGACGGGCCGTCGGCGAACTGGGCGTGCATCCGCCACCGGAGCAGCTCGGCATCGTCGGTCATACCGCCATCCTGCCGGTCGGCGGGGACCGCCGGGCTCAGGCCGGTTCGATCGGTTCGGCG
Source organism: Kitasatospora sp. MBT63 (assembly GCF_000710465.2). Lineage (GTDB taxonomy): Bacteria > Actinomycetota > Actinomycetes > Streptomycetales > Streptomycetaceae > Kitasatospora. Next base: position 742 of record NZ_JAIZ01000079.1, on the reverse strand, counting down.
CCCATCGCCCGGCGGACCAGGTGGACCACCCCGCCGACTGCCACGGCGCCGCCGATCAGCACCACGAACGCCGTGCCCGCCCACGCCACCGGGACGGGCCACGGGGCGGACTCCACCAGCCAGGGCGCCGTCCCGAGTGCGATCCCCGCTCCCCGGAACAGGTCGGGCCGCCGCGTGGAGAGATGCGCCAGCAGCAGAGCCGCCGCCACCGCGAACGACCAGATGGACAGCAGGGCCGGCACCGACCGCCAGAACACCCCCAGCAGTGTCGCGTCGAACGTGGCCAGCGCGGCGAGCGGCAGACCGGCCCCGAGGGCGAGGCCGGTCACCTCCCACCGGCCGCGGCGGGCGGTGTCGACCAGGTCGGGCGGGGCGAGCAGCACCAGCGCGGCCAGCAGGGCGATTCGTGCGAGCTCGCCGTACATCTGCCAGGCGTGCCCGAACACCAGCCCCCAGGAGACGGCTTCGGTCAGCAGCCCCAGGACGGCCGCCCTGCGGGCCGGCTTCCACCGGCCGACCGCGGCACACAGCAGGGCCACGATCCAGGGCACCACCAGCGCCAGGTACATGCCCGAGGTGAACGCGGCCAGCCGGGGCCGGGTGGCCATGTGGGAGAGGGCCTGGGTGACGTTGTGCAGATACCACACCTGGTCGTACAGGCACTCGCCGACCCCGAGGGCGAGTGCGACCGGGGCCGCCCCCGCCAGCATCCGGCCGGCCGGGTCGGTGGAGGCCATCCGCA
>NZ_JAIZ01000078.1 GCF_000710465.2 Kitasatospora sp. MBT63 | reverse complement strand
CTGGGCCGGTCCCGGGTCTGGGCCGGTCCCGGGTCTGGGGCTGCTGCTGGGGTTGGGGTTGGTACCGGGTCTGGGGCTGTCGACGACGGCCGGGCCGGTGGTGGCAATCCTTGGTGGCGGTGGTGGCGTGAACACGGGTGCGGGGGTGGGGTGGTGAGCCGGGCGGCGGGGAGGCGGCCGGTGCTGGCGGTGGGTGCGCACGTGGTCTTCGAGGGCCGGACCTGGCAGGTCGTCGGTGTGCTCGGACAGCAGGTGCGGCTGGTCGACGATCAGGGGGTGCGGCGACGCTGCTGGCGAACTACCTGTTCGCCGCCGACGGCTTTGCCCTGGTTGGCGAGACGCCGGCGGCGGTGCCGCAGTGGGGGCTGTTCGTGACGGTGCCGCTGCGCGAGTAGGAGCGGGCCCTGGCTTGGCAGCGCCACGTCCGGGAGGTGGAGACCGGGCGGCTCGAGGTGGCAGGTGGGCTCGGGTGGGAGCCGAGACCGGAGTACGACCACGGCCACCCGCACCCTGGCCCAGCGTGAGCTGGCCAAGGCGCAGGAGCCGACCGCGGTGGGGTTCGGGAAGATCTCGCGCACCCCTGTGCGGCGTATGCGCCTGGAGTACCGCGAGAAGGGCCTTTGGGGGCTGGTGGACCACCGCCACCACCCGCACCTGCAGCCCGGCAGGGCACGCGGACGAGCGGGTGGTGGTGGTCCTGGAGGCGATGCGGCGCCAGGGCGGCCGCCCCAAGGGCACCGTCAAAGGGGCTGCGGCGGCTGACTGCGCGGGTGCTGGAGGAACGGCACGGGCCCGGCAGCGTGCGGGTGCCGCCGATGGCGACGTTCTACCGGCTGGTGAGCGTGCTGTGCTGGCCGATCCCGGTGAGCGGCCAGGCAACCCGGCCCGCACCGCCCACAGACCCGCCCGTCCCTTCCGCCCGACCCAGAACCTGCGGCCCGGGGAACAGGTCATGCTCGACACCACCCGCCCTGGATGTCTTCACGGTCTTCGACAACGGGACCACCGGCCGGCCCAAGCTGACAATCACCCACAACACCGTGCCGGCCTGCTGGAGGAACCGGCGGAAGAAACGCCTTGGCGGCAGCCCTGTCGCGGCGGTTTTGCACCAGGACGTACAGCAGGTGCAGCCCCAGGCATCGCGCTCCAGGTCCGCCACCGCCTGCTGACGGTTGGCCAGCGCCCCTGGTCCTGCGTCGGTGACGACCAGGGCGGCGGGCGGGTAGCCGGCCCGGGTGTGGCCGGGCCGGGTCCGGCGCCACCAATGGACCACCCGGCCGGCCGGTTCCTCGTCGGCCGGTGCCGGGTCGGTGCTTCACCTTCGTGCGGAACAGCTCGCGGTAGGCGTGCACTTCGCAGCCACTCGCTCCGGCGGCACGGTGGAGCGGTCGACTTCCACCACCAGCACCGGGACCCCTATCTCCGGGGCCTGCCACACCGCGTCCGGCCTCACCTTCCGGCGGCCGCCCGGCAGCACGAACTCCACCTCCGTCGCCCGGGGCGTCCGACGCGGTGCCGCCCCGCACGAAGGCCAGCACCGTCCCGTTCACCGCCATCGGGTGCTGCGCACCGGAGTGCCCGGCACCCCGGGCCGTTGAACCCATGTCGGGGCCCTGAGGGGAATGCTTTCGTTCCCCTTGTTACGGCCTTTGGCGCCGAGTTCCGCCCTCGGAGAGGCAGATACCGTCGTATACCACGTTTGTCGCCGAGGCCGAAGGGGCCCCTCATGAACGGCTTCCCTTTCTCGCCGTGCCCCGGTCGGTGGACCACGGCAGCACGGCGCGGCGTTGCCTTCCTCGCCGCGATCCTGACCATGCCCACCCCCGCGCACGCAGTCACCGACGTCGCATGTGACACCGCCTCACCGCATCCGTGAACACCGCCGACACCAACGGCGTAGGCACCGCCATCGCCGTCAGCGGCAACAGCGCCACCGTCCAAGGTGCCCCCAGTGCCCTTTCCCTCCAGTCGACATCGCCGACCAAGACATCCTCAACCTCAACCGGGCCGACCTCACCGTCGGAGGAGGCGCACTACGCGTGGGAGCGCGCCTCCCTGTCGAGAACGGAGGACCTTCTCGGAATCCCCGATCACCCTCACCGGAGACCCAACCGACGAGACCGGCGGTATCACGAACGCCACCGGCGCAACCACCGACCTCGACAACCGCACTGTCAGCGGCAACACTGCCGCCCCGGCCAACGGTTCCGGAACTCTCACCGCTCCCAGCTCCAGCGATGGAATACCGCGGCACCAGGAGGAAACCTGAAAACGTGAATAATTTAATGAATTCGAGCAGATATTATCCGGCCGACCGGCAGGGAAATGTCGAGGCGAAGGATGGAGGAATGATGTGAAATTTACCACCGGGCCGTGGACGCCGGCGTTGCAGTTCCGCCGCGCAGCCGCGCCACGCCGGACTTGTGGGTTCGCCGATGAACGGTCTCATTTCTGATCTCGATGCCCACGCTCCAGCATCAACTCCTCTCCAAATACCGCCTCTGCCCCGAGCGCCCACTCATTGGAAATTCATGAAAACTAACGCTGCTGCCGAACCGCCGACCCGCCACGGAGGTGGCCATGAAAACCATCAGACACTGCTCGCACAACTCCACCAAAGAGACCGCAGAGGTCACCATGAATCGCCAGGAGAATTCCGCACCAAGGCCGGCCGACAAGGGTAGTGACGCCACACGGGAACGGAATCCAATATTCGTCGACATGACGGGACGCCGGCGGCGGATCATCTGGCTGGTGTGCGGCATTATCGCGGCCATCGCCATAGCATTCACCGAACCTCTCCTCAGATCAGTCGACTCATTCTTGGGCGTCTTTAACTGGATTTTGATCCTTGCTGCCGGATTGGTGATATTTCGACTGGTCGTGGTGGAAGTCTGCGCTACTCACCATCTACTCGCAGCCCGCAGGTCGCCGCACTTGTCACAGAGCTCAACCTTCCTCGGCCCCGTCTCCATTGTGGTTCCGGCATACAACGAGGAGGCTGGAATAGAACATACTCTGCGCTCCCTTGCCGCGAGCACGCACCCAGAATTGGAGATAATAGTTGTGGATGACGGGTCCACCGACCGGACGGTAGAAATTGCTCGGGGTCTCGAAATTCCCGCGGTTTCCATCATTCAGCAACCGAACTCCGGGAAAGCGGCCGCATTGAATACTGGAATCGCTGCCTCCCACCACGAAATCTTGATCCTCGTCGATGGCGATACTGTTTTCGAGCCGGATGCAGTCGATCACCTCGTGAGACCCCTTATCGACCCGCGCATAGGAGCAGTCAGCGGCAACACCAAAGTAGGAAATAGGAAGGGTCTCATCGGACGCTGGCAGCACGTCGAGTACGTCGTTGGTTTCAACCTTGACCGCAGAATGTTCGAACTTCTAGAATGCATGCCAACGGTCCCAGGGGCCATAGGTGCATTCCGCCGGCAGGTACTGGAAAGTGTTGGCGGGTTCAGTACTGACACACTTGCCGAGGACACCGACATCACGATGGCGATATGCCGTAGTGGCTGGCGAGGGGTTTACCAACCACGGGCCATTGCCTGGACGGAAGCACCCGCCACATTTCACCAACTATGGTTGCAACGATACCGATGGTGCTATGGGACGTTCCAGTCCGCCTGGAAGCACAGGCGCGCACTGATCGAACGCGGCCCAAGCGGTAAATTGGGGCGCAGGGGAATTATGTACATCGTCCTGTACCAGCTCCTTATGCCACTGCTGGCCCCCGCAGTAGACATCTACACGATCTATGGGCTAATATTCCTGGATCCAGTCAATGTACTCATCGTCTGGTCCATTTATACGGCGCTTCAGGTTGCAAGCTGTGGCCGCGCCCTGCGGCTGGACGGAGAGTCATTGGGAACTTTGTGGAGCGTCCCCCTTAGGCATATCGTATATCGCCAGCTGCTCTATCTGGTGGTAATTAGATCCGTTTTTGCAGCTATACTCGGAAGTCGGTTGCACTGGCACCGGCTCGAGCGCCATGGGTCGGCTGGTGCGGCGCGTGATTCTGATCGACCCGCTCCACGCGAGGCAACCCGCGCTCTGACGGAGCCCGGTTCGCTCTGGCCGATCCCGCGACCTGGCATGATCCCGGCAGCGCCGACGAGCACATCACCCAGCACCACAGCACCGCTCGGGCCCGAACGCGACAGAAGATGATCATCGGAGGGACGCGACAACCCCAGACGACAGGTCTGTCAGAGCCGTCCCGGCTACCCGGGTGACTGCCCGGGCAGCCGGGTCGTAGGGTCGGTCATGGGAAGTGGTGGGTGAGGCTGGGTCGTCGCTCCTGACTGACGGTTCGTGGGATTTGGTGGAGCCGTTGCTTCCGGCGGCACGGGTGCGGCCGCAGGGCGGCGGCACGGCGAACCTGGACGACGAGGCGGTGTTCGCCGCGATCGTCCACGTGCTGACGACCAGGTGTGCGTGGAGGTATCTGCCGCCGTGCTTCGGCTTGTCGAAGTCGACGGTGCACCGCCGCTTCACGATCTGGACCAGGAACGGGCTGTGGGGCCGGCTGCGGCGGGCGATGCTGGAGCGTCTGGTGGCCGCGGACATACTGGATGTGTCGCGGGTGATCGCCGACTCGGTGCACGTGCGCGCGAAAAATGGGGCACTCACACCGGTCCCAGCCCCGTCGGCCGGGGCAAACCCGGCTCCGAAGTGCACGTCCTGTCCGACCGGGCAGGGCTGCCTCTCGTCGTCGGCATCTCCGCCGGCAACGTCCATGACCAGCACTGCCTGATCCCGCTGGTCCAGGCCCTCCAGGCGAAACACGACCCGGAACGGGACCTGTACTACAAACCGCGCAAGGTCCACGCGGACAAAGCCTACGACAGCCCCGGACTGCGGAAATGGCTCCGCCGACAGCAGAGCCATGGCCTGGCTCACCGGCTACCGCCGCATCGCCCGCCGCTACGAACGCAACCACCTGCTCTACCTGGCATTTCTACGACCTCGCCGCCGTCATCACATGCCACAAACGACTGGCCAAGCTCACCACGTAGGACATCGTCTCAAGGGCCATACATGGATGCCCCCGGAGCCCGCCTCGTCTGCCCTTCGGGCTGCCACCTGGGCCCATCCGCGATCAGGACCGCCATGCGAAGGTGGCTGCTCCCACCGGTGTCCTGCCCCGACTGTCCTCCCACGCGGCGCGCGGGCAGAGGGCTCCGGCACGCGGAGGCACACGAACCCACGGGAGCTGACGGATGCAGCAGGAACCGGCCTTCGAGTACGACACGGCCTTCTCCCGAAACCTCGGCTGGGTGACCGCCGAGGAGCAGCAGCAGTTGCGCTCCAAGCGGGTGGCCATCGCGGGCATGGGCGGGGTCGGCGGCTTCCACCTGCTCACCCTCGCCCGCCTGGGCGTCGGAGCCTTCACCATCGCCGACTTCGACACCTTCGACCTGGTGAACTTCAATCGGCAGGCCGGGGCCCTCATGTCGAACATCGGCCGCCCGAAGGCCGAGACGATGGCTCAGGCCGCGCTGGACATCAATCCCGGGCTCAAGCTCTCAGTCTTCCCCGAGGGGATGGACCCTCAGGATCCGGCCGCCTTCCTCGAAGGGGCCGACCTCTACGTCGACTCCCTGGACTTCTTCGCCTTCGAGGCGCGCCGGTCCGTCTTCGCACACTGCGCCCGCCACGGGATCCCGGCCGTCACTGCGGCACCGCTCGGCATGGGTGCCGCACTGTTGTGCTTCATGCCGGGTGGGATGACGTTCGAGGAGTACTTCCGCTTCGAGGGGCACGACGAGGACGAGCAGGCCCTGAGATTCATGCTGGGCCTTTCGCCCGCGGGCGTGCATTCCCGCTATCTGGTCGACCCCAGCCGGGTCGATCTGGCCGGACGACGCGGACCGTCGACGGTGATGGCGTGTCAGCTGTGTGCCGGCGTCGCGGGCAGCCAAGCACTCAAGATCCTCCTCGGCCGGGGAAAGATCGTGGCCGCACCCCGCGGACTCGTCTTCGACGCCTACGAGAACCGGATCAGACGAACCTGGCGGCCGGGCGGCAACCGCAACCCGGTGCAACGTCTGTCTCTCGCCGTCGGGCGTCGCCGCCTGGCTGCCCTGGCGCAGAGGCCGTCGCCGGCCCCGAGCCCTCACACCCCCGTCGAGCAGGTCCTGGACACGGCCCGCTGGGCCCCCAGCGGCGACAACTCACAGCCCTGGCGCTTCACCGTGACCGGGCCGGACCGTTGCACCATCCGCGGGTTCGACGCACGCGAGCACGACGTCTACGACATGGACGGCTGGCCGAGCCAGATGTCAGTGGGCGGGCTCCTGGAGACCGTACGGATCGCCGCGAGCGGTCTCGGACTGCGTGCCGACATCCGCCGCATCGACGGCTCGGGCCGCGACCTACTGTTCGATGTGGGTCTGGCTTCCTCGGAGGAGACGCCTGATGAGTTGTACCCCTACCTCCGCCGCCGCACCGTCCAGCGGCGGCCACTGAGCAGGCGGCCGCTGACGCTGCCGGAGAAGAGCAAACTCGAGGAGGCCGTCGCACCGGGCTTCAGCGTGCTCTGGCTCGAAGGGAAACAACGCCGGCGGATGGCCGCCGTGAACTCCCGAACGTGCAAGCTCCGCCTCACCATCCCGGAGGCATACGAGACTCACCGCAAGGCCATCACCTGGGGCACGGGCTCCAGCGAGGAAGGCATGCCCGCCGGTTCGCTCGGCCTGGACCCGGTCACGGTCCGACTGACCCGTACCCTCATGGCCAGTTGGCGCAGGGTGGACTTCGCCAACACCTATCTGGGCGGCACACTGATACCGCGCCTGGAACTCGAGGTGGCACCCGCGTTGGCCTGCGGCGCCCACTTCGCACTGCTGGGCCACACCGCGCCACGGACGGTCGAGGACCATCTGGCCGCCGGAGCCGCCATGCAGCGGTTCTGGCTCACCGCTACCTCCATCGGCCTGCAGATGCAGCCCAACCTGGCTCCGCTGATCTTCTCCTCCTATGCCGTCAACGGCCGTGCCTTCACGACGGATCGAAAGGGCTCCGAGCAGGCCCAGGAGGTCTCGGAACGCCTCCGGGCGCTGCTACCGGGGCGGACGCTGGACCGCACCGTCTTCCTGGGGCGGATCGGCGCAGGTCCGCCCGCCAGAGCGAGGTCGATGCGGCTTCCGATGGACCGCCTGCTCGAACCCTGATGTCCTGAACGCGTACCTTCCCGAAGGACCGGGCGGCGGATGAAGAATGCCGTCCATCGGCCGGCGCGCCCGACGAGGCGGGCTTGGCCGTCAAGCCCGGCCGATGACCTACGAGCACGGCCCCAAGCCGACCTCGACCCGGGCCTGACAGCGATTGCCCACCTCGCACCGGGCCCAAGGACGCAGCAGTCAGCGGAACCCGTCGGTCTCCTTCACACCCACCCCCGGCCCGGGCGCTGCGGGGGTGTTGAGCCGGGAAGCGAGCAACCGGCCCAGATTCATGGCGAGGCGTGCGGCGGTACGCGGATGGGTGTCCAGGAGCTGGTTCAGGGTACTTCGGGACAGGGCGAGGATGCGGGCGGTCTCGCTTGCGACGATGACGTCTGCGGTACGCCGGCCGAGGAAGAACGCGGCTTCGCCGAACAGCTCGCCGCCGCCGAGCTCGATGACGCGGCCGTCGGGCAACACCACGTGCGCTGCTCCTTGGAGGATGACGAAAAGATTGCTGGTCCCGTGGCCTTCCCGGATCAAGGCGTCACCTTCACAGGCCTCGATGACGCTGCTCTTCTCCATGATCTTGCGACGCTCCTCGGCGGTCATGCCGCCGAAGACACTGAGCCTGTGATCGGGCCGATCGATGATCGCCGGCGCATGTTCGTCCAAGTCGTCGGCGGTGTCCTCGACCACGTGGTCCTGCCCGGACGCGAGGATGTATGCGGCGATCTCACGGCCGCGAGCTCGGTCCCAGCACCCACCAGCGGCCCGTAGTAGTGACAGGACCGGTGACCCGACGGATTCGAGGTGGTCGAGGTCATCGATGACTAGGACCAGAGGGATCACCAGCCCGGCTTCGGGGAAACTGGCGTTCGGTTTGTAGGGGCGGAAGCCCAGCCGCTGGTAGTTGCCCAGAAGGTGCGGCATGCAATCGCAGAACGCGAGCTTGACCTCCTCACTCGCCCAGTACCGTGCCACCTCGGCGAACAGGTCGATCCGGACGGCCGAGGCCTGGCGGTCCTCGCGGATGGCGAAGGCATCGATAATGGTGGTGCGTTCGATCGGCGCGACCGCTGAGAACGCCTGTGGCGCGAAGACCTGGATCTCGGATTCGGTATAGGGGCCGAGCATGGCGTGGCGGATGCGGAGAGTTCCCACGACCTGGCCGTCCTCGACGGCGTACAGGACCCGCGACTGGTGGTCTGCGGGAAGCGGGAGCAGTTTTCCCCGGTGGTCCGCGGTGGGCCGGTCCGCTCCAAGCCTCTCGACGTACGACTGGTAGCGCAGCCTCTCCACGGCACGCATCTGTTCTGCGCTCTCGGCGAGGTGTACCCCGTCGGACTCGACGACTATGACCGATCACCTCCGGGACCAACGAGTGCTGAGTTTCGCGTGATTGGAACCATCTTCAGTGATGTCGCAGCGCATCGACTTCGCCGGCTCCGGTAACGGCCTCATCGGGCAGCCCAGGGTGCCCATCCGTGGGCGGCTCCGCCGGGGTGTCGGCGGCGGTCGACCGTGGTTCTGCGTCGTCTCGACGAACTGCGACCGGTCAACGGCGAGTGGCCATGGGGTTACGGGTCCGCCGGGTCCGCGAGGCGCGGCTGTCGGTTCTCAGAACCCGTCTCTTGACCTGGACCTACCATGACCGCTTTCCGGATCTCTGCGCGGAGGACCGGCAACCCCGCCCCGGGAACCGGCCGCCCTGCCGTTCGTCATGCCCTTCGTCATGCCGGCGAATCTTGCCACGTCATGATCGGTGACCGGCCGCTCATCTCCAGGGCCGATGTTGACGATGTCCATCCCAGGCACCGGAGGCGGCGTACGAGCGTCGACCGCCTGCCAGCGATGATTCCACCCGCCTCCACCCGCCATCCAGGCATCGAGGCGTTCGGAGAAGATCCTGCCCTGCGAATTCTCGGTCGAGGCGGCCGCAACAGCCGACCGGAGGCGGGCGGACTCGGCTCTAGCCCAGTCGGACAGCCCGACCGATGTGTTGATGGCAGAGTCAAGTTTGGCACGAGCAATTCGAAGCAATCCGATCTGACGGCTCATCTGGGGCTCCAGCTCCACCAGGACCAGAGGTGTCACGGGAAATGGCAGCCAGTCGTGTCACTGTGACGTCCGCAGGGGCTGTCCCGGCCCGGTCGGTGCGGGACGCCGGTGGCCGCATCCGGGAGCCGGGACGGGTGTGGGCCGAAGCCGGACCGGAGCGTGGGCCGGCCGACCGTTGACCGACCGGGCACGGCGAACCAGCGTATGCCCATGCGATCCGTGGTCCACGGACAGCGGATCCACCTCCGGCCCGCTGCCGCCGGCATCCGGTATCGGGAGTTCCATTGGGGTTCCTCACTCGCGCCGGTACGGGAGCCCGATGGCCGGCCGCCCCCTGATGGAACATCAATCTCATTGACCCGGTGGCACATGCGCGCCGAAGTGCATCGCCGTGCACTCTACAAACAACTTCCTTAAGGTCTTCCTGAGAGTTCCTGATGCCTCCCCTAGTAGGGCTTGGTCAGGTTGGTACTGGCGTGGGTATG
>NZ_JAIZ01000077.1 GCF_000710465.2 Kitasatospora sp. MBT63 | reverse complement strand
CAGTCACCGAGCAGGTACTGACAGATCGCCAGATTGAAGCCCGCATGAATCCTCGCGATGAAAGGGGCGCCCTGAGCCCGCCACGGTTTCAGGACCTCGACGAAGTCGGCCTGCGCGGAGCGCAGTTCACCCAGGCCGAGGCGGCAGTAGCCTCGGTTGACCAGCAGGATCGTGTCGGAGACCGGCACACCGGCCGGATTGTCCGGCAACCCGGTGAGCCACGGCTCCTGCAGCGTCGCGTGCGGTCCGTCTGCGAAAAGCATGCCGCAGCCCAGAACCCACTGGATGCCGGCCAGGCCGTTCAGGTTCGCACCCAGTTCCGTGGCTCTGCGGGCGAGCTCGACCCCCCTGCGTCGCTGTCCGGTGTGGAAACACCCGTAGGAGAACCTCATGCAGGCCTGAAGGATCATTGCGCTGCTCTGCTCGGCCTCGGCCTCGGCGAGGCAGAGTTCTCCCAGCCGCAGAGCCTCTTGGAACCTTCCGTCCAGAAAGGCGTAGCCGCTCTGCAGGGCGGTGCGCATGGCGCACGGTTCGCAGGCGTCGACGGCGTGGCGCAGCCGGTGGCCGGCGCGGATGCCGTTGCGATTGAGGGTGTAGGTGGTGTGGGTGGCGGCGGTGAGGAAGCGGCGTTCGCGCAGGCTCCGGTCCTCGGTGAGATCGGAGGACCACTGCAGGAGGGTGGCCGCGCGCGGGAGGTTTCCGGCGGCGGCCTCACGGCCGGCCTCGGCCTCGAGATCGCCGGCCAGCTCGGCGTCCGCGTGATCGGTCGCCGCCACCCGGTGCGCCCACG
>NZ_JAIZ01000076.1 GCF_000710465.2 Kitasatospora sp. MBT63 | reverse complement strand
TTGTTCGGCGGCGTCCTACTCTCCCACAGGGTCCCCCCTGCAGTACCATCGGCGCTATGAGGCTTAGCTTCCGGGTTCGGAATGTAACCGGGCGTTTCCCTCACGCTATGACCACCGAAACACTATGAAACTGTCAACCGCACCACACCACGTGACCAGTGGCATGGGGTCGTTGTTTCAGAACAACACAGTGGACGCGAGCAACTGAGGACAAGCCCTCGGCCTATTAGTACCGGTCAACTCC
>NZ_JAIZ01000075.1 GCF_000710465.2 Kitasatospora sp. MBT63 | reverse complement strand
CACCCGGCCGTCCGGCTGGTGCAACCCGGGTTGCTGCCCGGGGTACCCGGGCGCTTGCCGCCCCGGGGCCCCGGCCCCGGTCGGCACTCCCCGGCGCGCATCCCGAGCGATGGCCCGGCCCGCCGTTCGCGCCGGGAAGCACCGCCCCCGAGCGCCCCTGCCGGACCGCCGCGCAAGCCTGGCCCGGCAGCAGAAAGGGCCGCCCGAGAGCGGCCCGTATCGTCAGCGGAAGCGACGATACCTTGGTCCCCCGACGTGATCATGGTTCCGTTTCGGGTCCTCTTCGGAGTCCCGTTCGGGGTCCTCTTTCGGGTTCCGTTTCGGGTGCCGTTTCGGGTTCTGCAGCCCGGTCGGCTACGGCTGAGCGGACAAGGGGTCTGACCTGCTGGACAAGGGGTCCAGGGAGGCCACTCCGGGGCGCCGACAACTTCCCTGTGGACCCTCTGCGGCGGCGATCCGGTCCAGGGCAGCGATCACCTGGGCGCCGTCCGGTCGGCCGGTCGGGTCGTGATGCATAGGAGTGGGCTGGTCGCGGTGCCTTGATCATCTCGAAGTGTCTGAGCTGTGGCCGTTCTCGATCTTCGGTTCCGTGGTGCTGGTGCTGGTGCTCCTGGTCGTCGTTCTCGACTTCGGTGGTGGTGGTCCGTCGGGTGGTGACGCAAGGGTGTGAGAAGTCGTCTTGGCGGTCGGTGCGGGCCGGTACGGTCCGGGCATGGCGATGATGACGTGGGGTCTGTCGGTGGTTGAGCTGGCCGACGGGGACCGGTGGTCGATGGCGGTCGCGCAGCCGGACAGCGGCGACTCGTACGACGCGCTCGCGGTCCGGTTGAAGCAGGCCGGGTTGAAGCGGGTGAACTCGCGGGAGTGGAACGGCGGCCTGTGGCCGGTCACCGCCTGCTCGGTGAGCGTGCTGGGCGGGCGGCTGGCGGAGGCGCACACCGGACGCTCGCGGCTGCTGTGCCAGCCGCCGGTGGAGGTCAGCCCCGGCTGGGAGAAGGCCGGTGCGCGCGGGCGGGTGGTGCTCGGCCTGGTCCACCCCGGCACGTTCCCGTCGACGGGGGAGGGGTACCTGCTGCCCGAGCACCTGGAGCACGCGGTGGAGACGGTGGAGGCGGAGGCCGCGGCGGGCCGGCTGCTCGCCGGACTCGCGGTGCTGCTCGACCACCCGGCGCCGGCACCCGGGCGCCGCTGACCCGGCGTTCGGAGAAGAGGACCAGGCCGTAGCCGTCGGCCGCTACGGTCGGCCCCATGACCGATCCCGTGTACATCCTGATCCACCCCGACGGCCGCGCCGAGTGGGGCGCCAACAAGGCCACCGCCGAGAAGGCGATGGGCCCGTACGGCGTCGGCCGGGGCTGGCTCACCGACGCCTCGCTCGGCCTCCGGGTCAGCATGTCGGACTGCGCGCTGATCATGCCGGAGGAGTTCGCCGAGAACCCGTACGCCGTCGCGGTGCTGGCCCACGTCGCCGGGTGCGGCCCCGAGCAGGCCCTGCAGCCGTCGCGCGGCCCGGTCGCGCTGTGGGGTTTCGACCCGCGCAACGAGTGGGACAGCAGCCGCCCGCTGACCGAGTGGGAGCGGGCCGTCATCACCGAGGCCTTGGCCGTCGCCGGGTGCACGGTCGGCTGACCGACAGACGCGGTACGTGAACCGGGTGACGTACGCCGGGCCCGGTTCACGTACCGGCCCGGCCCCAGGGTGGTCAGCGGGCGGTGCGGGGGGCTTCGAGGTGGCGGGCCGCGGTGAGGGTCTGGCCCTGCTTGACCGCGTCGCGCACCCGGTAGGGCAGGCGGTGGCCGCTTTCCAGGGTGCCGAAGCCGGACAGCAGCTCGGCGCCGGTCAGGCCCCAGTGCTGGCAGACCAGGTCGAACAGGCGCCAGGTGACGGTGCCCCGGAACGCCCGGGAGACGGATGGCTGGCTCACGCCGAGGTGGGAGGCCAGGGCGACTTGGTTCTCGCCGGTCCACGCGGCGATCAGGCGGATGGTCTCGGCGACGCGCTTCTCGGTGTCCATCCCTGTATTCAACCAGTGAATAGGTCAGTCGGTCTACGCATACGCGAGAGGTCGGCCTTTCGCGCGGTGGCCGGCCATCGTCCTTCGCCCAAGGGTCGGGGCTCGCGGAGCTCCCCCGGTGGACGGCTCGCGGTGGTGGCCGCGCCCGGCCGGGGTCGGGCGGATCGGCCGCCGTCAAGGCGGTCGACCCTCCGGGGAGTTTCGGCGGTGGAGCGAAGCGGAGCCGGCGAAAGTCTTCGGAGGGTTTTCCGGTCGGCCCCGGTTGGGGGTGGCAGGGTTCGGAGGCGTCCGCCGGGGGAGCTCCGCGTCCCGGCCCGCACCACCCACCCACGGTCAGCGCCCAAGATCACCGAGGCCCCCCTCCCTCGGGGAGGCTCGGCCCGCCGGAGGCGCTGTGAGGCGAGCGGGAGCACCCTCCGGCGGTAGGGGAGGGGCGGGTGCAGAACCGGGGCGAACCGGACACCCGCTTTCGAACTCGTTCGTAACGGGTTTGGTAGGTCCGGGTCGGTCCGGGAACGACCGAGCCCCCGCCAGCGGGGTGCTGGCGGGGGCTCCGGTGATGATCCACATCCCCTCTCGGAGAGGGGGTAAACGAGGCGGTAAACGTAAACGGTAAACGGCTGACCTGCTGGTTTACCGCGTTTACCCGGCCCGCTTCTGGGCGGGGGAGGGGCTGACAGGAGTGGTCTCCCCCACGTACAGCTCGGTGTCGTCGGTCAGGTCGGGGACCAGGTGCGCGGGCAGGGTGGGCTGGTGGCCGAGCGCCTGGGCGAGCGCGTCGTACCGGACGGCGAGGCCGCCGGTTCCAGCGATCGTGGCGACCCGGGTGGGGATGCCCGCGTCCCTCAGCTTGGCGGGGAAGGTCTTGGTGGTGAGGCCGAGGAACCGGCCGGACTGCTGGAGGCCGTGGAGGAGGTCGGCGACGTGGACGGCGGCCCGCCCGTCGAGGTCGGCAGCGGCGACCGCGTGCTCGACGTACAGGCGGAGCTCGGTCTTCCACTCCCCCGTGTCGACGGGCAGCGCCTCGGGCTCGGCCTCCGCGCCGGCGATCGGCAGCACCATCGGCGTGGCGGCGACCAGCTCGGCCGGCACCGCCCGCACGCCGGTCTTGAACGGCTGGTCCCCGCGCAGCCCGCAGGCCGCCACGCCGCCGATGACGCTCCACAGGAACACCATGCCGCTGAACTCCCATGAGGCCGCCAGGACGCCCGCCACGGGCATCGTCAGGACCACGCAGCGCCAGGCGGCGATCCGGTGGCGACGGTGGCGCACGTGCCCGGGGTCGAGTACCGGCGCCTCGAACGCGCCGAGCAAGCTGATCGCCGCGTCGTGCCGGGTGGCCTCGAACTCGGCTGCTGCCAGCGCGGTCTGATGCGCCGGGACCAGCCCGCCGTTCTCGGCGGCGCTGCGCCGCAGCTTGGTGGCCTTCTTGTGGGCGGCCTTGCCCAGGCGCCCGTGCTCGGCGACGGCCGCCGTGTGGGCCTCCAGGCGGCGCTTGACGATCCGCCGGATGATCTCCTCCTCGGACACGGTGTGCCCGCCCGCCCAGTGGGCGAGGAAGACCGCGATGTGCCCGGCGCCGCGCTGGACGCGGACGACGTTGCGCCCGGCCATCAGCCGATCACCTTCTCGCCGATCCAGGAGAACAGCGGGACGCCGACCATGGCGGTCCAGCCGCCGATGCTGGAGGCGATGCCCCAGGTGGCGCCGGTGATGCCGCCGGACAGGGCGAGCAGGCGCTCGCCCCAGCCCTTGGCGAAGACCAGGAAGAGGATGACGCCGACGACCAGGACCAGCACGAGCCAGCTGCCGGAGTAGCCGAGGACCTGTCCGGCGGAGACGTGGACGGCGCCGGCGCCGTCCTGGCCGACGGCGACGTGCCCGACCCCGGCCCCTGCGGCGTTCCCCGCGCCGGTGAACCCGCCGCTGATCTTGCCGATGATGCCGCCGGTGACGGCGGAGGCGAGCACCATGGTCAGCCAGGTCAGGGTCCAGGGCAGCCACACGGAGCGGTTCTTGAGGGCGGAGAGCTGACGTCCGGCGCGGAAGTAGATGAACATCGCGGTGATCATCATCGTGGCGAAGCCGAACGCGCTGCCCGCGCGGGTGACGACGTGGGTGAAGAAGTCCATGGGTCAGCGCTCCGTGATCCAGTAGGCGACGGTGAGGGGGATGAGCTCGACGGTGCCGAGGCCGGCGGCGACCAGGACGGCGGTGGCGAGCGGGCGGGGCAGGTAGCCGAGGCCGACGGCGATGCCGGTCAGCAGGGCGGTGAGGACGTCGAGGCCGACCGCGACGGTCAGGCCCTTGGTCGCGGCCAGCGGCAGCGCCCAGTGCGCCCAGGCCGGGGAGAAGACGGCGCCGGTGACCGAGGCCGGGGTGACGCAGACCCTGATCGCGCGGCGAACGCGCGCCCAGTCGACGGTGTTGTGGTGGTCGGGGGCCAGCGTCGGGATCACCGGGGCGGTGGCCGGGGCGGCGTAGTGGTGGTGGACCACGGTCGTGCCGCCCGGGGCGGCCTGGCGGGTGTAGTCGGACCAGGTGGTGACCAGGCCCGGGGTCGGGGCGTAGTCGGGGCGCGGGGGCGTGGTCACCGGTGCCACCCCTCGCGGCGGGCCAGCAGGCGGATGCAGTACCAGGTGACCGCCGCGTTCCCCAGGATCAGGAGGAGGCAGATCAGATTGCCGATCATGTGTTTCTCCAGGTCAGGTGAGGTGCGCACCCCGGGTGTTCGGGGTGCGCACCAGCGGGGTCAGGAGGACTGCCACCAGTGGCGGCGCGGCGGGGCGGAGTGCCAGGCGGTGATCGTGCGGTTCTCCGGCCGGGCGTCGAGGGCGGCGCGGCCCTCGCGGTCGTTGCGGCGGATCTCGGCCGAACGGCGCTGGCGGGCCTTGGCCTTGGCCTTCTCGGGGTCGCGGCCGAACATCAGCGGCCCCCGATCTGGCCGGTGACGGTGAACGCCTTGCCGTTGAGCTCGCACGTGGCGTGGAACTCGGCGGCGCCGCCCTGGCCGTCGCTGACCTGGACCGAGTGGACCCACTTCTGTCGGATGAGGTCGCGCACGGCCTCGACGCTGAGCGGCTGGTCGGCGCGGTAGTCCGTCTTGTTGGTCGGGCGGATGACGCCCAGGCCGGGCAGGTTGATCGGCGTGCTCACTGGGACTCACCACCCAGCAGGGCGCGCAGGAGGCGGGCCGCGGCGGTGCCGGCCGCCTTGCGGACGGCCGGGGTGATCGGGGGGATCGGGAGGGGCTTCGGGGTAGCGTCGGGCATTGCTGGTCCCTTCACGGAGGGGTTGGCGCCCCCCGCCCGGGAGCTGTGAGAGGTGACCGGGCGGGGTTCTGCGGATGGCACTTGCGCGAAGCGGGTACCTAGGTACTACGCTGTGGTACCGAGGTACTACAGAGCTTTGTAGCAGTAGTTCCCGGTCCCCTGCAAGGGGCTTGACCCTCCGTCACCGCAGAAGGAGTTGTTCGACATGGCGTCCGAATCCGTCGGCTATCTGGCGATCGCCGACCACTACCGGAGGCTGATCGCCGACCGGCAGATCGCAGACGGGGAGCGCCTCCCGTCGGTCCGCAAGATCGCCGACCAGTGGCACGTCGCCACCAAGACCGCCCAGCGCGCACTCCAGGTCCTCCGCATGGAGGGCTTCGCTTCCCCGGTCACCGGGCTCGGGTTCGCGGCCCGGTTCCGCCCGCACGAGTCCGCCGTGCTGCGGGTGAAGGTCAACGGGACGCGCCAGCGCGGCGAGCAGTACGCGGCCGAGGACGAGGCGCTGATCCTGTCCGCCGAGGTCACCCCCACGACCGGCCCGGCCGGCGACGTCCTCGGGGTGGAGCCCGGCAGGCCGGCGATCCTCCGCACGGGCATGGTGAAGCGCGGGGACAAGGTGATCCGCATGTCCCACTCGTGGTTCCCGATTGAGCTGGGGGACCTGGTCCCCGAGCTGCTGACCGTCGAGTCCACCCCGCCGGGCAACGTCGCCCGCATCGAGGCCGCGACCGGGCGCCACACGGTCGTCACGGCCGACCACTTCACGGTCGACCTGCTCGGCCTCCAGCTCGCGCAGAGCTTCGGCGTGCCGCAGGGGGAGCCGGTCCTGACCAGGACCACAGTGAGGCACGACGGCCTGGGCGTCATCGAGTACGGGACCACCTGGTTCCCGCGCCACGTGGTGCTGGCCGTCGAGTACACCGACGCCGTCGACCACGCCAACTAGCAGAGCGGCCGACCCCGTGCAGCCGGGGTCGGCCCGCAGTCCACGAGGAGAGGCCCCACGTGAACCACACCGTCGAGTATGACCCGCACACCCCTGCGCACCAGGTGCGCACCCCCGCCCACCAGCGCATCAGCACCCCCGCCAGGGTGGTGCTCGGTCTGATCTTCGTGGTGATGGGCGGTGTCGGCATTGCCGGAGCCGTCGCCACGTTCTTCAACATGAAGGCGGCGTTCGGCAGTTCGGGAACCGCGGTCGGCGTCGTCGCCGCAGGCGAGGGAGCAACCGCCGTGCTGGGCCTGACCCTTGTGGGTCTGACCCTGATCACCCGGCCCTACCCGACGGGCCTGCGGCTCGGCCTGTGGCTGATCCCGCTCGCCGGGTCGGTCACCGGCGCTGTGGTCGCCCTGGTCAAGCACGACTACCAGCACGCCATGGTCAACGCGGTGACCCCGCTGGCCATGACCGTCGCCGCCGAGATGGCCGGCTACCTCGCCCGCTCGATCGTCGTGGCCTCGACCGGGATCGACGCCGAGGCCGACCGGAAGACCGGCGAGACCCTTCGCCGGATCGAGTGGCACCAGGCCCGCGCCCAGCACCACCCGAACGAGCGCACCCGCACCCGCTCGGCGAAGGCGGCCTGGAAGCTCGCCAAGGGCCTGGGCCAGAACGACCCGAGGCTCGGCCAGCAGCTGTCCACCGCCTACGCCGAGCGCACCGCCAGCACCGCGCTGACCGCGCTGGACTCCCTGTACCACCGCGCCCCCGGGCAGCAGCCGGCGGAACTCCCCGCCGCCCCGGCCCCGGTGGTCCCGGTCGCCGTCGAGCCGCCGACCACCCCGACCGTCGAGCAGCCGCCCGCCGTCGAGGAGCCGGCGGAGGTCGTCACCGCCACCTACGCCACGGACTCCTACCCGGAGGCCGAGGTGGTCGAGGACCAGGCCGTCGAGCAGCCCGCCCAGTTCCCCGCCGACCGCTGGCTGCAGTCCGTCCCGAACGAGGTGCGCACCGAGGTGCACACCCAGGTGCGCACCGGCTCTGACCAGCAGGTTGACACCGACGACGAGGACGACGACGCCGGAGACGAGGCGGCCCGCGACGCCCGCGACCAGCAGATCATCCGCGCCGCCGCCGAGGGCACCAGCCAGCGCGAGATCGCCCGTCAGGTGGGCTGCTCCGCCACCACCGTCCGCAACGTGCTCGCCCGGCACGCCGCCGCCCAGGAGGTGGCCTGATGACCGTCTACCCCTGGCCCAGCAAGCTCGTTGGCGACTTCACGATGGAAGAGCTGGTCGCCGCCATCAAGGCGTCCGAGTCCGGCGAGTACCAGATGAATCCGTCCGTGGTGCAGAGCTGCACCCGGGAGTGGGAGCGCCGCCACGGGCTCACCCCTGACGAGGACTGACCAGCGAAAACGCCGCAGGGCCCGTCCCCCGGTGAGGGGGACGGGCCCTGACGGTCTTCTAGGTCACACGGTCCACTTTCGCGCCGTGCGCCTCACGTTGAGCCTTCGTGGGGCATGATGATCGCCTGCACAAAGGCTGGTGCGGAACGGGTTTGCCGACCCGGACCCCGCTGGCCGAACCCCCCGAACTGTCGCCACTGAACCGGCGAACGACAGCAGAGGAACCCGACGCTTGACCAGCGTAACGGGTGAACCGCCCTCCGGCGCAACACCCCACCAGACTTCGGTGCACACCGGTGCACACCCGGGTGCGCACCCCGCGCACCCCCAGGCCAGCGGCCCGGACGTCGCTCCCGCACACGCGGTCGAGCGCCCGGCTGACGGTGGACCGGTCCGCCGGCCGAAGCGGCCGAAGTGCCCGATGTGCCGACGCGCCGTCAGGGCCGTTCCGGGCAAGGTCGCCGCGACCTACTGCTCCGACGCATGCCGAAAGCGGTCAAAGCGCATCCAATCCGGCGAACCGGCCACACCCGCACAGAACGGGGCGTCAGCACCCGTCCCGGTGTCCGGGGTTGAAGCCCCTGTTTCCGCAGGTCAACGGCGCTTTTCTGGCCCCCGGCCGCACCCGGCCCGGCTAGGGAAAAGAACAACAGAGTTTCCGGCCGCTGCAACGACCGGCGGAGGGCAGACGGGCGGTGGGGGAGAGCGCGAGAGGGGGCTCCCCCTCTCGCAGGCCCCGGCCACGACGAACGGCATCGACCGCGACAAGCAGCACCACCACGAACCCGGCAGTGAGGCCGGGCCGTACGGCACGCGCCCGGCCGACCTGGAGACCACCGCCGCGGCCCGCGCCGCCCGTACCGACCCGGACCTCGCCCGCCAGGAGAAGGCCCGCCGCAGCGCGTCCCGCCGGTACGCCGGGCGCCGAACGCTGTGGCAGATCACCGGCGACCGCGCGTGCCGCGCGTGCGGCCGGGCCGTCATGGACCCCGACACCGGGGCCATCCAGGCCCAGACCGCCGAGGGCTACTCGGTGCTGCTCGGCGTGCTCAAGTGCGGCCGGATTTGGCTGTGCCCGATCTGCTCCGCCAAGATCCGCAACCGCCGCTCGCGGGAGATCAGCAGCGCGATCGTGAAGTGGATCAAGGCTGGTGGGTCGGCCTACGCCGTCACGTTCACCCCCCGGCACACCCGCGCCAGCCGCCTCGCCGACCTGATGGACGCCATCCAGGGCTCCCGCTCCGCCCCCCTCGCCGAGCGGGAGGCGGCGAAGGCGGCGATCCTCGCGGCCAAGCTCAACGTGGCCGACACCTGGGCCCGCCGGCGGGAGGCGATCGACGCGGCCCGCCGCGCCGCGCCCAAGGGCCAGAAGAAGAAGGCGATGGAGGACGTCCGGGAGAAGGCCGTCGAGTGGCTCCAGGAGGCCGCCCACGGCCTCACAGCAGCCCGTGAGGCCGCCCGGGGCAAGGTCCGTAAGGCCGGGGCCTACCAGCGCCTGATCACCGGCGGCACGTGGGCCGGGCGGCCCGAGGACGGCGACCCCGACGGCATCCGCGGCCGGATCGGCTACATCGGCATGATCCGGGCGACCGAGCTGACGGTCGGTCTCGGCAACGGGTTCCACCCGCACATCCACGCGATCGTGCTGGTCGGTGGCCGGACCGAGGGCAAGGGCTGGGACCGCAAGATCACCGGCACGTTCGAGCCGGAGGAGGAGGACCTGGCCGAGTGGCAGGAGCACTGGCGCCTGACCTGGAGGGACAGCCTCAAGGCGATCGACCCCACCTTCGAGCCGTCCCTGAGCTGCGAGATCCCCGACTGCAAGTGCCACGGAGAGGGCCACGGCGTCCACTTCGAGCGGCTCAAGACCGTCGCCGACGCCGAACGGCTCGGCGAGTACCTCGCCAAGACCCAGGACGGCAAGGACGCCGTCCAGGAGCTGGCCGGCGCGCACAACAAGACCGCCTGGAAGGGCAACATGGCGCCCTTCGAGCTGCTCACCCGAATCGGTGAACTCCTCAAGGGCAAGCCGTCCAACCTGGTCGCCGGGCACGGCTCGCTGGAGCAGTGCCTGGAGTGGTGGGCCGAGTATGAGGCGGCCACCTCGGGCCGCCGCGCAATCGAGTGGACCCGCTACCTGCGCTCCCTGCTCGGCCTGACCGGCGGAGACGATGCCGAGGACGACCTCGACCTGCTCTTCGAGGGCGAGGCCGTCTCCGAGTTCCGCGCGGGCGTCCAGATCAAGACGGGGGCCTGGCACCTGGTGGCGAACAACGGCTACGACCACGCCGTCAGCCAGGCCACCGAGGGCAACGGCATCAAGCTGGAGAACGTCGTGGGTGTCGTCCAGGCCGCTGGCGGCGAACGCGATGACGTCCGACTGCTCACCTCCGGTGAGCTCCAGCAGCTCTACGACGACGTGATCGGCGGTCTCCAGCAGCGCCGAGCCGAAGCCGAGGCCCGCCGTCAGCTTGAACAGGCCGGGCACACGCCCAAGCGGCAGCGCCTGGCCCCGGGCGCCGAGAGCCAGGAGGATGCCGAGCCCATCTCGGCCGCGCTCGCCGAGGCCCTCGCCCGACCCGAGCCTGACAACCTGTTCGTCCGCATCCGCCAGGCCGTCCGCGCCCGTCGGACCGAGGCCGAGCCGACCTCCAGTGC